>CAZIJE010000070.1:0-18491 GCA_964539435.1 uncultured Desulfovibrio sp.
CCAGCGTGGTCTTGCCGCTGCCGGAGCGGCCCACCAGGGCCACGGTCTGGCCGGATGGATGATGTTGGACGGACACACGCGCATGCACTGGCCGCACCGGATGCACCGGGCCAGGAACCGGTCCTCGTCCAGGGAGCCGGGCGGCCGCAGGAGGGCGGGGTCCTTTCCGGCGGCAAGGCCCCCGCCGACCCGCCACAGGGGCGCGGACAGGGCCCCCACGGCCAGGACCGCCACGGCCCCGCGCCGGGAGACGTCCGGCAGGGCCCGCTCCCCGGCCGTGGACGGCCGGCCGGCAAAGCCGATGCGGCCGGTGGGGCAGGTGTCCAGGCAGTTGCAGCACAGGACGCACTCGCCGAGGATGATCTCCCCGGACGGACGGCAGCCGCCCTCGCAGTATTCCTCGCACAGGTGGCAGTCGCCGCAGGACTTTTCCGACCGCTTGCCCATGCGCCAGGGCGCGAACCGGGCCACGAGGCCGTAGAGCGCGCCGAGCGGGCACAGGAACCGGCAGAAAAAGCGCGGCCGCAAAAAAGTGAGGGCCAGGACGGCCGCAAAGACCAGGCCGAAGACCCAGACCCCGTCGTAGAGCCTGGCTTCGGGCTGGACCAGGCCGTGGCCGGGATCGACCAGGGGCAGGACGGCCAGGTTGACGCTGCGGGAAACCAGGGGCAGCGGATCGAGGAGTCCGGTCTGGACGCTGCCCAGGGCGGCGGCGGCCAGCAGAAGGACCAGGACCGGGTACTTGAGCCCCTGCCACCGGCTCGGCCGGTTGTCCGCGATCCTGGCCGGCCGGCCGGCCCGGCGGCGGCTCAGATACCCGACAAGGTGCTGGAGCGTGCCCAGGGGACATGCGAAGCCGCAGAAAAAACGGCCAAGGAACAGCGTGAGCCCAAGCGCGGCCACGGCCCACACCAGCGGGGCGAACAGCGTGCCCGTGGCCAGGGCCGTGGACAGGGCCGTCAGCGGATCGAACCACAGGAACCAGTTGATGGGCCAGCCCCGGAGCTGCCAGAACCGGTCGCCGACCGTGGCCACGACGCAGAACCAGAGGAAAAGGACCAGGAAAAACGCTTGGCTGATCCGCCGGGCCGTGACGATGCGCATGGCCGCCCTACCCCGCCGCCGGTTCGGTGTTGACGACAACAGGATTGAGCGACGCCACGTCCATGGTGCCGACCCCGGCGGCCGCCGCCAGCCGCAGGTAGGGCAGGTCGGCCGGGGTCCGGTCGAGAAGCGTCACGCCGACCGTGTCCGCCGCCACGGGGTCCGCGGACAGGATCATGACGCCGGTGGCCTTGAGGTCGGCCAGGGAGCCGCCGGTCGGGCCGTTGGTCATCATGGCGGCCGTGCCGTCGAGGACGCACAGGGTCGGCCGCAGGAGCCGGCCGAGTTCGGCGATGACGCCGTTTATGTCCTGGTGGAAGATGTTTCGCCGGCCGCCGAGGAGGCCGTAGAAGTTTTTGAGGCTCATGGACGCCCCGGCCCGCTGGTGGTCCTTGACCGGGGCCAGGGCGATGACCTTGGTGACCCCGGCAAAGGCCCCGGCCAGGACCGGCCAGTCCGTGAGGAGCCTGCCCCCGGGCAGGGTCAGGGGCGCGAAAAGGCCTGGCCGGGGGATGAGGATCCTGGCTCCGCAGTCCCGGGCCGCGCCGGCCAGGCCCGAGACCTCGAAGCAGCTGTCCGGATTGTTGATGGGGTTGTCCGTGACCAGGACCCTTGCCGCCCCGGCCTCGCGGCAGGCCGTGGCCACGGCCGCCAGCAGATCCGGGTGGGTGGTGGCCGCCAGAAGCGGCGGCGAGGCAAAGGCCGCGTTGACCTTCAGCAGCACCACATCGCCCCGGGAGACAAAGGCCTCCATGCCGCCAAGGGCGCGGACGCCAGCCGCGAACATGGCCTTGCGGTCCGTGCCGTGGACCTCGGCCAGCCGGGGCCTGCCGGCCAGGGGCGCGGGCACGGCGAAATCGCCGAGCGTGGCCAGCGCCTTGCCGCCCCCGCCCGGGGCCGGCCCCTTGGGGTCGTACAGGGCCAGGCCGAGGCCGCCCACCACCACGGCCCCGGCCGAGGCCCCGGCCAGCCGGCGCAGGAAGTCCCGGCGGCTGAGCCGGTCCCGGACGGCCGGGTCGGCTGCATTACGCGGGTCGGGGGGCAGCGGCGTGGCGGAACCGGTCATGGGGCATGCTCCTTGAGACTCGCGGCCAGCCTGGCCGCCAGGTCCAGGGCCGCCTCCCGGCTGACCGCGTCGTGGACTCCGGCGAGCACCGAACCGTCGGCCCAGACGACCTCGAAGGAGCCGTCGGCGGCCAGAAAGGCCGCCCCCGACGGCAGGCCGGGCGCGGCTGCGGGCGCGTAGCCGTTTTGGGCCAGGAAATCGACAAAGGCCTTGGCGTCCCGGGCGGCTGCTTCCGAACTGTCGCGGCGGGCCAGGAAGGCCGTGGCCGCGCCCGAGGGCAGGGCGTATTCGGCGGTGTAGACGTTGGAAAAGCCGGCCAGACCCATGGCGTCGGAGGCGGCCAGCCGCAGGCTCTGGGCGTCCAGGCCGTCCTTGGGGAAAAGGGCCTTTTCGTCCACGACCGTGGCCTGGGCCTGCCCGGATTTGGCCTCGCCCGGCAAGGCGGCGGCCAGGGCCGCGCCAAAGGCCTCCAGCGCGGCCGCGGTGGCCGGATCGCTCCGGTCGGCCACCAGTTCCACGTACAGGTTGCCCTTGGTGAAATAGAGGGCGTTTTCCGTGGCATAGGCGTCGGGCGAGACCGGGCTCTGCCTGGCCCCGGACCGGCGCTGGGCGCTCAGGACCGCGTAGGCGTCGGACGGCGCGGCCTGGGCGTAGACGGCCGCGTCCACCCGGGCGCCGCCGGCCAGCGCATAGGCCCGGCAGGACATCTCCCTGAAATTGGCCGCGAGATACAGTTCCGCCTTGCCGTCGATCCGGTCGGACAGGGTGTCGGGGTCGTAGCTCTCCACCGGCGTGGCCGGCGCGGCCCCGGGCAGGTCGCCGAGATAGGCGGCCGTGGCAAAGGCCCGGCCGCCGGCCTCCTGCCCGCCCACGTGGCCGACCGGCCGGGGCGGGGACAGGGCCACGTCCACGGCCGGGCTGAACTGGGCCTGGGTCAGGCCGAGCCAGACCGAAAAGGCGGCCAAGGCGGCGAGCACCGTCCAGGCGGTTCTGCGCTCGCCGGGTCGCGTTCGGGACCGTTTCACGCCATGGTCCTTTGGGCCGGCTCAGTTGACCGGCGTCCCCTGCTCGCAGTCGTAGCGCGGCGGACAGGAAAAGCCCGAAGGCAGGAGATCCTGGAGCGAGCCCGGCGCCAGTTCGCCGTCGCGCAGCACGAACCGCATTTCGCCGGACACGGGAAAGCCGTGGGCAATGGCCTTTTCCAGGCGCGTGACCGCGTCGGCGTATTCCGGCTCGGCCTTGTTCTTGTGGAACTGCCGCCGCCACTCGATCCACTGCCTGGGATTCATGGCGCTCTGGTCCACGAACACGAAGTGCGTGACCCCGTCCGGGCAGTCCTGCTCCAGATAAACGGTATATTCGAAGACCGGATTGCCCGGCTCCCGGCGGGAGATCCGTTCCTTTTCCGCGTCCTCGAGCAGCCAGGCCACGGGACAGGTCCGGGAAGCGGCAAAGGTTCCGACCGGACCGTACAGAAAGGCGGGTCGGGATTCGTCGGCGATGAAAAAGCCGTCCAGAAAGGCCTGGGAAGGTTGGATGGGGGCAAGGCCCAGGGACTGCCGCAGTTCCTTGGCCCGGACGCTTTGCGCCAGCGCCTGGCAGACCCCGAGGATCAGGACAACCGCCGCCGACACCAGAAACACCGTCAGGCCGCGCCGCATGGCATCCTCCCGGCCCGCAACATCCCGGGCCCGGTTCGCATCCTGACCCGAAATACCAGCGGCGCATGGGGATGGCAAGACGTGACGGTCGCGGCCAAATCCGGCCCGGCCGATACCGTGCCGGAAGCCCAGTGAACAAACGCAGTTCGTCCCGTTTCCGCAAGCTCCAGGCCGGCGATCCTTCCCATATTGCCTGCAACACGGTTCCGGGCTGCGCAGTAGCGCAGGCGGCGTTGTAAGGCGGCGTGCCGAACTGGCCGCAAATCAGTGCCAAATCGCGCGCCGCCTGACGGGTGGCGATCATCGGACTTCGGAAATGCGTTGCCGGCAAGGAGAGGATGCGAATTTCGGGCGCGCAACAGAAAAAGGGGTCAGCTTTACAGCTAACCCCTTGAACTTTCTGGTGCCGAGGGACAGAATCGAACTGCCGACACGGGGATTTTCAGTCGCCATTCCGCCTTTCACGTCGTTTCACCTCGCCTCATAAAAGCCTTGCATTTCCAGGCGGTAGCCCCTACCGTCTTTCACGCGGATTCATGCCGAATCCCCCTCTTTCATCCGTTTTGGTGGCACAGAAGTGGCACAACTTTTCGGGACGGGATTTCCTCTTGGAGGTGAAAGGCCATGTCCGACAAATGGGAAAAGCTGGCCCCGGGCATCCGCTGCCGCCTGCACCCGACACGCCGACACGGGGTCAAGCCTGACAGATATTTTTGCCTGCGTTTCACCGTGGACGGCCAGAAGCGCCAGGAGGCCCTAGGCTGGGCTTCCGAGGGCTGGACCCTGGCCAAGGCCCAGGCCGAGCTCTCCCGCCTCAAAGAGGCCGCGAGAACCGGACAAGGAGCCGTCACCCTTGCCGAGGCCCGGCAGAAAGCTACGGAGCACCGCCGCCAGGAGGCCGAGCGCAACATTTCCCTGGCGGACTATTGGACCAACCATTACGAGCCCTACGCCAAGCAAGAAAAGCGCCCCGAGACCTGGCGCGGCGAAGAAAAAGGCTATCGCGTCTGGCTGTCCCCCCGCCTGGCCACCCTCCCCCTGCGGAGCATCCGCCCCCGGGACCTGGAAGCCCTGCGCCAGGAGATGCGCGAGGCCGGCAAGTCGCCCCGGACGATCCAGCATGTTTTCGCCACCTTTCGCGCCGTCTGGATGCACGGCAAGAAATGGGGCCTCCTTGAAGGCGACCCGCCGACCGTTGGCGTGGAGCTTGGCCGCATCGACAACGCCCGTCACCGCTTCCTCTCCCCTGCCCAGCTTCAAGCCTTGCTTGCCGAGGTGGAACGCCGCGACCCGAATGCCTGGGAATTCATCCTGGCCGCCGCCCATACAGGAGCGCGCCTCAGTGAACTTGCTTCCCTGACGTGGGGGTGTGTGGATATGGACGCCAAGACGCTGACCCTGGTTCATACCAAGACGGGCAAGCCAAGGGCCTTCCCCATGACCCCGCAGCTTTTTGAAATGCTGGCCCAAAAACCGCACGGGGAACCCGGCGCACTCGTTTTCATCAATTCCGAGGGCGGCCGATGGAAGCTCATGCCCACCTGTTTCCGAAAGGCCCTGGTGGCGCTCGGCTTCAATGACGGCCGCGAGGATCGCCGGGAAAAGATCGTCTTTCACAGCCTGCGCCACACCGCCGCAAGCCTCATGCTGGCCGCCGGGGTAGATGCCCGGACCATCATGGAACTTTTTGGCTGGTCCACTCTGGCCATGCTGCAGCGGTACACTCACCCAGGAGCCGAGGCCAAGGCCCGGGCCGTTGCCGCCCTTGGGGCTGCCGTGGAGGCCAAGCCGGGCAAGGTAGTGTCGATTCGCAAGCAGGTGCGGGGGTAGCCTCCCCGACCGGGCTGCCCTTTCCATCTTGACTGTGTACTAAAAAATAGTACCTAATTCCCCAAGGGGAGCCCATGGGCTGGAAAGTCAACATCGCGGCCAAGACTGAAAAGCGGGTTACGCGCCTGCCGCTCCAAGTCCAAAAAGCCCTGGCGCTCCTGATTGCGGACATCGAGGCCGGCGGCCCGGTGCGCGGCGACTGGCCGAACTATTCCAGGCTGCCCGGCAACCGGCATCATTGCCACCTGAAGAAAGGAAAACCGACCTACGTCGCCGTGTGGGAGGACGTGGTCGGACAAATCAAGGTCATCGAGGTTGTTTATGCAGGCACACACGAAAAAGCCCCCTACTGACGCCGTGGAGCTTTGTTTCACTGGCCCGGCGTCCAAACGCCAGGAAGCGGTGGACTACCTGCGGGGCCTCGGCTTTGAGGCCAAGGAAGAGCCGACCAAGCCCTGGCGGGAAGTGCTGCCCTTCAAGGATGAGGAATTGCCCGGCGTGTTCCTGGCCGGTGCACGGTATCGGGAAGGCATGACCCAGGCCGCCCTTGCCGAGGTCGCCGGCATCCCGCGCCGGCATATCAGCGAGATGGAGAACGGCCGCCGGCCCATCGGGAAGAAGAACGCCCGTCTTCTGGCCGAGGCCTTGAAGATCGACCCCAGGCGGTTGCTGGCCGTGTAGCCCCTCCCCTTTTCCGCATTAAACAATCTGCCGCCTGGCCTATTTCGTAGGCCAGGCGTTTTTTTGCCACCCTGAAAATTTTCTCACGCAGGGGGCGGTCGATGTCCATGGAATTCACCATTCTCGTTTTCACGGCCCTTCCCACCACAAAACATTTTTGCATGGATGTAATGGCCCATGCGCGGGCTGGCGGGGATAGTGGCCGAAAAGGAGATCGAAAAAATGGAAGAAAACAGGAATGTTAGCAATGTTGAGCCTTGGTCTGCTGCCGTGGCTGATTTTTTCGCCAACGCGAGAAAAGAACTCCCCCCGAACTTCGCCCTCACCGCTGTCCCCAAGCTATTGCCTGAAACCATCGCTGTTGGCTCTGTCCATAATGCGATCTGTGCCGGCGTCGGACCCGTCCACCGCAAGATCAACGGCCGCATCGTTTTGGAGCGCGATTCCTTTTTGGACTGGCTCCAGAACCGGCCCCGGGTGGCGAAGCGTACCAGAAAGACCGAGGACGAGGCGGCATAACGGGGGGCATGATGCGAACCAATAAGAAGCGCCCCGAAGCTTTACGAGAGCTTCGAGGCGCAAAAATTGAGGCAGCCGACACCGCCTCAATGCCAGCCCTGGCCCCGGCCGTCAACCCCGATAGCCCACGCCTGTGGGCCGCCTTCCGCCGGTTCGCCCGGAATCATCGGCGTATCGCTCGGCTCATGGCTGAGAACGAAGTGTTGCTGGATCGCATGAAGTGGATTCAGGGGGTAGCCTTATGACCGCCCTCAGGCTGGCTTTGGTCCTATGGGCGCGTGCCCGCATCATTTCCCTGTTCGCCGTTGCCGGGTGGCCCCGCTGGGGAAGGGCGTCCAGGATCGTGGACTGGTGCGAGGCCTGGGCCGCCCCCCCCCTATGGAGCAATAGGGTCAGATCATGAACGCCGAACCGATCATCCCGGGCGGGTATGTCCTACTCGCCCGAAAAACCCTTGAGTCCGACCTGATGCAGATGAACCCGCTGGCCTTCAAGCTGTTCTTCTGGATGCTCATGCGCGCCCGACGAAAAGACGGCCAGAGGTTGAAGCGCGGACAGCTTTTCACGACCGCCAGCGAAATGCGTGAGGCATGTTCCTATATGGCCGGTTTCAGGAAAGAGGCCCCTTCTCCGAAGCAGATACGAAGGGCCTATGAAGGGCTTCGAGAGGGCAAAATGATCAGCACAATGAAGGGCACACAAGGGATGGTTGTAACTATATTGAATTATGACAAATATCAGACGCCAGCGAACTACGAAGGGCACGATGAAGGGCACAACGAAAATCCCTCGGTGGGCATCGAAGGGGCACAATATAAACAAGAAAGAAAAGAAGTAAGAAAGAAGACCTTCTCGTCGGACTCTGCCGAGGTCCGACTTGCCGAGTTGCTTTTCAGCCTAATTCGTAAGCGCAATCCCGAGCACAAAGCCCCTGACCTCCAGGCCTGGGCCAGGCACGTGGACTTTATGATTCGCCTCGACAAGCGGCCCCCGGAACGCATCGAAGAGGTCATCCGGTGGGCGTCCAGGGATCTGTTCTGGAGCCGCAACATTCTCAGCACGGCCAAGCTCCGCGAAAAGTTCGACGCCCTCACGATGAAGATGGGCGGCCCAACCAAGTCCCGGATCAATCGGGGCGACCTGGCGGCGGTATAGCCATGAAGACCTTCGCTGACTTCGGCATCCAGGTCCCGGCTGGCGCTTCGGGAGATGTGAAGACCACCTGTCCGCAGTGCTCGCCTTCCCGCAAGAAGTCCACAGCCCCGTGCCTGAGCGTCAACGTCGAGGAAGGCGTCTGGAACTGCTGGCACTGCGGCTGGACCGGCGGACTCAAGACTGGAGCCGACGAGAAGTCTGAGGCCAGACCGAAAAAGGCCGTAAAGCCTGCCTGGGACCCGTCCAAGCTGTCTTTGCCGGCCAAGGTCGTCGAGTACTTCCAGGGCCGAGGCATTGCCCCCGAAGTCCTGGTGGCCAACCAGGTTGGCTACGGACCGGCCTGGATGCCCGGGCCCAATGCCGAGGTGACGTGCATCCAGTTCCCGTACCTGAAGGGCGGCGAGGTGGTGAACGTCAAATACCGCGACGGGCACAAGAATTTCCGCCAGGCCAAGGACGCGGAAAAGTGCCTTTACCGGTTCGATGAGGTCGCCAAGCGCGCCGGCGCCGACCGGACGCTCATCGTCACCGAGGGCGAGATGGACGCCCTGTCCCTGGTGACCATCGGCTACCAGGCCGTGACCAGCGTACCTGACGGGGCCCCGAGTCCGGGCACCAAGAATTACGAGAAGAAGTTTTCCTTCCTGGAGTCGGCGGAGGAGCTTCTTGCCGGGTACGGCCGCGTCATTCTGGCTGTGGACAACGACGCCCCGGGCCAGACCCTGGAGCGCGAGCTTGCCCGGCGCATCGGCTTCGAAAAGTGCTGGCGCGTCACCTACCCGGAAGGATGCAAGGACATCAACGAGGTCCTGGTGAAGTTCGGCCCGGACGCGGCCCGGCAGGTCGTTGACGAGGCCCGGGCCATGCCCATTGCCGGGCTCTACACGGCCGCAGACATCAAGGGCGACGTGGAGCTTCTTTACGCCGAAGGCTTCCGTCGTGGCCTGTCCACAGGGTGGCCGGCGGTAGACGAGCTCTACACCGTGCGCACCGGGGAAATGACGATCATTACCGGCATTCCCGGCTCCGGGAAGTCGAACTGGCTGGACGCCTTGGCCGTGAACCTCTTCAAGCAGCACGGTTGGTCCTTCTGTTTCTGTAGCCCCGAGAATTGGCCCGTACAGCGTCACGCGGCCTCGATCATGGAAAAGCTTGTGGGCAAGCCTTTCGCGCCTTCTCGGGTCCTTGTGGAGCGAATGCGGCCCGATGAAATGGAGTCCGCCCTGGGCCAGATGGACGGGACCTTCAATTTCATCATGCTCGGTGACGAGGACATGAGCCTGGACACGATCCTGGCCAAGGTCCGGGCCGCGATCTTTCGCCATGGGGTTAAGGGCGCGATCCTCGATCCCTGGAACGAGCTCGAGCACAACCGCCCGGCAGGGCTCTCGGAAACCGAATACATTTCCCAGGCCCTTTCCAAAGTGCGCCGATTCGCACGGATCAATGACGTGCATGTCTGGATCGTGGCCCATCCGACCAAGCTGCAAAAGGACAAGGAGACGGGGGAATATCCGGTGCCCACCCTCTACGACATTTCGGGCTCAGCCCATTGGTACAACAAGGCTGACAACGGAATCACGGTTTACCGGCATCTGGAGGAGGACTTGACGGACATCTACGTGGGCAAGGTCCGGTTCCGTGAAGTGGGACAGCGTGGCAAGGCCACCTTGGCTTACTGCCGGGAGTCCGGGACCTATCACGAGCAGGGGAAGACGTATGACGAGCGATACTAGATCATTTCTTCCTGCGAGAACAGAAGAGACCAAGGACCGGCAGGAGCGCGAGGCCACCAGAGAACTTGAGCGCATGGAGTGGGCTTTGAACAGAAAGAAGAGCGGCTACAAGCCCCGGCGTCGGAGAAGCTATGCGGATTATCGCTGACACCAGGGAACAGCGCGTTTTCACCTTCACCAAGTATGAGGCCGAGGTGGAGCGCGCCGCCCTGCCGACTGCTGATTACTCGCTGCCTGGTTTCGAGGATTGCGTGGGCATTGAGCGCAAGGAACTTGGCGACCTTGTTTCCTGCCTCATGGGGGCCAACAGGGAGCGCGTTGAACGGGAGCTTCGCCGGCTGTCCTCCTACGAACTGAAGGCCGTGGTCATTGAGGCGTCCATGCGCGACGTGGCGGATGGTCTCTACCGGTCGGAAATGAAGCCGCACGCCGTCCTTCAATCGGTCCTCACATTTCAGGTGCGATACGCCGTTCCCTTTCTCTTCTGCGGCGACCGAGCAGGCGCGGAATACACGACCTTCTGGCTCCTGGCGAAGTACGCCCGCGAGATCGAGGAACGCATGAAGATGATGACCAAAGCCCAGGCCCCGGCAAAGGGTGAAGCGGCATAGGAGGTGAAGCCCATGTCTGAAAATTCAGACCAGAAACAGAAAAAGCACCTCTTCCAGCCCGGACAAAGCGGCAATCCCGCCGGCAAGCCCCGGGGGGCCAGGAATCACGCTACAAGGGCCGCACAAGCCCTTATCGACGGCAAGGCAAAGGAAGTGGTGGAGAAGGCCCTTGAATTGGCCCTGGCTGGCGATGGGCCAGTTTTACGGGCGATACTCGACCGCCTTTGCCCGCCAAGAAAAGATGCCCCGGTCAAGGTGAAACTGCCAGCCATCGAGACGGCGGCCGATTTGCCGGCAGTGACCGCTGCGCTTCTCGACGGCGTGTCCAAGGGCCAGTTGACACCATCTGAAGCCCAGGCCCTGGCCGGGTTGGTCGAGGCGCACCGTAAGGCTCTTGAAGTTTGCGACCTCGAAAAACGTCTCTGTGCCCTGGAAGCCCGAGAGGAGGACAAGCAATAATGAAAGGGCTGGTAAAAAGGCTCCAACAACTGGAACGTGACCTCGCGCCCGAGGAGCCATATCCATTTGTTCCTGTAATCGTCCCAAACATTGAAGGTGGTTTCCTTTGCCGTGGTGTTCATTACGCCACCGAAGAGGACGCCAAGGCCGCCTTCCCTGATTCTGATTTTTTTGTTTGCGCGCAAGTCGTGGACGGACGCAAGCCGCAAGAGGAGGTTACTGCAAATGCCTAGGTTGTCCAGCCGCCTTGCGCACCTTGAATGCATCAAGAAGGCCGAGGATGATGCGCCACGCTACTACCTGAATTTTGCCGGACGGGACTGCCCCCGTGTCCGGGCCAACGGCCTCCTTCTCGAACGTGGCCCGAATGAGACGCCCGAGGCGTTCCAGGAACGGATCGAGGCCAGCCGCAACGGGGCAAAGTTCCTTATCGTCAACTCGGCTTTGACTGAGCAAGAATGGGTTACTGAGGTGGCTGAACACTACAGAAAGCATCCTGTAGGCCAGCCCTGGCAGGACTGAACAGGAAAACACCTACAACGCAGGAGAAAGGAAAATGGAAGACATGAACCTGTATTCGCGCAAGATGGTCACTATTCCCGGGCGTGGCCTCGGCACTGCAACGGTTAAGGTGGACCAGAACCCGGACGGCACGTTCCAGATGGGCGACCATTGCGTAGCCTCTCTGGACATGCTCCCCGGCGTCCAGGGCCGAAAAGAGACTTTTGTTTTCCTGGGGCAGGCGGGCAAACGGATGATCCCGTAGCGGCAAAGGCTGCGCAAAATTGAACCCCCACCATTCAAGCCCCGGCCCCCCCGGGGCTTTTTCGTGGGAAAAAAGTATCACCCTCGGCCCGGCCGCGAACCCTTGGCCGAGGTCCGCGACAATCCCCGCCACGCTTTGCTCATCCCGGCCGCGAACGGGAATCAGCCCGGGTGGAAACCGGGGGCAATCCGGGAGTAGACCGGGAGTGTCCCAAGGGCAGGGCCAGGATGCCCGGCAAGTGGAAAGCGCACGCCCTTTCCCTTGCCGGGTGAATTTCCCGGGCCTCGGCAGTGATTTTCCCACGATGCAGGAGGCTGAAATATTGGGTTTTTTCTGCATGCATGAAGTTTTTCCCACTCAGCCCTTAAAATAAGCCACAAAACCACGACACCGCACCACTTTCAAAAATATGTCTCGTATTGGGTGTTATGTAAACTTAGTATTTACCACTTTTGACTTTGTTTAAATTAGTTGACGTCAATTTTAACTTAGAATAGCTTCCCCAAAAGATCAAGGAGGCACCGCGATGAAGGACAGCCCAGAAGGGCAAGAGCCGATCGGGTTAACCCTCAAGGAAGCTGCGGCGATGCTCAGGGTCCACGAAAACACCCTGGCGAAGCTGCTTCAAGACGGCCGTGTGCGGGGGGTCAAAATCGGCCGCGAATGGAGGACGTCCAAAAAAGCCTTGGAAGACTTCGTTGACGGGCAAGGCCCCCGCCCGCTGGCTGAAGACGAAGAATAACAAACGGCCCGGGCAAGAGGCTGGTCCCCTCTCGCTCGGGCCTGACCCCAACCCTACCCCAAGGAGGTAGTGTCATGGCTGAGCATCCGCTTACCCTGTCCGCGTCCCGTGTTCAATCTTACGCCCTGGCCGAGGTCCACGCCTGGACGCTCTTAAAGGGCCTCTGCGGCCATTCCCGCCCGTTCTTTGGCGATGGCCCGGCCTCGCTGCCGGAAGAGCCCTGTGCGCCGATTCTTCCCGTCCTGCCGGGTTCAGTGGAGGTGTGCCATGCGTAAGCCCAACCACTCTGAGCCCGTTGTCGGAACCCCCACGCCCCGGGCCGAACTTCTCACCAAGGTCAACGACATCGCCGCCGGCATAGCCGACTGGCAAGAACTGCTCACCGGCTTGGTGGAAGGGTTCCCTCCCACGGCAAGCAATCTGGCTCAGGTCGCTAAACTCGGTGCTGGGCTGCTTATGCAAGAGGGCGCGGAACTGGCCGAGCTTTCGCATATTGGGCCAATGCCGCGAACGCCATGAAGGGATTCGATGACGAGCAGTATTCGGCCTTGAACCTGATGCAGACCATCAACAGCACCAGGATTGCCCAACTCAAGGCCGAGATCACGGCCGTTCAGAACGTCAGGGTGATGGTCGACGGCCTCAAGACTTCCGTCTCCTCGGCCTACTCGACCTACAAGAACCTCTACGACACGCTCACCTCGACCATCCAGTCCATCACATGGAGTTCAGCGCTTTCGCCCAACACGCCTACGCAGACGTTTGCCCAACAGCAGGCGTATTACAACCAGCTCAAGGTGAAGGTGGCCAGTGAGGACTCCAGCAGCCTCACCTATTCCTCTGACGTCCAGAAGCTGACCAGCTTTTCCCAGACTTATCTCCAGTCGGCCAAATCCTACTACGGGGCGTCGGCAAAATACTACGATATTTACAACGACGTAACCGGGACCCTGGCAGGCCTTCAGAGCACCACGAAATCCGAACTGGACGTGCTGCAGGAACAGCTTGTTGCGCAGTATCAGGTCATCAACAAGAACCAGGAACAGGTCGACCAACTGACCTTGGTCAACACGAACCTCCAGATCCTCGGCTCCGGCCTGGATGGCCTGGGCTCCTCCATTCAGGCCGGCCTCGAGGCCCTGGGCGCGCAGATGTCGTGGAGCCCTTCCATTGGCGACGCCATGCAGGCGGCTATCGAGGCCATGGCCAGCACGGCCGCCACGCTGGCTTCCACGCCGTCTATCGACTCCCTGTCCATGTCCAGCACTGACTGGTCCGGTCTCTCGGCGCTGACCGGATACGCCTCGGGCGGCGACCCGGCGGCCGGCGAATGGGCCTATGTGGGCGAGCAGGGCCCGGAACTGGTCCGCTTCGGGGACAAGGCCCGGGTCTACAACGCCAGCGAGACCAAGGACATTTTGGCGGCCAAGGGCGGGGACAGTAAGGCGACGGCAGCCGCGTTGCAGCGGAACATGCAGGTCCTCGGGGCCGGATTCTCAGCGCTCATGACCAAATTCGACGCACTCATTTACGAGAATCGGCAGATGCGAATTGTGGCCGAGCGGACCGCAGCACGGCGAACCCAATAAAGTATGTGCGATCAAGCCGAGGCCGCAATCACTTCCAGACCTCAGCGATAACGGCGGCCTACTTCTTCGGAGGTGGGCCGCTTTCCTTTTGCCGTGCCTGTCCTGATCCGGAGCAATCACCCTCGGCAATCGGGGTGGCTTTCCTCATCCGGCAACGCGGCCTTCAATTCCTGCAAGGTCGGTCCCCACCATTTCCGTTGATGACCACACCCCATGCAGGAACAGGGGCAACGCGTAGTGCCAGCCCTGCCGATGAAGCGAGGGGTGTAGTTTTCATCTAAGCAGTGCCACCGTTTAAGCTGACGCAACCCGAGACGGCGACGTTTGGCAAGAGCACGGCGGTCTATCATTTTCTCATGGCCTCCTTGAGGCTCTGTGGGGAGAGAGCCGCGCCGAACCTTTGACGGCCGTCTTTGTCCCAATCCCAAGGATTCCGTATTTCCTTTTCGTGTGGCGGTTCCTGTCCTTTGGAAAGGGCCACGCGAACAAGCCGCCGCCACGCTCTGGCCGACAGGCTTTTATCCTGCTTCTCCGACGTGGCAATGGTACACCCGCCGGCAGGGTGCTTCTTCTGGGAACGGCTCATTGAATCCACCTCCGTCAGAGGGCCGTTTGGCAGCGAGGCCCACGGCAAGCGTGAAGGGGCATCTGTAGTGGCCAGCAGCAGGGAGGCCGGGGGTTGTCATCCTCCCGGGCCTCGACGGATTGCTCAAGTCCGAGACAGGCCCGACAGGCCGCTTCCCATCCCTCGAAAGCCGAGCTATTTTCACCCCGGATCACGTCCCTTCACACAAAAAAGTGGCACAGGAGTGGCACAAAATGGCGCACAAAACAGAAAAAGGGGTCAGCTTTGCAGCTAACCCCTTGAACTTTCTGGTGCCGAGGGACAGAATCGAACTGCCGACACGGGGATTTTCAGTCCCCTGCTCTACCGACTGAGCTACCTCGGCGCGGCGAGAAACGGTATCTATCGAAAGCCCTTGGGCTTGGCAACCTTTTTTTGAGGAAAATCATGTCCAGAAGCGATTTTATTTTTTCCGTAATCGGATTATCCTGTTACCTGCTCGTCCTGTTCTACCTTTAGGAGATCCGCAATGACCGAATTGGAAACCTTTCTCGACAGCTGGACCGACGACCCAAACGGCGTCAAGAAGGCCTTCCTGCGCCTCAAGGGCGTCCTGGAGGGCCTCAGCGAAGCCACCGTCACCTTCGTGCCCCGCCCCCCGGCCAGCTACAGCCTGCGGGCCGAACCGCCGCGCGGCCGGCCGGTCATCACCATGGTCGACGTGGCCACCCTCGACGGCGAACGCTTCCTGTCCGTCTGCTTCTACGCCGACACCATCACCGATCCCGAGGAACGCGGCGACCTGATCCCCGACGGCCTCCTGTCCAAGGACGGCTACTGTTTCGACCTCGACTCCGACGACGACGATGCGGTCGGCTACGTCGAAGCCCGCATTCTCGAAGCCGCCGCCGCCTTCTCCCTGACCGAGGACGGCCCCTGCGCCGAGATCGACGAGGCCGACTAGCCCCGCCCCCGGACTCCCCGCGCCCTACCCCGGCTGGTAGAACCGGCCGGGGTCCAGGCCGTCATCCACGCCGAAGGCGTCCGGCAGATGCGTGGCCGCGTGGCGGCCGTCGCCAACCGTCACGGCCACCACGTCGAAACGGCACGGCCGGTCCCACCAGCCCCGCTCGGAGAGAAAAGCCGCCGCCGCCCGGATGATCCTGCCCCGCTTGGCCGGCGTCACGGCCTGTTCCGGCCGGTCGAGCAGGCTGCCCGGCCCCCGGGCCTTGACCTCCACGAACGCCACGGTGTCGCCGTCCAGGCAGACCAGATCCACCTCCCCGCCCCGCGTCCGGTAGTTGCGGACCACCACCCGCAGGCCCGCGCGCGCCAGCAGCGCCTCGGCCACGGCCTCGCCCTCGCGGCCGAGGGTCAGGTGTCGGGCGGTCATTGGGGAAAGGCCTCCGGCGGCCAGGAGAGGGGCCGCTGACGCGCGTCGGGAAGATGTGGGAAAAGATGCCTCCGGCGGCCGGGGGAGATCATCCCCCCCGGGCCCCCTGGGCGGGGAGGAAAGGTCGAAAGGAAGGGGATGCGGCGCATGGGCGGCTCAGAGGCCGGGCAGGCCGAGTTGGCGGGAGGTATCCGGCAGCACCCGGCGGAAAGTGAGCCGGTGGATGGCGCACGGCCCGAGCCGGACAAGGGCGTCCAGGTGCACGGCCACGCCGTAGCCCTTGTGGGCCTCGAACCCGTAGCCCGGGTATCGGCGGGCCAGGACCCGCATCAAGCGGTCGCGGCTGGTCTTGGCCAGGATGGAGGCGGCGGAGATGGACGGCACGGTCAGGTCGCCGCCGACCACGGGCTCCTGGGCCGGCATCGTGTCCAGAAACGAGAGGTAGCGGCCTGGGATGGCCTTGTCGCCGTCCACGCGCAGCCGGGCCGGCGCGGCCCCGACGGCCCTGGCCATGGCCGCGAACGTGGCCTGCAGGATGTTGATGCGGTCGATCTCGGCCGGCCAGGCCATGCCCACGGCCCAGGCCAACGCCTGCGCCTTGATGGCCGGCGCCAGGCGCTCGCGTTTTTCCGGAGAAAGCTTTTTGGAGTCGGTCAGCCCCGGAAGGGCGCAGGCCTCGGGCAGGACCACGGCCGCAGCCACCACCGGTCCGGCCAGGCAGCCCCGGCCGGCCTCGTCAATGCCGGCCACCAGGGGGCCGGACGCGGGGCGGGTCAGGCGCATAAACGCAGAAAGCCGCGCCTGTCCGGCCGGCAAGGCGGCGGACAGGCGACGGCCGAAAGCGGGAGCCCGAAACGGTCCACGGCGCGGAGCCGGGGCCTAGGATTCCCAGCTGGTCTTGGTCTTGATGCGGGCGGCCTTGCCGCGAAGGGCGCGCAGGTAGTACAGCCGGCTGCGGCGCACCTTGCCCTGGGAAACCACTTCCACCCGCTCGATGAACGGCGAGTGCATGGGGAACACGCGCTCCACGCCGATGCCGTCGGACACCTTGCGCACGGTGAAGGTGGAATCCACGGTCCCCTTGCGCAGGCGCAGCACCGCGCCCTGGAAGACCTGGATGCGCTCCTTCTCGCCCTCGATGATGCGCAGGTGGACTTTTACGGTATCGCCGGGGCGAAACGCCGGAATGTCCATGCGCATCTGCTCCCGCTCGATCTGCTGAATCACGTTCATGATGGTTTCTCCTCGGTAAAGCCGCCGGCGTCCGCGCCGTCCCGGCCTTGGAATGTCGTTGTGGTTGCCGGCCGCCTACAGCGCGTCGCCCAGCAGCCTGTCGGTGAGGATGCCGGCCGCGGCCCGCACCGAAAGATGGTTGTAGTCCGAAAACGGCCGAAGCGGCGGCAGCACCCCCTCGGCCCGGGCCAGCACTTCCTCGGCCAACCCGTGCCCGGTCCCCAAAACCACCAGCGTCGGACGGGACCGGATCAATTCCCGGGCCGCCGCAAAGGACATGGTGGCCGGCCCCTTGGCGCTGGTGGCGACCAGGGCCGCCGGTTCGCCGTGGTCGGCGGCAACCGCCGCCAGGGCCGCGTCCAGTCCCTCGTGCAGCCGCACCAGGGACAGGGCCTCGGTCCGGTCGGGGTTGGACCGCAGTCCCGGCCCCGTGCGCCAGTGGTCCACGATCCGGCCGGCCAGCGTCAACTGGTCCCGAAGCGGGGACACCACCTCGAACCCGCCCAGACCGTAGGTACGGGAAACGCGCGCTATATCGTGGACGTCGAGATTTGTCAAAGAGACCGTGCCGACTTTCCCGTCCTTGAGCACCACCGGACCGTGGACAAGCCCCAGGTGCATGTTCCGCCCGGGCCGCAGCCTGGGCATGCGCCGCAGGAAGGCGGCGTCGTCCGGGCTGATGGCGGTCTGGTCGAAAAGATCCGGCCGGGCCGCCAGCGTCGCCTCCAGGGACCGCCTGCGCCGCCAGTCGGCAATGGCCGCGTGGTGGCCGGAGAGAAGCTCCGGCGGCACGGGCAGGCCCTCGAAGACCTCGGGCCGGGTGTAGTGCGGATACTCCAGGAGGCCGGAGGAAAAACTCTCCTCCTCGGCCGAGGCGTCCTTGCCCATGAACCCCGGCACCAGCCGGGCCACGGCCTCCATCAGGCACTGGGCCGCCGACTCGCCCCCGGACAGCACGAAATCCCCCACCGAAACCGGCGTGATGTCAAAAAGCTCGAAAATCCTGGCGTCAATGCCCTCGTACCGGCCGCACACAAGCGTCAGGGCTTCTTCCCCGGCCAGTTCCCCGGCCAGCCGCTGCGTCAACGGCCGGCCCGCCGGCGACAGCATGAGCATCTTCCCGGGCCGCGGCAGCGACCGCAAGGCCGCCGCCACCGTGGGCAGGCCCATCACCATGCCCGGCCCGCCGCCATAGGGCCGGTCGTCCACGGTGTGGTGCCGGTCCAGGGCGAAATCGCGCGGGTTGACCCGGTCCACGGACACCACGCCCGCCTCCACCGCCTTGGCCATCAGGCCGCAGCAGAGGAAGGAGTCGAAGAACTCCGGGAAGATGGTGACGATGGTGAACTGCAAGACGGGGATGCCTCCGGCGGCCGGGAGG
>CAZIJE010000071.1:0-18374 GCA_964539435.1 uncultured Desulfovibrio sp.
TCGTCTGCTCGCTCACGCCGTGGCGCTTGGCGACCTGGGCCACCGGATCCTTGTCCGCCTCGCGCAGAATGCCGACCATCTGTTCCTCGGAAAATCTTCCCTTCCTCATAGCTCCCTCTGTGTCGTCGGGAGCCACCCTCTCAAGTTTCAGATGGTCCGAAAAGCTCCGGGCAGGTCAGGAGCGTCTCGATGCCCTCGAAAATAATCAAGCGCGGAAAAACGCGCTGGCTCGCTTGCGTCAAGAAAAACGGACAACGCCTGCAAAAACTCTTCGACACCAAGACCGAGGCCCTGAACTGGGAAGCCGAAGCACGGTCGCTGGTGGACGAGAACCCCGACCCGACCCCTTCGGTATCTTTGGGTGATTGGGCGAATCGGTATCTTGCCTACGCCAAAACCAAGTTCAGTACCAAAACCTTCGGCGAAAAGCGGGACGCCTTCAAGCGCTTCTTCGCCGTGGTGTCGCCGGACATCGACTCTGAAAACTTAGGCGCGAAGGACGCCCTGGCCTACTTGCAAAAGCAGGCCGAGGCCCGGAGTGGCCACGCCGCCAACAAGGATCGCAAAAACCTCGTGGCGGCCTGGAACTGGGCGGTCAAGTTCCACGACTTTCCGCTCAATCCCTTTATCAAGGTCGACCGCTTCGCCGAAGAGCGCCAGCCCCGGTACGTGCCGCCCGAGTCCGACTTCTGGGCGGTCTACGGAGTAGCGGAGGGGCAGGACAAGGTCATGCTCTTCACCTATCTCCACTTGGCCGCCAGGCGCTCGGAAGTCTTCCGGCTGACCTGGGCCGATGTGGACTTTCCCAATGGTCGAGTCAGGCTTGGCACCCGAAAGCGCCGTGATGGCACCTTGGAATTCGACTGGGTCCCCATGACCAGCGAGCTTCGGGAGACCCTCCGGAGCTGGTGGGAAGCTCGCCCAGTCAAGGACACGCCCCATGTGTTTGTCTGCCTCGACGATACGGCCTTTACCCGCGACTACTATGGCAAACCATTCGAGAAGCGCCAGCACCTCATGGAGCGCCTCTGTGGGCGCGCTGGGGTCAAGCCGTTCGGCTTCCACGCCATTCGGCACCTGACCGCCTCGACTCTCTACCATGCCGGGCAACCTGTGGCCGTCATCCAGGCCATCCTGCGCCACAAGTCGCCCGCGACCACGGAGCGGTACCTGCGCAGCCTGGGCCTGGAGCACACCCGGGAGGCCCTGGAATCCGTCCTGGTGAAGAAAGGCCCGGCCCGGGTCATTCCCTTCGCCAAAGAAAAAGCCCCCAAGGTTGCGACCTCGGGGGCTTGAGAGGAGTACTTCCGCCCGGTACTTCCACCGGGCTTGTCTAAGGCAAGCAGGCCATAACCTGCTGATTTACTTGGCGTCCCCAAGGGGATTTGAACCCCTGTTACCGGCGTGAAAGGCCGATGTCCTGGACCAGGCTAGACGATGGGGACGCAGGTGGCTTGCTTGGCTGGGGGACTAGGATTCGAACCTAGGTTGATGGAGTCAGAGTCCATAGTCCTGCCGCTAGACGATCCCCCAGCAGGCTCAAGCTCAAGAGCCCATACCTATAGGCAAAATCCCGGTTCCCGTCAAGAACTTTTTTGCCCGTTGCCTAGGAGGCCTTGGCCAGACGGCGCGTGCGCTTCTTCAGCTTGTTGATCTTGCGGCGCAGGATGTCCTTCTGCTTGCGCTCGTCGTCGCCGGACGTTTCCGTCCGCTTGGCGCGCAGGTCGCGCATCTTGCTCTTCATCGACAGGATCTTGGCCTTGTACGGCGAAACCGAGGAGCCTTCCTCGCCGCCGATGCCCAGCACTTCCTTGATCTGGACCAGGAGTTCGTCCTTGCCCATGCCGGACGCGCCCGTGATCTGCGGAATCTGCTTCAGCACCAGCTCGCGCAGTTCCTTGGCCGTCATCTTGTCCAGGGGCTTTTTCAGGTCAAGCTGCAATCCTTCGCTCATAATCGCCTCCACGAAAAATTTTGTCTCGCGCCGTCTCTATGGCGTCCAGCCGGCCTTTTTGCGGCCGCCCCGACGGGGCCGGCCCGACGGCTGCGGCCCGGTCTCGAAATAGGCAACGTACTTGGCGTAGCACCGCCCAACGGGCGTATTCGGATCAAGTTTCCCAAGCAGGCCGCCGAGGTGCGCCGGGCGCTCGGTCGGCGGCGTGGAAAAACGCGGGGGCGTTGCCCGTAGCGCGTCCAAGGAAACCCGGTCTCCTAGCAGATCGAACCGCACCCTGTCAAAGGCTTCGTGGCCCAGGGCGGCGTTGACCAGGGACAAAATCTCGGGCGCGGCGAAAAGCATCTCCTGCATGGCCACGGGATCGTCCGCCCCAAGGAGCAGATCCCGGCGACGGTGTCCCAGAGGCCGGACCAGTTCCGCGGTCTCGGGGCCGACAATGGACACCCACCGCCGGCACACTTCCACGAAGTTGCGCCGGCAGTTCGCCTCTTTCTCCGCCACAAAGCGGTCGAGGGATTCGGAGAGCCTGCGCAGCATGACGGGACCGTGTTCTGCGCGGCGTCCGGACGCCTGTCCGGACGCCGCGCAGACGGATTACAGCTTGAGCGCCGTCTTGAGGTCGGCCACGGCGTCGGTGCGCTCCCAGGTGAACTCGGGGCGCTCCCGGCCGAAGTGGCCGTAGCAGGAGGTCGGCTTGTAGATGGGCCGCTTGAGGTCCAGGCGCTTGGAGATGAAGTACGGACGCAGGTCGAAGACCTCGCGCACGGCCTTGGTGAGCGCCTCGTCCGGAATCTCGCTCGACCCCATGGAGGTCACGAGCACGGACAGGGGCTCGGCCACGCCGATGCAGTAGGCGATCTGGACTTCGCAGCGGCTGGCCGCGCCGCTGGCCACGATGTTTTTGGCCACATACCGGGCCATGTAGGCGCCGGAGCGGTCCACCTTGGACGGGTCCTTGCCGGAGAACGCGCCGCCGCCGTGGTTGCCCATGCCGCCGTAGGTGTCCTGGATGATCTTGCGGCCGGTCAGGCCGCAGTCGCCCATGGGGCCGCCGATGACGAACCGGCCGGTGGTGTTGATGTAGATCTTGGTCTGCTTGTCCACCAGGTTCTCGGGCAGGGTGTGGAAAATGACTTCCTGGCGCACCGCGTCGGCCAGATCCTGGTAGGCGATGTTCTCGTCGTGCTGGCAGGCCACCACCACGTTGTCGATGCGCACGGGCTTGCCGTCCACATACTCCACGGCCACCTGGGTCTTGCCGTCCGGACGCAGGAAATCGAGAATCTTGTTCTTGCGCACGTAGGACAGGCGGCGGGACAGCTTGTGGGCCCAGTAGATCGGGGCCGGCATCAGGGTCTCGGTCTCGTCGCAGGCAAACCCGAACATCATGCCCTGGTCGCCCGCGCCCTGGTCCTCGGGCTTGGTCCGGACCACGCCCTGGGCGATGTCGGCCGACTGCTTGTCCACGGAGGAGACCACCGCGCAGGTCTCCCAGTCAAAGCCCATGGTCGAGCTGTTGTAGCCGATCTCCTTGACCGTCTCGCGCACGATGGACGGGAAGTCGGCGTAGGCCGAGGTGGTGATCTCGCCGGCGATAAAGGCCAGGCCGGTCGTGACCAGGGTTTCGCAGGCCACGTGCGCCTCCGGGTCCTGGGCCAGGATGGCGTCCAGGATGCCGTCGGAGATCTGGTCCGCGACCTTGTCCGGGTGTCCTTCGGTCACGGACTCGGAGCTGAAAAGGTACCGGCCCTTGGCATTGATCATATGTGGTATCCTCCCTGTGCCGGTCCCTGGCGTGCCGCAGGCCCGGCCAATGAAATGTCTGGTGCGGCCATTATCTGGAAATTTGATCTGGTAACGCGATGCCGGAAAAAATGCAAGATACGAACCGGCCGCGCTACGGTTACGCCTTGGCGACGTCCACGAGCCGGTTGTCGATCAGCCGGGCCCGGGAAAACTTGACCGCCGCGGCCAAAAGCGCCGGACCGGCGAGCCGCGACAGGGGCTCGATGCGCTCCGGGTCCACGCACTCCAGGTAGTCGATGGTCCCGGAGGGCAGGTGCGCCTCGAAATAGACCCTGGCCTCGGCCAGGACGCGGCCCGCGTCTTGTTCGCCCCCGGCGATGCGCTCCGCCGCCAGGGCCAGGCCCTTGTTGATGTGCACGGCCTCGGTCCGCTCGGCCGGCGTCAGGTAGACATTCCGCGACGACAGGGCCAGGCCGTCGGCCTCGCGCACCAGCGGCGCGCCCACGATCTCCACCGGAAACCCCAGGTCCGCCACCATGCGCCGGATGATCGCCAGCTGCTGCCAGTCCTTTTCGCCGAACACAGCCAGGGCCGGCTGGGCCAGCAGGAAGAGCTTGGCCACGATGGTGCACACGCCCCGGAAATGGGTCGGCCGCGAGGCCCCGCACAGATGCCGGGCAAGGGACGGCACCTCCACCCAGGTCGCGGCCCCGGGCGCGTACATGGCCTCGGGCGCGGGCGTGAAAAGGACGTCCACCCCGGCTTTCTCGGCCAGGGCCGCGTCCCGGTCCAGGTCCCTGGGATAGGCGTCCAGGTCCTCGCCCGGACCGAACTGGGTCGGATTGACGAAAATGCTGGCCACCACCCGCTCGGCCCGTTCCCGGGCCAGGCGCAGCAGGCTCTCGTGGCCGGCGTGCAGATACCCCATGGTCGGGACCAGCCCGGTCACGACGCCTTGGCGCAGCCAGTCGCGGCAGGTCTTTCGCAAGGCATCCGGATCCGAAACAATCTCCATGGCGAACCTCCCACGGTTTCGCGGCCTCTAATCCAAGGCCACGGGCATGTAAAGCGGCCATGACAACCGGAAACCATGCGTGTACGAAAGACCCGCTCCACCCACTTCCGCCCGCTCCAAGGAGAACGCCATGGCCCTCGCCCGCGTCCTGTCCGCGTCCCTGTCCGTCCTCGTGTGCCTGCTGTCTTTTTCCGGCCGTTCCGCTGTCGCGGCCGCCAAGGCCGCGCAGACCGAAGCGCCGCCGGTCCTGTCCGCCGCCACCCTGCTCCCGGCCCAGGTCCTCGCCGGCCCGAACCACGCCGTGGACGACAAAGTGGTCAGCGACGGCTACCTGAACATCTACACCATCCACACCCCCAAGGGCGACCTGCGCGTCGAATCCACGGCCCTGCTCTACACCCGCATCAAGGAACTGAACGCGGCCGCGGCCATGGACCAAGTCAACAAGGGCGCGGAAATGGGCAAATCCGTGGCCATGGGCGGCGTCAACGCGGTCAAGGGCGCGTTCGACCTGATCGTCCACCCGGTCGACAGCCTTTCGGGCGTGGGCAAGTCCTTCACCCGGGCCCAGGCCGGCATGCGGGAGCAGCGGCCCAAGGACGACAAGGGCGCGGTGGGCGAGATGCTCGGCTACAACAGGGCCATGCGCGACTACGCCAAGGCCTACGGCGTGGACCCCTATTCCAAAAACCCGATCCTGCAGCAGAGCCTCAAGCGTCTGGCCGGGGCCGGCTTTTTCGGCTCCTTCACCGCCACGGCCGCCATTCCCGGCGGCGCGGCCCTGGCCGCCATCGCCAACGGCTCGGTCACGCCCGAGAGTCCGGTGGACGTCAGCACCCCGCCCGAGGACCTCTTCCTGGCCAACCGCGAACGCCTGAAGACCATGGGCGCGACCAGCGACATGGCCGACCTGCTGGTCGAAAACCCGCACCTCTCCCCCATCGAACAGACCCGGTTCGTCCTGGCCCTGGACCGCCTGGCCGGCGTGGCCGGCCGGCCCATCTGCATCAACCAGTGCATCCTCACCGACGACGACGATGTCGGCCGGTTCCGCACCCGCATGGCCGAACTCTACGCCAACCTGAACGCCACCACCGACAAGATCGACCGCTTCGTCAAGGTCGGCAAATACTACGCCGCCGTCACCCGTGCCGGCGGCTTCCTCGTCGCCTTTCCCCTGGATTACCTGGCCTGGACGCCCACCGTGGCCGACATCGCCAGGGCCTTTGCCGACGCCGCCACGGCCGGCACATTCAAGGCCAAAAAGCTCGTCGTCTCCGGCGAACTGAGCCCGCTCGCCGCCAAAATGTTCAAGGCCGGCGGTTGGAACGTGGTGCAGTTGCGCGAAGGGCTGCGGTAAGAGAAGGATGCCGGCGGCATCCTTCCCCGCTGTGGGGCGCGGGGCGGAGCCCCGCCTCAGGGCTTTTGCACCAGCGGCCAATGCTCAGGCGCAGCGGAGCCCTTGGCCGGGCCGCCGCACTCCCGGACCCGGGCCGCAACGACCGTGGGGTCGCCCTGGGGCGGAAAGGCGTAGGTGACGAGCGAGCCGCAGTCGCCCACGCCCCGGGCCTTGGCGAACACGGTCAGGGTCTTGGCCGTCGCGTCGAAGGTGGGGAGGCCGACCAGTTCGGTGTCCGTGCGGCGGGTGGTCACGCCGCCTTCGCGGTCATAGGTCGGAAAGGCGAGCAGCCGGCCCGGGCCGTCTGGCCGGTCCTGGATCAGGGCCGTGTACGAGGCCTGGTAGGCGAACAGGTCGCACTGGACCAGGTACAGGGTTCGGCCGTCGGAGAGGGCGTGGGCTTCCACGCCGGCGGTCGGCAGGGCCATGTCCCGGCCCTGGGGCGAGACCAGTTCCTGGTACGAGGCCTCGCACGCCTTGGGCCAGCCGAGGACGGCCCGCAGCCGCTCCCGCTCGGCCAGGGCGTCTTGTCGGGCGGCGGCCGCGATGCCGGCCAGGGCGGCGGTCCGGGCGGCGTAGGCCGCGGCCAGGCAGGCCGGATCGAGGCAGGCGTCGCGGGTCGCCAGCCACTGCCGCTGGGCGGCGCGCAGGCCGGCCTTGTCCGGGGTCTGGTCCAGGGCCTGGGCGAAGGCGTCGGCCAGGGCGGCATCGGCCTGGCGCAGGGTCGGGTCGGCGCAGACCATCCGTTCCGCCGGCGCTACGGCCTTGGCGCAGTCCATGCCCCTGGCCGGGGCCGGGACAGGCGCGGCCAGAAGCAGCGCGGCCAGGACGGCGAGGAAGGCGGCGGTTGGCCGCCGGGCGCGGCACAGGCGGGAAAGAGAATGGTGGCGACGGGGCATGGCGGTCTCCTCGGGCGGGGACTGGGTTGCGGCAGAGGTTGGAACCTCGTCGGGACGTGGCTGTTTTACGGCGCATCGGTCAAGAGATTTTCCCTGTCATCAGCGAGTTAGCGTCATTGCTTCGGGTTTACGGGGCAACCGGAACCTGCTATGGGCACCATCACCGGACCCGCCGACCCCACAACCCTTCCTCCCGGACAATATCTCCTTGAAAAACCAGAAATTGATTCTCGCGCTGCTGTGCGGCAGCCTGCTCTGCCTGGCCCTTTACTACAAAAAGGGTTGGGACACGGTGGACGGGCAGTTGCGGGAGATTTCCACCAACGTCGACACCCTTAACGCCGTGATGCACGACTTGGGCGGCATCTACGCCCGCACCCGCAACGGCATCATCCTCACCCAGCTCCGGTCCCAGAACGAGGAGCTCATCGTGGTGTTCGGCGACAGCATCGTGGAACAGATGTACTATCCGGCCACGTCAGGACACAACATCATCAATTCCGGCATCTCCGGCACCAAGGCCCTGGAGGGCAAGCCGTTTCTGGAGCAGATCCTGGCCACGTCCCGGGGACCCCTGGTCGTCTTGTCCATCGGCACCAACGACGCCTTCGGCAAGTCCGTGGCCACGCCGGACCAGTTCGCCGCCGGCTACGAAGAACTTGGCAGGACCGTCCAGGCCGCGGGCCGCAAGTTGGTCCTGGCCACCCTGCCGCCCATGGAATCGGACAAGATCGCGACCCTGCAGTTCGACAGCGCCAGCATCGACGCCTACAATACCCGCATCCGCGACATCGGCCGGCAACTCGGCGCGGTGGTGGCCGACGTCAACGCCGTCCTGGCCAAGCGCCAGGCCGGCCGTCCCGGCTCCTTCACCGTGGACGGCGTCCACCTCGACGCGGCCGCGGCCTCGGTCTGGCGTGACGCCGTCTATGCCGCCATCGGCCAGGCCCTGGTTTCCGGCGGCAAGTAGCCCGGACCCTTTCTTGACAAGCGCCTGACGCCGCGCGCACACTGCCTTTCCATGGAGCACGCCAAGGCTGCGGCCGCACAGGCCGGGGAGGCGGCGCTTGGCCGCTTGTTCCGGTTCCTGCCCGGGGTGGCGCTGCTGGTCGGCCCGGACGGCCGGGTGCGCCAGGCCAGCCGGGCGGCCCTGGCCGTTTTCGGCGACATCCTCGGCGCGTCCTGTCCTCTGTCCCTTTTGACCGGTTCCCCCGCAGACGGAGACGCGCCCGCCTCGCCCTGGGAAACGGAGGTTTCCGGCCACCGGTTCCGGGTGTTCGAGAGCCGGTGGGAGGATGCCGACGGCGCGGCCTGCCGGCTCCTGTGGAGCGCGGACGTCACGGACCTGGACCGGGCTTGGCGGCGGTCCGAACGGCGCGGGGACCAGTTCGCGGCCATCGTGGACAAGGCCCAGGAGGGGGTGGCCATCGCGGTCAACGGCTGGCTGTCCTACGTCAATCCCTTTCTGGAGCGCCTGACCGGCCACGACGCGGCCACGCTGTGCTCCAAACCCTTTGTTTCCTTTCTGCACGAGGACGACCGGGCCGATGTCCTCGAAAGGCACCGTCGCCGCCTGGCCGGCCAGCCGACTCCTTCGGGCCAGGTGTTTCGCATCCTGACCCGGCGCGGCGGCGTCCGGTGGGTCCGGGCCTCGTCGGCGCTGATCGAATGGGAAGGCGCGCCGGCCTCGCTCAACCTCCTGTCCGACATCACGGCCGCGCGCCAGGCCGAGCTGAGCCTGGCCGATCTGGTCCGCGACCAGGAGGCCATCATCGCCAGCCGCACCGTCAGCCTGCGCGACGCCAACCAGGCCCTGACCCGGGAGATCGAGGAGCGCGAGGCGGCCAGACGGTCGCTGGTGGCGGCCAACGAGCGCCTGTCCCGGGAGATCGCGGAGCACGAGCGCACGGCCCGCAAACTGACCGAGGCCCGCCGCAAGGCCACCGAGGCCTCCAGGGCCAAGTCCGTGTTCCTGGCCAACATGAGCCACGAAATCAGGACCCCCCTCAATGTCATCCTCGGCATGGCCGACCTGGCCCTGCGGCCGGACAACCCGGACGGCGGGAACCATGTCCGGGCCCTGGAGATGATCCGCGAGGCCGGGATATCCCTGCGGAGCCTCCTCGGCGACCTGCTCGATCTGTCGCGGGTCGAGGCCGGCCGCCTGACCCTGGAGGCCGTGCCGTTTAGTCCGGGCCGCCTCCTGGACGCCGTCCTGGCGCAACACGCGCCCCTGGCCGAGCGCCAGGGACTGGTCCTGGCCGGCGAAGTGGGGCCGGACGTGCCCGAGGCCTGTGTCGGCGATCCCGGCCGGCTGGGCCAGATCCTCGGCAACCTGATCGGCAACGCCCTCAAATTCACGCCCAAGGGCCGCATCGACGCATCCGTGCGCCGCGTGGCGGTCAGGACCGCCACGGCCGATCCCGACGCCGTGGCCCTGCTTTTTGCCGTGCGAGACACCGGCATCGGCATCGCGCCGGACAAGACCCGGGCCATCTTCCAGAGCTTCCGCCAGGCCGAGGAAGCGACCAGCCGGCAGTTCGGCGGCTCGGGCCTTGGCCTGGCCATCTGCCGCCGCCTGGTCGGGCTCCTCGGCGGCCGCATCCGGGTCCGGAGCCGGCCCGGACAGGGCAGCGAATTTTCCTTCACCGCCCGGTTTCGCCTCGCGGACGCGGGTGTCCTGGCCCTGCCCGCGCCGGAACCGGCGGAGGCCTCGCCGCTTCCCCCCCTCGACATCCTGCTGGCCGAGGATTCGGACCTGTCGGCCGAGATGCTGCTGGCCTTCCTGACGCCGCGCGGCCACCGGGTGGTCCGGGCGGTCAACGGACTCGAGGCCCTAAGCGCCCTGGCCATGGGCCGGTTCGACCTGGTCATCATGGACATCCGGATGCCGGTCATGGACGGTCTGGAGGCCACGGCGGCCATCCGGGAGGGGCGGGTGCCCGGGGTGCCGGCGGACCTGCCCATCCTGGCCCTGACCGCCCACGGCGCCACCGGCGACCGGGACCGGATCCTGGCGGCCGGAGCCACGGAGTACCTGGCCAAGCCCGTGAACCTGGACCGGCTGCTTCAGGCCATGGCCCGGCTCGCGGCCGGGCAAGGCGGGAAGGGAGCGGGGGCGGTCGCTGGCGGGACGGCTCCGGCCGCCGGACCGCCGGCCGGGGAAGAGGCCTTTGACAGCGGCCGGGCCGAGGCCCTGGAAAACCTGGGCGACGATGCAGACCTCTACGAGCGGTTGTGCGCCATCTTCCTGCGCGACACCCCGGCCGACCGGCTCCGGCTGCGCCAGGCCCTCGAAGCCGGGAATCTGGAGGATATGGTCCTGGTGGCCCATGCCCTCAAGGGCAATGCCGGGGTGATCGGGGCGGCCACGGCCGCGAACCGGGCCAGGACCCTGGAGATGGCCGCCAGGGAGGGCAGGGTGGAGACGTTTTCGTCCCTGGCAAAGGCCCTGGAAACGGAATTGGACCGGGTCCAGGCGGGCCTGGCCCAAAGGGGGATCGCACCGGCTGCGCCTTGAGGGGACGGCCGGGGTAAGGCCCGGCTACCGACCCAGGGCTTCGGCCAGGGTTTCGAGGACCGCGGCGGCCTTGAGCGGTTTGGGCAGGGTGTATTTGGCCCCGTAGCTCTTGGCCCAGCCCAGGGTCTCGGTGTCCGTGAAGGTGCTGCCGGCGCTGATGGCCACGATGGGCAGGCCGGGCGAGAGTTCCAGCAGCTCCTTGATGGTGGCCAGGCCTTCCTTGCCGGGCATGAAGATGTCCACAAAGGCGGCCTCGGCCGGGGACTCGCGAAAGGCGGCCAGGGCCGCGTCGCCGTCGGCAGCCTCGGTCACGGTGTGACCGGCCTTTTCCAGAAGCGTGCGCAGCATGGTGCGCGTGATGGCGGCGTCGTCAACGATCAGTATGCGTGCCACGGTGGTTGTTCCCCCTGGTTGTGCGCTGTCGGCGGCAGCCGGCTTTGGGCCGGCGTCAGGCCGGCAGCTCGCCCGGTCCCTTGTCGTCCACGCCCGTGGTCTGCATCCGGGCGATCAGTTCGTTTAATTCCTCGGCCTCCTGGTTGAGCCCCCGGACCGCGGTCACGGACGCCTCCATGCCGTCGCGGATCTCCAGGGCCACCCGGCTGACCGCGTCCGTGGCCCGGCTGATCTCCGTGGCCGTGGCCGACTGCTCCTCGGCCGCCGTGGCGATGGCCCGGACCTGGTCGGCCGTGCCCTCGACCATGCCGACAATGGCGAGCAAGGCCTGGCCGGCCTTTTCGGCCAGCTCCGTGCTGCGGGTCACGGCCTCGGCCGCCCGGATCGTCTCCTCGTTGCCGCGCCGCGTTCCTTCCTGCACGGCCACGATGGCCTGCCCCACCTCGCGGGTGGCGGTCATGGTCTTTTCGGCGAGCTTTCGCACCTCGTCGGCCACCACGGCGAAACCCCGGCCGGCCTCGCCGGCCCGGGCCGCCTCGATGGCGGCATTTAAGGCCAGCAGGTTGGTCTGGTCCGCGATGTCGGAAATCACCTCCAGCACCCGGCCGATGCCCTGGGTCCGCTCCCCGAGCTCGGCCATGTCCCGGCGCAGCTGGTCGGCCAGCCCCCGGACCTCCTCGATGGCCGCCACCACCTGGCGCACCATGTCCGAGCCTTCCCGGGCCCGGGCCTTGGCCTTGTCGGCGCTGCCCGCGGCCGAGCCGGCGTTCTGGGCCACCTCCAGGACCGTGGCGTTCATCTGCTCCATGGCCGTGGCCGTCTCTTCGGTCCGCTGGCGCTGGTTGGCCACGCCCTGGCTCGTCCGGTCGATCAGTTCGGCCAGGGACCGGGCGTTGTCCGACACCCGGGCGGCGATGCCTTCGGCCGTGCCGGCGGTCCGGGCGATCAGCCGGTTCTGCTCGGCCAGGGCCTCCTGCTGGAGCTTCACCTTGGTCAGGGTGGCCAGCATGGCGAAGACGCCGAGCATGCGGCCGTCCCCGCCGCTGATGGGCGCGGCGTCGATCTTGACGAAAAACCGCTCGCCCCAGGCGTACACGCCGTCGTACTCCACGTTGGTGACGATCTCCCGCCGGGCCAGGACGTCGGTCAGGGTCCGGGCCACCGGGCCGTGGGCCGCGAACACGTCGTCGATGTCGCGGCCGATGTAGTGCTCCGGTTCCTTTTTTTCGCCCAGGAAGTGGGCCAGCCAGCGGTTGACCAGGATCAGCCGGCCCTTGGGATCGGCCACCACGCAGGGCATGGTCACGGAGTCGAGGATGCCCTTGGCGAACTCGAGCTCCTCCTTGAGCTTGGCCACCATGGCCCGGATGGCCTCGGCCAGGTGGGCCATTTCGGCGGTGAGGTCGGCCTCCACCCGGGCGTCGAGGTCGCCGCCGGCCACCCGGTCGGCATAGCCCATGATGGCCTGGATGGGCCGGTTGAGGAGGCGGCGGACCAGAAAAAGGGCGATGGCGGCCATGGCGGCCAAAAGGACCAGGGAGGCGACGACCAGCTTGACCACGATGCCCTGGATGGCCTCGTCGAGTTTGGCCGCCTCGGCGGCCACGGCCTGGTCGATGCCGTCCACGTAGTCGCCCATGCCGATGATCCAGCCCCAGGGCGCAAAGAGCGTCACGTAGCTGAGCTTGGGGAAAAATTCCGCTGTTTCGCCGCCGCCGGGCAGCGGCTTGGGCCAGGCGTAGGTGACGTAGCCTTCGCCGTCCGCGGACACGGCCTGGAGCATGGCCTGGGCCAGGTTCTGCCTGCCCGTGGGGAAGGGCGTCACCGGACCGTTGCGGCCGGCCTGCGCGGACGTGGCCCGGTCGAACTCGGCCATGTCCATGACCTTGCCGTCCAGGTCCGGCCGGATGGGGTGCATGACCATGCGCGGCGTGGGCCGGCTCGTGTCGTAGATGAAGAAGTAGTTGCCGTCGGCCAGGCGCATCTTGGACACCTGGGCCTTGGCCTCGGCCTGGAGCCTGGCCGTCTCGTCCTCGATCCAGGCTCCGGAGCCGAAGAGCCAGCCCAGTTCGGGCACGAGCCGCACGTAGGAGACCTTGGGCTTGGGGTCGCCCGGCGCGCCCGGCTTGTCCCACTGGTAGGCCACCATGCCCTGGCCGCTTTCCTTGGCCACCTTGACCATGTCCAGGAACAGGGCCGTGCCCTTGGGGTCCCGGTACCCGGACAGGTCCTTGCCGTTTAAGCCCGGCTGGGTGGGGTGCATGACCATGCGGGGGGCCATGTCGTTGATCCAGACGTAGTTGCCGTCGTCGAACCGGGCGTTTCGCGTCATGGCCGCGATATGGGCTTCGATTTCCGTCCGGGGCAGGGTGTCCTTGTTGGCCTGGTAGTAGGCCAGGGCCTGGTTGGCCACGGCGTCCACCACGCCCTTGAGGTGGTCGTGGGTCCGCTTCTTGAGGGCCGCCTCGTCCTGGGACACGCCGTGGAAATACTTGACGATCCCGTAGACCTGCCGGACCACCTCGCGCTGGCGGTCCTTGGCCTGGTCGTAGAGCTTCTCCCGGAGCTGCCGGCCGTTGGCCTCGCGGTAGTCGCGCAGCTGGAAGAGGAAAAAGGCCATGGTGAAGGCGGACAGGGCGGTCAGCATGGCGATGCAGACCATGGCGATCTTGAGGCTGATGGACCAGTCGCGAAGCTGCGTCATGGCGGATCTCCCGGCCGGGCCTGCGTTGGGAAGCCCTCCCCATGCCGCCCGGGCCGGGCCGGACACGACAGGGGAGACACTGCGGGTATGGGTTATGCTATGACCCAAGGGGGAGGCGATGGCAAGGCCGGCCAAGGCTTTCCTTTTGGCCGGGCCTTTGGCATAACCGGCTCAAGCCATGACCACTTTTTACGAATTTTCCACGAACCTGTTCGATCCCCTGCACGCGTTCTGGGAGCATCCCCGCACCCGCCGGGTGGTGGCCCTGACCCAGGTGGCGGCCTTTCTGGTCGGCATTGCGGGCATCGAGCTGAACCTGCGGGGGCTCTTGCCGCCGGTCCTGGCCCACATCACGCCGACCTCCCACTTCTACGCCATCAGCCTGGCCTTCACCCTGGTCCTGATCCAGGAGGTGGTGGACCTGATCTTCGTCCTGCCCTGCTCGGTGACCAAGTCGCTCGGCAAGCAGTTCGAGGTCCTGTGCCTGATCCTGTTGCGCGACGCCTTCAAGGAGCTGGTCCACCTGCAGGGCTCGGTCATCGAGGTCGAATCGGCCCACGTGCTGTTGCCCATGATCACGGACGGGACCGGAGCGCTTCTGGTTTTTTGGGGCCTCGGTTTCTACTACCGGCGGTACAAGAGCAAGCCCCAGGGCCGCAAGGGGCCGTGGCTCTATCCGTTCGTGGCCACCAAGAAGTTCCTGGCCTTTTTCCTGTTCCTGTTCTTTCTCGGCTTCGGGGCGTGGGTGGCCTGGAAAAGCGCGGTGGACGGCCGGGCCCACGAATTTTTTCCGGTCTTTTACACGGTGCTCCTTTTCAGCGACATTTTCATCGTGCTCCTGTCCCATACCTACCAGCCGGCCTTCCGGTCGGTCTTCCGCAATTCCGGCTTCGCCCTGGCCACGCTGCTGATCCGGTTCGCCCTGGGCGCGCCGGCCTATTACGCCCCGCTGCTCGGGATCGCGGCCATGGCCTTCGCCTACGGCGTGTCCTGGGCCGGGGACGTGTTCGAAAAGGATGCCTGAACCGGTCGGCCCGCCGGCCGTCAGCCGTTTTCCGGAGGCCCCTGTGCAAACCCCCATCGCCTTTTCGCCCATCGGCGTCATCCGTTCGCCGTTTTCCACCCTGGAGGGCATGCCCATCCAGCCGGGCGGCGCCCGGGAGGCCCTGGGCCGGGTGGAGCTCCTGCCCGAACTGGCCCCGGCCCTGGCCGACCTGGACGGGTTCTCCCACATCTATCTGCTCTACTGCTTCCACGCCTCCACGGGGTTTTCTCCCACAGTCACCCCCTATCTCGACGACAAGCCGCACGGCCTGTTCGCCACCCGTGCGCCAAGACGGCCCAATCCCCTCGGCCTGTCCGTGGTGGAGGTGGTGTCGGTGGTCGGGCACGTGGTGACCGTGCGCGGCGTGGACGTCCTGGACGGCACGCCGCTGCTCGACATCAAGCCCTATGCCCCGGCCTTCGACGCCCCGGCCGGGCCGGTGCGGACCGGCTGGATGGAAGGGAAGAAAACGGCCGTGGCCGCGGCCCGGTCCGACGACCGGTTCGCGCCCCCGGCCGAGAGTGGTCTGCCTATAAATACGGTCGAGTGACAGGCAATAACGGGCGGGGGAAGCCCCCGGCGGCCCAAGGGGCTTGGGCCCTTTGGAATCCCAAAACGCTTGCACAAGAGCCGCGATCCGGCATCAGGCAAAAAACGGCCGCGCCCCTGGGGGTGCGGCCGTTTTCGGTTCTGTGCAGGGGATCGGTTCAGGCCCGAAGATCCGCCAGGGCCCCGGCCCGGATTTCCGCCAGCGCGGGCGTGGCCGACGCCGCGTCCCGGTCGGGCCGGTTGGCGGCCGTGGGTCCGGTGATGGAAAAAGGGCGTCGGCTGGCCGGCTCCAGGCCGTCGGCAAAGGCGATGGAGTGGTAGCCGTCCGATAAACCGACCACGAATGCGGCCATGCGTCCTCCGTGCCTACTTGGCCACGTCGGCCTGCAGCTGTTTGGCCATGTCGGAAATCTTGGCCATGACGGCCTTGTGCTCGGCGCTTTCCAGGCCGGCGGCCATGCGTTCGGCCGTGGCCGCGAACTCGGCCATGCGGTCGGCGGCCATCTGCTTGCGCAGCTTGGCCGGCAGGTCCTCGAAGGCCGCCACCTTGGCGTCGATGGCCGCCACCTTGGCCGGCACGTCGGCCAAGGACTGGGCCACGGTGGACAGTTTGGCGTCCAGCGCCACGTACACGCCAAGGGCCAGGATAACGGCCAACAGGGCGATGACCAGGCCGGCGCGGGCCGAATTGGCGGTTTCCTTGGCCTCCACCACGGGGTTGTTGACTTTGCTTTCAACATCGTCGCCATACAAAGCCCGGACTTTCTTCTCCATGCCAAGCATAAGGCGTTCCCTCCAGGGAGTTTTTGGAATTCGTAAAAGGCTATCCCAAAGCGGCGTGGGCGACAAGGGAAAGCAGCCCAACAGCCCGTTTCTTTGATAGTTTTCCATTTCCTGTCCCAATCTTCTGTACTGAGCGCTCAGTCGGGCGAAGCGTTTCCCTCCCGCGCCCCCAGTGTCCGGCCCCATGGCGGGGCCCCGCATCGCATCCGTTCCATGCCGCCAGGGCTCGCGGGCCTGTGCCGGGCCGGCCGACCCGTTCCCGGAGCCCGGGCCGCTTTTCCCGGCCTGCCGCAGGCAACAGGCGGGGCGTTTTTTTCGGAAACCGTGAAAATGGACGGAAACTGGCTGGTTTTGGTCCGGCTCCCGTGGACTGATGGGGATTGTGGGCGGCGGGACGATCCGCCGCGAAACCGGGAGACCGACCATGATCCTGCGCTGCCGCCTCTGTCATGCCGCCATTGCCGCGTTCGACCCCGCCGACCTCCGTCCGCCCCTGACCGGCGCCGTGTTCGGTCCCCTGGAGCCCGGCTTCCCGCCGCCCTTTGCGCCCGACGCCGCCTGGGAGGACGTCCGGTGCCCGCATTGCCGCCACCATCCCCAGGGCTACGGCCCGGCCGGCCGGGATGTCCTGGAGACCGGGGACGGCCCCTGTCCGGTCGTCCCGGTCCGGCCGGAAAAGGAGGACGACTAGATGGCCGACGTCGCAACCGGAGAACTCCTGCCCCCGGACGACCGGCCGGATCTGGTCGGCCGCCGGGTCTTCGAGCTGCTCGAGGCCGTGGTCCGGGACAAGGCCCGGCTCGGCCTGCACGAGAAGTGGACCCGCCATTACCGGCTCGGCCGGAACCGGGCTTGGCGCGGTCCGGTCCAGCCCGGGGTGCCCCTGGTCAGCGCCAATCTGCTGCACCTGCACCGCCAGCGCACGGTCAACCTGCTGACCGACAACCACCCGACCTTCAACGTCAACCGGGTCGGCCCGGACGGCGACGAGGACCTGTTCCGGGTCCTGGAGCGGGCGGCGGCCTGGTGGTGGACCGAGCAGGAGCAGCAGGCCGTGCTCGAACGGTCGGTTATTAACGGCGAAACCTACGGCCTGGCCGTGGAAAAGGTCGTGTTCGACCCGGACCTGGAATACGGGCTGGGCGAGGTCCGCACCGTGGTGGTCGATCCCTTCGCCTTCGGTGTCTACCCGACCGCCTGTCCCGACCTGCAGGACGCCGCGGCCGTGCTCCACTTCGCCCCCATGTCCCTGCGCGAGGCCGCCCGCCGCTGGCCCGAGGCCGCCGGCCGGCTGCAAAGCGACGCCGACCTCCTGGCCGACCTCGGCGACGGCCGCCGCGAGGCCGCCACCGGCGACGGCTCCCGGCGCGGGCTCTTCGCCCGCTTCGGCGAGGTGGTCCGGACTCTGGCCGGCGCGGCCGGCGCGGCTGCCCCGGCCGAAGACGCGACCCTGGTCTGCGAGTGCTGGGTCCGCGACTATTCCATGACTCCGGACGGGCCCCGGTATCCGGGTTTCATCCGCTGCGTCACCGTGGCCGGGGCGGGACGGCTGGTCCTGTCGGACCGGGGCAACCCCTCGGTCAATCCGGCCCTGTCCCCGGACGAGGCCATGGCCACCTACCTCTACGACCGGTTTCCCTTCGCCCTGGCCAACTCCCTGACCGACCCGGTCAGCCTCTGGGGGACCTCGGATTTCGAGCAGCTGGCCGAGCTGCAGCTCGAGGTCAACAAGTGCCTGTCCCAGCTGACCTACCACAAGGACCGGTGCGCCAGGCCCAAGATCATCAACCCCCGGGACTCGGGCGTGGCCAACGCCGCCTTCACCAACCGCCTGGGCATCGTCAACCCGGCCTCCATGGCCGCGGCCCAGGGCATCCGCTACCTGGAGTTCGCCAACAACACCAAGGATATCGAAAGCGTTCTGGCCATCTACCGGGAACTGTTCAGCCAGATCTCGGGCATCGGCGAACTGGAGCGGGCCGCCTCGCCCGACCATCCGGTCATCGCCTACAAGGCCATCGCCGCGCTCCTCGAGCAGGCGGCCACCCTCCTTCGCGGCAAGATCCGCAACTACTCGCGCCTGGTGCGCGAACGCGGCCGGATGTTTCTGAGCCACATGCAGAACTGGTACACCGAGGAACGCTGGATCGGCTTCGCCGAAAACGGCCGCACCGCCGTGGCTCCCGTAAACGGCGTCGCCTGCCGCGTGCCCGCCCGCCTGACCGTGGTCTCCGGCTCCACCATGCCCGTCTCCAAGGTGCAGCAGCGCGAGGAGGCCCTGGCCCTCTACCAGATGGGGGCCATCGACCGCCGCGATTTGCTCGAAAAACTCGACTGGTCCGGCCGGGCCGGCGTGTTGGAGCG
>CAZIJE010000072.1:0-18361 GCA_964539435.1 uncultured Desulfovibrio sp.
CCGCGCTCCCGTCGAGGGGGTCCGGGGGGCATCATGCCCCCCGGCCGCCGGAGGCATCTTCCCTTCTCCTCCCTCTCCTTTCCTCTGCCTTCCGCTCATCCTACCGCAGGCCGCAGGCCTTGTCGCACCGGTCCCGCATCCGTTCTTCGGGCAGACCGACGTGGGCGGCGACGCAGGCTTCGCACAGGGTGACGGGTTGGGACAGGGACAGGCCGCGCTCTCGAGCGTTCTCCAGGACCATGGCGAAGACGGTTTCGGCCAGGTCAGCCCGGGCCGGGGTGAAGGCGGTTTTGGGGAGGGGCGAGGCCGGGCCGGCTTCCGGGGAGGGGGTCCGGGTCAGCATCAGGGCGGTGACAAGGGCCAGGACGGAAAGGGCAATGATTTTCTTGACAAGGCGCATGGTATTCCTCCGGCGTTTGCCTGTCGGCCCGGTCTTTACGGGGGGCCGGGCGTGTGCCATAGGCGAACGAGTTACGGACTGGATGTAGCAGGCCTGCTGGGACGCGATCCAATCGCAATGTCCGAAGCGGGTCTTCGGATTCCCTGAAGGCGTTGCGGCGCCGGGGGGGCGGCATGGAATTCTACCACCTGCGGACCTTTGTGGCCGTGGCCGAGGAAGAGCACCTGACGCGGGCGGCCGAGCGCCTGAGCGCCAGCCTGCCGGCCGTGAGCGCGCACATCCGGGGCCTTGAGGAAGAGCTCGGGGTGTCGCTTTTTACCCGCACGCCCAAGGGGATGCGGTTGACGGGCGAGGGCAGGGCGCTCCTTTCGGAAGCGAAGCTGGCCCTGTCGAGCGTGGACGCGGTGCGGGCCCGGGCCGGGGCGTTGCGCCAGGAAGTGACGGGCGTTGCCCGGATCGGGCTCAACAACGAGGCGGCCCGGATGCGGGTGCCGGAACTGCTGGCCGCCCTGCGGCGTCGCCATCCGGCGGTGGAGGTCCATCTCGTCAATTCCAGTTCGCCGCGCATCCTCGAGAACGTGCGCCTGGGCAAGCTCGATCTGGGATTTGTCTACGACAACATCCTGGAGCCGGGGCACGAGATCGAGGCCATAGGGCTTGAGGACGTGGACATGGCCGTGGTCGGACCGACGTCCTGGGCCGAGCGGGTCTGCCAGGCAAGCTGGGAGGAGCTGGCCGGGTTGCCCTGGGTCTGGTTTTCGGAGCGTTGTCCGTTCCAGTTTCTGTTGGAGTCGTCGTTTTCCTGCCGCGACCTGCCGCTCAACAAGGTCATGGTCGGGGACAACGACGCCACGCTGCGCACCCTGGTGGCGGCGGGGATCGGGCTGACGCTGTTGCGTCGCGACGACGCCCTGGAGGCCGAGGCGGCCGGCGAGGTCTGCCTGTGGCGGCGCGAGGGGCTGACGTTGGGGTTGTCCCTGGTCTATCGGCGGGAGAGGGCCGAGGACCGGGTGATCGCGGCGATTGTGTCGGCCGTTGCCGAGGTCTGGGGTCTGTCCGGCCGGCGTCGGTGACGGCGAACGTTTATCTGTTTTTTTGCGCAGGAGAGAATCCCGATGCACGAGGCGGCGACGCCCGACCAGGAGTTTTTTCCCTGGCGGGCCGTGTGCGGCATGGCGGCGCTGGTCCTGACCCTGTCGGTCATGGCCCTGGCCCAGTCGAACCACTATGAAGACGATCCCGTGGCCAACCAGGTCCTTTCCGGCGGAGCGTTCGGCTATGCGGACGGGCAGGGCCGGCAGATCCTGGTGCCGGTGGAGACCGGGCTGGCCCGGGGCATGAAGGGATTTCGCAAGGCCGTGGCCGCGCCGGGCCGGGTGGTGGACCTGGCCTACGCCGGGGTCCGGCGGGGCGGCGAGGCCGACCGGCAGTCCTCCGGAGCGTTTCGGGACGCGGCCGGCGCGGTCTTCGCGGCCAGCGAATCCGTGGGCCCGGACGGGGACGTGCTGGTGACCACGGAGAAATTTCTGGCCGACCGCCAGGTCCTGGCCGTGACGCCGCTCGAGAACCGACAGTGCTCGGGCCGCCTGCGGGACCTGTTGGAGGAACGGGCGGGCCGGTCCGTGTCCTGGTGCCGGGACGTGGCCGCCGTGGAAGGGGGCGGGGTCCTGACCCTGGCCCGGTACGCGCCCCGGGGCCGGGACGAGCTGGTCACCCTGGCCTATGCCGACCAGGACGGCCTGGTTGTTCTGGAATACCCGGCCAATGATGATCCGGGCGGCGCATGGCGGGGCGACGAGGGGAGCGCAGTTCCCGTGGAGGGCTACCGGCCGCTTTTTGCCTTCCGGACCCGGGAGGGCCTGGAACTGGCCGTGCGGTGGACCGGGACCGAGGGCGAGGCCATGAACCTCTACCGCCAGGAAGGCCAGGCGTTCGTGCCGTTCGTGGCGGCCTCGTGGCCCCATGCGGACGAATGACGGGATGTTATCCGGCAGCGGATGCGGCCGCCGTTCCCGTTTGACCGGGACGGCGGCTTTTTTTGGCAATGACGTCCGGTCCGGGAGCCGGTAGCGTCCGGCGCAGGTTTTGGACGGACCGGGAGGAGAAGGCCGTGGAAGACGACAAGGACAAGGGGCAGCCGCCCCGGACGCCCCAAGAAGTGGCGTGGCTGCAGCGGGACGGATTTTCGCCCATCCGGGCCTGGCGGGAACATCTCGGCGTGTCGCGGGAGGAGCTCGGCCGGCGGCTTGCGGTGTCGCCGGCGGCCGTGGCCCAGATGGAGGCCAGGTCGGCCCGGCCGAGGGCGGCGACCCTCAAGAAGGTCGCCGCGGCCCTCGGCATCGACTGGCAGGCGCTGCGAAAGGAGGCGTGAGGCGCGGGAGGCGGCCCGGGACGGCCGGCGGCGCGGCAAGCCCCGGGCAGGGATCGGCTACTGCGGGTTGAAGACCTGGAAGGTCTTTTTCACCGAGGAGCCGTCTTCGGCCGTGGCGGTCAGGGTCCAGTCGCCGCTGGCCATCTCCCATTCCTTCTCGAAGGTGAAGGTGCAGTTGTATTCCTTGCCCGTGGTCACGTCCGCCACGGTCTCGGTGTTGAACACCACGGCGTTCTTGCTCGGGTCGATGATGCCGGGCGAAGCCGTGACGATCTTGACCTTGGACGCGCCGCCCTCGGGCTTGAGGGTGCGGAAGCGCAGGCCGAAGGTGGTGCCGAGCTTTCGCGGCACGGACGTGGTGGACAGGGAGAGCGCTCCGTTGGCGTCATAGATGCCGTAGTCCACCAGGACGATGGTCGGTTCCTGGGGTTTTTCCTCTTTCCCGCCGAGGCCGAAGAAGTTCATGGTCGAGGAGCAGGAAGCCAAGAGCAGGCACAAAACCGGCAGTACTGCAAGCAGGCGTTTCACGCGCGTTCCTCCGCGGCCGGCCAGGCCGCATGTTCTTTATGATTGCCCACATGACCCCAAGCGCCGCCAGTGTCAAGGCCGGCATGACGGCCGGTCAGGCCGTGCCCGGGTCGCCGAAGGCCAGGGCGGCCAGGGCGGTCTTGCCCGCGAAAAAGGGGGCCAGGGCCGCTTGTTGTCCCGCCACCAGGCGCAGCCCGGACACGGGCAGGGGGGCGGACTGGCCGCCGTACATGGCCACGGCCCGGTCGATCCACTCCGCGGGCACGAAATCCGCCGGCAGGCGGAGCACCGTCCGGGTCCCGTCCTCGAAGACGGCCACGGGCTGGGCGTAGCGGGCGTGGCCCGGGCCGAGCACCAGGTTGCCGGTGCGCATGAGGACCTCTTCCACCCGGGCCGGGGCCACGCCGGCCCACTTGCCGAGCAGTTCCGCAAAAGCCGGGCGCAGGGAGAGGTAGTAGAACGGATCGATCTTGAGCGCGGCCGAGACGCCGGGGACGTTCAGGATGGACGGAGAGGCGGCGTAATGGCGGCCCAGGGCCTGCTCCAGCCGGGACAGGGTTTCGGCGTAATCCACGAGCATGTCCGTCAGCCTCCTGTGGGCTCCCGGTTGCGGGCCGCGTCCAGCAGATGGGCGGAAAGCCCCCCCAGTTGGCGGGGCGTGCGGCCGAAGACTTCGCGCCAGACCTCGTCGGATTCCATACAAAAATACAGGCCCTTCGAAAAGCCGTGTCTGGCCAGCCGTTCGGCCAGAAACCGGAACTGCCGGACCCGAAGCGGCCGCAGCAGCCGCTTTTTGCCGTCCGCGCCCACGGAAAATTCCCCGATCATGTAGGCCGGAATCCTCCTTCCCTCGTCGGTCAGCCGCCGTGGCAGCTCGGGCAGGCACCGAAACGACCCCAGGCTCATGTAGGCGATGTCGGCCGGGCGCAAGACGTCGAAAATCATGTCCACGATGGCGGCGTAGCCCGCCTCCCAGCCCGGAAAGAAGCAGATGGGGTCGAAGTGGAGGCAGACCCGGAATCCGGCCCTGGCGCAGGTCCTGGCCGCCGCCAGCCGGGCTTCGAGGGGAGCGGTGTCCCGCTCCTCGGCCGCCACGATCTGGGGGGCGTTGAGCGACCAGGCCGGCAATACCCGCGCCGGATCGGGATCGGCCTCCATCCAGGTCAGGTCGGCCGTCTTGGACTTGAGCTCCAGGATGACGTTGCCGTAGCCCTTGAGGAACCCCAGGATCTCCCGGGTGTGGCCGGTCACGGGCTCCAGGGCCAGGGAGTCGGCGAACTGGCCGGTGCCGACCCGGAAGGGGCGCGACCGGTCCCGGCCGAAGACACGGGCCAGTTCGTCGAACATGGCCTCGGTGTTGGCAAAGGCCGTCAGGGTCCGGTCCTGGAAATAGGCCCGCAGGATGCAGTACGAGCAGTCCATGGGGCAGTTCTCGCCGATGTGGATGATCTGATAGCCGCAGCACCGGTAGTTGCGGGTGGCCGGGCAGGGCCGCAGGAACCGGCCCCTGTGGGCCTTGACGTGGAGGAGCCGCCCGGCCTCGGGCACGGGCAGGGGATCGTCCGGGGAAAGGACGATGTGCGCCGCCCGGGGCAGGGCGGCCCTGGCCCGGGCGGCCATGGCCGTTTCCTTCACGGCCGCGTCCACGGCCAGGACCGTGATGCCCCAGGGGGCGGCCGGCGCGGGGCTCATGCCGGCTCCTCGTCCCGGGCCACGGACAGCAGGCGCGGCAGTTCGGGCGCGCCGGCCATGGCCGCCAGGTCGGCGGCGGCCTTGGCCATCTCGGCCGGGCTGCGCACCACCACCTCCACGGTCACGGCGTCGGCCTCGAATCCCTGGCTGGGGCGCAGCTTCACCCGGCTTCCGGCCATGAGCCTGCGGGCCAGGGCCCCAAACCGGGCCTCCAGGGTGGTGGTGGCCGGGTAGCGGATGCGGCGCAGGGCCGCCAGGATCCCGGCCGCCAGGTCGTTTGGCGAGAGGTTGCGGCCGGGCAGGTCCAGGGCCCCGGACCGGGCCAGGAGCGCGGCCGGTGGCTCGCCCGAGGCCACGGCCGCCTCGGTGAGCCAGGTCAGGACGTTTTCCAGGTTGGCCCGGGACCAGCGGACGGCGGCGAAAAGTGGGCCCAGGGCGGCCAGTGTGTCGGCGTCGCACCCGGTCAGGAGCTGGGCCGCGCCGAGGGGCAGGTGCCCCGAGGCGAGGAGCGCATCGAACGCGGGCGGCAGGCCGAGCCAACGGGACGCCAGCACGGCCCGCCGGTCACCCGGGGCGAAAAGGAGGGGTCCGGCCAGGGTCGCGAACGCGTCTGCCGCGCCGCAGGCCGCGAAATACCGGCCGGCGGCCACGGCCATGGCGTCGGACACGGTCCGGCCCAGGTTCGAGGCCAGGTAGGCCAGGCCGAGCCGGACCTCCAGGGATAGGCCATTCTCCTCGTCGGGATTGCCCACCGCGTCCACATTTACGGCCACGGCCGCCAGGTCCACGGCCACGGCCGCCAGGGTCCGGCCCTTGAGCTCCCGCAGGGCCAGGGTCCGGCGCGAACCGGCCACGAGCACGGGCCGGCCGTCGGTTGCGGCCACCAGGGCCGGGGTGGTCTGGCCCAGCCGGGTCAGGGAGGAAACCAGGACCTCGTCGGGCGCGGCGGCCCAGAACAGGTGGGGACAGGACGTATCCAGGTCGCGGGGGTGTAAAAAGAGTGGCTGCACGGTGTCGGTCTTATTACGGTTTTTTCGTAGAGTAGGGGATTGCAAGGGGTTGTCGCCTTGACAAGGGGGTGACGCCTGCTCCACTATGCCCAAACTCAAGGAAAAGCCAAGGCTTCAAAATGCCTCGGATTTCCGCCGGTGCTCTTTCTCTTCGTTCGGATCGTCGCCCGGCCGCGCCAGCGGCTTTCGATACGTTCCAGGCGTGACGCCCTCGGGCGTTTTCGGGACCGTGACAATGCCTCGCGCCCGTGGGCGGGAAGCCTCCTTCCCCCCACGGCCAGACTGTGTTTCAGGGTTTGATACACACGGCAGCATGTTAGGGATTTTACCGAACGCGACAACAAGGGAGAAGGGAATGTCGGAAAACCTTGCCAACCAACGCACTTACGCCCTGGTCGGCCACGGCGGATGCGGCAAGACCTCGGTGGCCGAGATGCTCCTTTTCACCACGGGAGCCGTGGCCCGCCTGGGCCGGATCGAGGAAGGCACCACGGCGCTCGACTACGAGCCCGAGGAAATCAAGCGCCGGGGCAGCACCCAGCCCGGCCTGGCCTCCTACCAGTACAACAAGAACCGGCATTTTCTCCTCGACATCCCGGGCGACGGCAGCTTCAACGGCGATCTGCCCTACCTCCTGCGGGCCGTGGACGCGGTCGTGTTCGTGGTCGACGCCGTGGACGGCGTCAAGCCGCTGACCAAGAAGCTGTGGGGCGAGGTGGCCAAGCTCGGCCTGCCCGCCGTCTTCTTCATCAACAAGATGGACCGCGACCGGGCCGACTACGACATGGCGCTTACCGGCATCCGCGAGAAGCTCGGGGTCAAGACCTACATCCAGAACCTGCCCATCGGGGCCCGGGAAACCTTCAAGGGCGTGGTCAATGTCCTCGAAGGCAAGGCCTATTTCTTCGACGACAAGGGCGGCATGACCGAAGGCCCGGTGCCGGACGACATGGCCGACGAGGTCGAGACCCTGCGCGAGACCATGGTCGAAGAGGTGGCCGTGGCCGACGAGCAGCTCATGGAGCGCTATCTCGAGGGCGAGGAGATCGCCACCGAGGAGCTTTTGGCCACGGTCCACAAGGCCACCCTGTCCGGCCAGCTCTGCCCGGTCTGCTGCGGCTCGGCGCTCAAAAACATGGGCGGCGCGCGCCTTCTGGCCGCCATCCAGAACTTCCTGCCCGGTCCCCTCGAAGGGGCCGAGGGGGCCAAGACCATCGCCCTGGCCGACGGCGCGACCATGACCGCGGCCGAGAACGGTCCGGCCGTGGCCTTTGTCTTCAAGACCCAGTTCGACCCCTTCGCCGGCCAGCTGTCCATGGTCCGGGTCCTCTCCGGCACCCTGACCGCCAACCTGGACCTCATGAATCCGGCCACCGAGACCCTGGAGCGGACCGGCCAGATCCTGCTGCCGCTTGGCAAGGAAACCGCCATCTCCAAGGAGCCGGCCGGCCCGGGCTCCCTCGTGGCCCTGGCCAAGCTCAAGGACACGGCCACCGGGCACACCCTGTCCGATCCCAAAAAGCCCGTGGTGGTGCCCGCGCCCGTGCTGCCGCCGCCCATGATCTCCTACGCCCTGGCCCCGGCCGAGAAGGGCGACGAGGACAAGGTCTTCGCGGCCATGTCCAAGCTCCTGGACGAGGACATCACCCTGTCCATCACCCGCGACGAGGAGACCGGCGACATCTTGCTTTCGGGCATGGGCCAGACCCACCTGGAGACGGCCGTGGAAAAGGCCCGCCGCCGCTTCAAGGTCAGCCCGGTCCTCAAGGCCCCGAAGATCCCCTACCGCGAGTCGGTCAAGGGCAAGGTCGAGGTCCAGGGCCGCCACAAGAAGCAGACCGGCGGCCGGGGCCAGTTCGGCGACTGCTGGATCCGCATGGAAGGCCAGCCGCGCGGCGTGGGCTACGAGTTCGTGGACGCCATTGTCGGCGGCGCCATCCCGCGCCAGTACATCCCGGCCGTGGACAAGGGCGTGCAGGAATCGGCCCTGCGGGGGTATCTGGCCGGCTACCCCATGGTCGACTTCAAGGTGACGCTCTACGACGGCACCTTCCACACCGTGGATTCGTCGGAAATGGCGTTTAAAATCGCCGGCTCCATCGCCTTCAAGGCGGCCTGCGAGAAGCTCAAGATCTCGCTCCTTGAACCCATCGTCCTGGTCTCGGTCAGCTGCCCGGACGAGTACATGGGCGACATCATCGGCGACCTGTCGAGCCGCAGGGGCAAGGTGCTGGGCTCGGACTCCACCGGCGGCATCACCGAAATCCAGGCCCACGTGCCCATGGCCGAGATGCAGGAATACGCCAAGACCCTGAGCTCCATGACCGGCGGCCAGGGGGCCTTCACCATGGCGTTTGACCACTACGAGGAGTGCCCGCCGCCCGTGGCCGAGAAGGTCATCGCCGAGAGCAAGAAGAAGGAAGAATAGGGGAGGCGGTGGGGCTCTGCCCCACGCCCCCCGGACCCCCCGAATGGCGGGGCCGGGGGAGGGAACCCTTTTTTGCAAAAAAGGGTTCCCTCCCCCGGTTCCTCGCCGCGAGTCGAAAATCACGTATGGCCCATATTCTCCTCATCGACGACGACGCGATCCTGCGCGAGACCTTTGGCGGGCTGGTGCGGCGGCTGGGGCACACCTTGTCCTGGGCCGGCTCCCTGGAGGAGGGGCGGCGGGAGCTGGCGCGCGGCCGGGCCGACGTGGTGCTTCTGGACCTGCGGCTTCCCGACGGCTACGGCCTGGACATGATGCCCGAGATCCGGGCCGCGCCGGGCGGGCCCGAGGCCATCATCATCACCGGCCAGGAAGATCCCGAGGGCGCGGCCCTGGCCATCAAGTCCGGGGCCTGGGACTACATCCCCAAGCCCCTGACCCCGCACCGGGTGACCCTGCCCCTGACCCGGGCCCTGGAGTACCGGGCCCAGAAGGCGGCGCGCCGTCCCCGGGCCGTGCTCAAGCGCGAGGCCATCGTGGGCGTGGGGCCGGCCATGGAGGCCTGCCTGGACCTGGTGGCCCAGGCGGCCGATTCCGACGCCTCGGTGCTGGTGACCGGCGAGACCGGCACGGGCAAGGAGCTTTTCGCCCGGGCCATCCATGCCAATTCGCCCCGGGCCAACAACAACTTCGTGGTGGTGGACTGCGCCGCCCTGCCCGAGACCCTGGTCGAGAGCGTGCTGTTCGGCCACGTCAAGGGCGCGTTCACGGGCGCGGACCGGGACCGGGACGGCCTTTTCAAGCTGGCCGACGGCGGCACGCTCTTTCTGGACGAGATCGGCGAACTGTCGCCGGGCATCCAGAAGACGTTCCTGCGCGTGCTCCAGGACGGGCGGTTCCGGCCGGTGGGGTCCAAAAACGAGTTGCAAAGCGATTTCCGGCTGGTCTCGGCCACCAACCGCGACCTGTCCGCCATGGCCACAAGCGGCGTCTTCCGCGAGGACCTGCTCTACCGGCTTCGCACCATCGTCATCACCCTGCCGCCGCTGCGGCTGCGGACCGAGGACGTCAAACCCCTGGCCATCCACTACATGAACCGGCTGTGCGAACGGTACCGCCAGCCGACCAAGGGCTTTTCCGAGGAATTTTTCCAGGCCCTGGCCGCCTACACCTGGCCGGGCAACGTCCGGGAACTGTGCAGCACCATGGAGCGGGTGCTCCTGCAGCACCGCACCGAGCCGGTGCTCTATCCCAAGCACCTGCCCGACGAGATCCGCATCCAGGTCCTTACGGCCGGGGCCGGCGGCGATCCGCGCGCCGCCGGGCTGGTGGACCCGGGCGCGGCCGGCCCGGTGCCGGCCTGGAAGGAATACCGCCGCCAGGCCCTGGACGCGGCCGAGCGGAGCTACCTGCGCGAGCTGCTGCACGCCTCGGCCGGCAACGTCGTCCGGGCCGCCAGGCTGAGCGGCCTGTCGCCATCGCGGTTGTATGACCTTTTCCGGAAATACAACATGCCGACACGGCCGTAGGGAGGAATCGGGGCTCCGCCCCGTACCCCGCCGGGGGAGATGATATACCCCCGCCCCCCCCCCCGGGGGGGGCCGGGGGGGGGGCATACCCCCCCGCGGGGGCGGGGGCGCGCCCCCCGGGTACGCCCGGCGGGGGGTGATGATCCCCCCGGCCCCCCCTCGCGGGGGGGGCCGGGGGGTAATCATGCCCCCCGGCGGGGTCCGGGGCAGCGCCCCGGTCTTCCTCCCGTCTTGCCAGCTTTCCATGCCTTCCGTACTCTGCCGGCATGGACCAACCGACGCTGACGCTGCGAAACAACGAGGAACGACGCCTCCGTGCCGGGCACCTGTGGGTGTTCAGCAACGAGGTGGACATCAAGAAAACGCCTTTGACGGCCTTTGCCCCGGGCGACGTGGCCGTGGTCGCGGCCTCGCGGGGCCGGCCCATCGGCGTGGCCACGGTCAATCCCGGGTCGCTCATCTGCGCCCGGATCATGGACCGCGATGCCGGGACAACGCTCGATGCGGGCTTTTTCCGGGGACGCATCCGGGACGCCCTGCGGCTGCGGGAGCGGCTCTATTCCACGCCCCACTACCGGCTGCTCTTTTCCGAGGGCGACCATGTGCCCGGCCTGATCGTGGACCGCTACGGCGACGTGGCCGTGGCCCAGCTGACCACGGCCGGCATGGACCGGTTGCGGGAAGTCGTGGTGGAGGCCCTTGCGGCCGAGCTTTCGCCGACAACGATCATCCTGCGCAACGACGCGGCCAGCCGCGACCTGGAGGGCCTGCCCCGGACCGTGGAGACGGTCCTCGGCCCGGAGCCCGAGCGTCTGCTGGTGAACGAGGACGGCGCGGCCTTCGAGGTGCCGGCCCTGGCCGGGCAGAAGACCGGCTGGTTCTACGACATGCGGGAAAATAGGACCCGGCTGTGCCGGCTCGTGCCGGGCCGGACGGTGCTCGATCTTTTCGCCTATGCCGGGGCCTTTTCCGTGCGCGCGGCCCTGGCCGGGGCCGAAGCCGTCACCTGTCTGGACTCGTCCCAGGCGGCCTGCGACATGGCCCGGGACAACGCGGCCCGAAACGGGGTGGCTGGCAAGGTCACGGCGGTCAAGGCCGACGCGGCCGCTTTTCTGGAGGAGTGCGCCGCCGCCGGCCGGACCTTCGATGTGGTGAGCCTGGACCCGCCGGCCCTGGTCAAGCGCAAGAAGGACCTGGAGGCCGGGCTTCGGGCCTACGAGCGGCTCAACCGCCTGGCCATGGACGTGCTGGCCGACGACGGCATCCTCATGACCTGCTCGTGCTCCCAGCACGTGGACGCCTGGGAACTGCGCCGCGTGGCCCTGCGCGCGGCCAACGCCTCGGGCCGGCGGGCCCAGATCCTGGAGCAGGGCCGGCAGGGGCCGGACCACCCGGCCCACCCGGCCATGGCCGAAACCGACTACCTCAAGTCGTTCATGCTGCGGCTCCTGCGGCCCTAGGGCGGCAGGGGGGACGCAGGGAGCCGGATGGGAGGCGCGGAAAAAACGAGAAACGGCTTGCCATGAACGCGAGGCCCCTCTAGGAAGGGAATATGGGGAAAGCCGGATTTCCCTGTTGCATCCCCTATAGCAGGAGGTCGCCTATGTTGGGATGGTCTGTCACGTTTCTGGTCATCGCCCTGATCGCGGGCGTTTTGGGGTTCACCGGCATCGCCAGCACGGCGGCCGGCATTGCCAAGATCCTGTTCTACATCTTCCTGGTCCTGTTCCTCGTGTCCCTGTTGGCGCGGCTGTTCTGAAAACCGAAAACAAACGGCCCTCCGTCCGCGCCACCGAGCGCGGCCGGAGGGCCGTCTGGCGTCCGGGCGCGCGCCGGCTAATCGGCGTCGCCGTCCCGGCCGTCTGCACCGTTAGCCGGCTTTTCGGGCCTGGCCGGCGCGGCCGCGCTCCACAGGGCGTCGAGCACGGCGTCCACGCCCTCGCCGGTCATGGCGGACATGAAGAGCACGGTCTGGCCCGCCTGGGCCGCGGCCTCCCGGCGGGCGGCAAGATCTTCCGGCGAGAGCAGGTCGATCTTGTTGACCACCCGGATCTGGGGCCGCTCGGCCAGGGCCGGATCGAACCGGCGCAGCTCCTCGTCCACCACGCCGAAGGCCTCGAACAGGCCCTCGGCCGAGGCATCCTCGGCCGAAACCACGTGGAGCAGGACGCGGGTCCGCTCGACGTGGCGCAGGAACCGGTGCCCCAGGCCCTGGCCGAGGTGCGCGCCCTCGATCAGGCCCGGGATGTCGGCCAGGACCAGCCGCGTTCCGTAGTCGTCCTCGATGACGCCGAGGTTGGGCGTGAGCGTGGTGAAGGGATAGGCCGCGATCTTGGGCCTGGCCCGGGACACGGCCGCGATGAAGGTGGACTTGCCGGCGTTTGGCAGGCCGATGATGCCGACGTCGGCCAGGACCTTGAGCACCAGCCGGATGCGGCGCTCCTCCCCGGGCTCGCCGGGCTGGGCGAAGCGGGGGGTCCGCATGGTGGACGAGGCGAAGTGCAGGTTGCCCTTGCCGCCCCGGCCGCCCTTGCAGGCGACGTAGGTCTGGCCCGGCTCGGTCAGGTCCACGAGCAGGGTCGGCGGCTGGTCCTTGGCCGTGGCCGAGGCGAAATGGGCCTGTTCGTCGAAATCCCTTGAAGCGAACACGCCCTCCTCGGGGGCGTCCGCGTCCATGTTCTCGGCCTCCCCGAGCTCCTCGGCCTCGCTGCGGCCCTCGGCCTCGGCCCAGGCCTCGACCGCGTCGGCCTCTTCGCCCTCGGGCAGGTTCTCGGCCGCGGCCAGGGCCTCGGCCTCGGGCCGGCCTTCGCTGGCCTCGCCGAGCGGCGGCAGCTCGTAGAGCTCGGTGCCGACCGGCACGTCGATGATCAGGTCCTCGGCGGCCTTGCCGAACTTCTGGCGGCCCTTGCCCCCTTCCCCGCCCCTGGCCTCGTAGATGCGGCGCAGGCGCAGGTCGTAGAGGGTGAGCAGGTCGGGGTCGGCGCGAAAGATGATGTCCCCGCCCTTGCCGCCGTCGCCGCCGTCCGGGCCGCCCCGGGGAATGAACTTCTCGCGGCGAAACGAGACCGCGCCGCGTCCGCCCTTGCCGGAGCGGACCACAATCCAGGCTTCGTCGACAAAACGCATGGGAACCTCCGGGTGCCGGGGACCGTGGGCGCGGTCCCCGGGCAAGGCCGCTTGGCCGTGGAAAACGATCGGGTACGGGCGGCGGGCCTGCCCCTTGCCGCGCCCGGGGGGAAGCGCCGGGAACCGGGGCCGTCTCGCCTCCCTGTTCCCGACAACTACGCGATTTGGCCTGCAGTGGCGAGCCGCCAGCCGTCTTTTTTCGCGGCCGGGCCAAGGCCGGCGCGGGCCGGGCGTTCCGGAGGAGCGCCGGCCGGTGCGGGTCGCTTCCCGTCGTTTGGGAACGGCGGCTGGGACGCAGCGCCGGAAAGGGCGCGTCGCGGGATGCCGCCGGCCTCGGTCCAGGTTGTCGCGGAAGGATCCGACCTTTCTCCAAAGAAAAGGGGGGCCCTCTGGGAGCCCCCGCGCAGGAGATGAAGGAGAGGTCAGAACAATAGGGAGGTATTGTCTGCTCTATTCTCCCTATACCAAGATCCGTGCCAGGCAGGGCATTCGTCTGTTTATTTTATTTTTAAATAATATCAATTAGTTGTATAAAAATGAAGAGCCGAGACGGTCCTGATGCTTATCAAGTTGCCCACAATTACCGTAAAAATCAAAATTTTTACGAAAAAACAGTAATTGATCCGGCCGCCGCCATGGGGGAAGGGGGATGTACGGCAACTTCGGCCGTCTGCCAAGCCCGGCGTTGCGGCGCGGCCGGAAAAACGGGCCTTACCGCAGCACCGGCCGCAGGACCCGGTCCAGCACGCCCTGGACCTTGGAGATGGCCACCCCGTAGTTGGTGACGGGCACGCCGCGGCGCACGCACTCCTTGATGCGCCGAAGCATCTCCATGCGGCCGAGCATGCACGAGCCGCAGTGCACGACCAGGGCGAACCGCTCCAGGTCGTCGGGAAAGTCGTGGCCGGCGTGCATCTCGAAGGAAAGGTCCTTGCCCGTGTACTGGGCGATCCAGCGGGGGATCTTGACCCGGCCGATGTCGTCGGCCTGGACGTGGTGGGAGCAGGCTTCGGCCATGAGCACGGTGTCGCCGTCGCGCAGCCGGTCGATGGCCGCGGCCCCGGCGGCCAGGGTCGGCAGATCGCCCTTGTAGCGGGCGAAAAGCGTGGAAAAGGTGGTCAGCGGCACCGCATCCGGCACGTCGCCCGAGACCTTGAGGATGACCTGGGAGTCGGTGACCACCAGGGCCGGGGGCCGGCGGAGGTTTCCGAGCGCCGCCTCCAGTTCGCGCTCCTTGACGGTCACGGCCACGGCGTCGCTGTCCAGGATCTCGCGCAGGACCTGGACCTGGGGCAGGATCAGCCGGCCCTTGGGCGCGGCCAGGTCGATGGGCACCACGCACACGACCGTGTCGCCCTCGCCGAAGAGGTCCCCGGCCAGGACCGGCTCGCGCAGGGCTTCGGCCGGGGCGAGCCCCATGATGGCCTCCTTGACCGCCACGGCCCCCTCGCCCGTGGCCGCGCAGGCCAGGGCCGTGCGTATGCCCTGCTCGCGGCACCAGGCCAGGTCGGCCTCGGGCGGCGCGGCCTGGTCGGTCTTGTTGAACACCAGGAGAAACGGGATCTCCAGGCGGCGGATGTCGTCGATGATCTCCCGTTCGGCTCGGGTCAGCCCCGGTCCGGCCTCGGCCACCACCACGGCGATGTCCGTGCGCCACAGGACCTTTTTCGTGGCCGCCACGCGAAGGGCCCCGAGCTCCCCCACGTCGTCCAGGCCGGCGGTGTCGTAGAAGGTGACCGGCCCGAGCGGCAACAGCTCGTAGGGCTTGGCCACGGGATCGGTGGTGGTGCCGGCGAAGTCCGACACAATGGCCACCTCCTGGCCGGTGATGGCGTTTACAAGCGACGACTTGCCGGCGTTGCGGCGGCCGACCAGGGTGATGACCAGCCGGACTCCGCGCGGGGCCTTGGTTTCGGCTTCAGCCATGGCGTCTCCTTTTGGAACTTCCGATGGCCGTGGACGGCGTGCGGCCGACCCGGGCGACGGCCTCCCGGGCGGCGGCCACGCGCGCGGCCGCGTCGGCCCGGAAGGCGTTCTTGCCGGGATAGATGGCGTAATCGCGGCTGACGTCCTCGGGGGTCAGGGACGGCATGACCACGTTGGCCCCCACGGTCAGGCCCTGTTCCCGGGCCCCGTCGCGCAGGGCGTTCAGGGCCGAGGTGGACGGGATGTTGGCCAGGGGATTCAACAGCCGCAGGATGGCCATGGCCCGGAAGGCGGTCAGGATGGAACCGGGCGCTTCCCGGCCGTAGGGCGTGTGGGGGTTGGGCACGAAGGGACCCACGGCCAGCATGTCCAGGTCCAGCTCGGACAGGCGCAAGAGGTCGCTGGCCAGGATCTCGGAGGTCATGCCCGGCAGGTCGGTGATGATGCCGGACCCGACTTCGTAGCCGGCCTTTTGCAGGGCCTCGATGCGGGCCAGCCGGTCGGCCAGGGCCAGGCCGGGCCGGGAGCGGGCGTAGAGGGCCGCGTCGAAGGTTTCCACCTTGAGCAGGTACCGGTCGGCCCCGAGCTCCCGCCAGTAGGCGAAATCGGCCTCGGGCCGGTCGCCGAGCGACAGGGTCACGGCCACGTCGGCCCGCTCCTTGGCCCCGGTGACGACCCGGCCGATGTCCTCGCGGGTGTAGGCGAAATCGTCGCCGGACTGGACGACCACCGTGCCGAGCGACAGGTCCCGGGCCAGGGACACGCAGGCGAGGATGGCGTCCACGTCCATCCGGTAGCGGGCCAGGCGCGTGTTGGCCCGGCGCAGGCCGCAGTAGCGGCAGTTTTTCTCGCAGTGGTTGGAGAATTCGATGACCCCGCGCAGATAGACCGCATCGCCGAAGTTCTGGCGGGTCAGAGCGTCGGCGGCGGAAAACAGGCCGGCGTCGTCGGCCCCGGACAAGAGTTGCGTGATTTCGGCAAGGCGCATGAGCATTCCCACCTCTCAGGCCAGCCGCCTGGACGCGTTCCTGGCGGCCAGGCACTCGCAGACCAGCCGGTAGGCCCCCACGGACACCGGGTCCAGGCCGTCCGGGCCGGCGTCGGCTTCGGCCCGCTCCAGCAGATCGGCCACGTCGGCCGTCATCGCCAGCCACAGGCCCAGCGGGGCCGGGACCGGGCCGTGGAGGTAGTGGCCGGCCAGGACCGTGTCCCCGATGAGCAGGATCGGGGCCAGGGGCAGGGCGGACGTCAGGTAGAGCCGGACCTTTTGCGGATGGCGCGAGGCCAGGGCGTCGCAAAAGGCGGCCGAGACGGCAAACTCCCGCTGCACGGTCGCAGCCGGCGCACCGTGGCGCAGCGCGCCCCGGAACTCGTCCCACCAACCCGCGCCGGCCCTGGGGTCCAGGGACACCACGTCCAGCCGCTCGAAGCCCGGCCGAGCCATGGCCGCTTCCAATGCGTCGGCCATGGCCCGGTCCTTGGCGAAATTGGAGTACAGGGCGGCATGGAAAAAAAGCCGGTCCGCGCCGGCCACCATCCCGGGCAGCCCGGCCCCGGCCAGGCCGGCCAACACCTGCACACTCCCGGCTTCCTGCCTGCCGGCGTTCATCGCTCGCCCTCCCCTTTCCCCGTCCAGGGGGCCCGGGGGGGATGATCCCCCCCGGCGGGGTCCGGGGCGGAGCCCCGGGAACCTGTCGCCACCATACGATAATCCTCTTTCTCGTACCCCAGTTTCCGCATCCGCCTGGGCGAGAGCATCTCGGCCGCCGCTTCGGGCGTCAGGATGCCTTGGGCGGCCAGGTGATCGGCCAGGGGCAGGCCGGCGGCGGCCGCCGCGGCCATGAGCCGGGAGACGGTTTCGTAGCCGAGCGCCGGCACCAGGACCGTGGCCAGGGCGTGGCTCTGCTCCACCAACTCCTGGCACCGGGCTTCGTTGGCCGCGACGCCGGCCACGCACTTGTCGTTGAAGATGCGGGCGGCGTTGGCAAGGAGCCGCAGGGACTCCAGGAGGCTGTGGGCGACAAGCGGCAGGTACTGGTTGATCTGGAGCTGGCCGAGGCCGGCGGCCAGGGTCAGGGCCTGGTGGTTGGCCATGACGCGAAGGGCCGCCTGGCCCACGCATTCCGGGATGACCGGATTGACCTTGCCGGGCATGATGGACGAGCCGGCCTGCAGGGCCGGCAAGGTGATCTCGCCGAGTCCCGTGGCCGGCCCGCTGGCCAGAAGCCGCAGGTCCGAGGAAATTTTGAGCAGGTTGGCGGCAAAGGCGGACAGGATGCCTGAGACTTCGACAAAGGCGTCGGCATTGGCCGTGGCGTCGATCAGGTTTTCCGCCCGGGAGACCGGCAGCCCGGTCAGGTGGCGCAGGTGCTCGGCCGCCCGGAAAATGAAGTCGCGCGGCGCGCCAAGGCCCGTGCCCACGGCCGTGCCGCCAAGTCCGACCTGTTTGATCCGCTCACGGCACTTGAAAATCCGCCACCGGTCGCGGGAGAGGGCCTCGGCAAAGGCCCCGAACTCCATGCCAAGGGTCAAGGGCACGGCGTCCATCAGTTCGGTGCGGCCGACCTTGACCACCTGGGCAAAGGCCGCCTCCTTGGCCTGAAACGCCTCCTGGAGGCGGGCCGTCTCGGCCTCCAGGTCCTTGAGCAGCCACAGGGCGGCCACGCGCAGGGCCGTGGGAAAGGTGTCGTTGGTGGACTGGTGCAGGTTGACATGCCCCAGGGGCGAGAGAAAGGCGTAATCGCCCGGCTCATGGCCAAGGAGCTGCAAGGCACGGTTGGCCACCACCTCGTTGACGTTCATGTTGGCCGAGGTGCCGGCCCCGCCCTGGAAGGCGTCCACGGGAAACTGGTCGTGATGCCGGCCGTCGGCCACCTCCCGGCAGGCCGCGACAATGGCCCCGGCGCGGGCGGCGTCGAGATGGCCGGCCTCCTGGTTGGCCAGGGCGCAGGCGGCCTTGACCAGGGCATAGGCGCGGATGAATTCCGGAAAAAGGCGGCAGCCGGACACGGGGAAATTTTCGACCGCCCGAAGGGTGTGGATACCGTAAAGGGCCCCTTCGGGGAGCGGCTTCGCTCCCAGGGCATCGCTTTCCTGTCGCATAAGCCTGCTCCCCGAATGGCGGCCCGATGCGCGCGCGGCCAGCCGGACCATCCGTCTGGCCGCGAACGCTGCGGCGGCATCGGTAACATGAATCGAGACAAAGATCATTCCGGGGCGCTACCCCGTTGCCGGGGCGCTGCCCCGGACCCCGCCGGGACGCTGTCCCGGACCCTGCCAGGGCGCTGTCCTGGACCTGCCGGGGGGAATGATTCCCCCCGGACCCCCCCGACGGTGGGGCCGGAATCGGTG
>CAZIJE010000073.1:0-18221 GCA_964539435.1 uncultured Desulfovibrio sp.
GCCGCGTTTGCCCGGCTGGCTTTGCAGCCGGGCAAACGCGGCACCCATCTCGGGTGGGGCCGGGAGGGGGTGCCCCCCTCCCGGCCGCCGGAGGCCTCTTCTCTTCCCCTTCCTACTTGTGGAAGTGGGCCAGGGTCTTGTTCAGTTCGTAGAGCAGGGTGGTCAGGCGGACGAGGTAGCTTTCGTAGAGCTTTTGGACGTCCGAGGAGGAGGCGAGTTCCATTTCCTGGTTCCGGGCGGTCAGGAAATAGACCATGTTGTTGAGGAAGGTGATGATGTTTTTGCAGCGGCTGTAGAGGTAGTTGTTGAGTTCCGGGTCCTGGAAGTTGCCGTGCTTGAGCGAGATGTAGAGGACGTCGATCAGGTTGTTGAGGCTGGTGGTCACCTTCTGGTGGGTGTCGAAAAGAAACCGCAGCTTCTTGTATTCGATGCCGTCCTTGTCTTTTTCGTGGACCGGAAGCAGGGCCAGGATGCGGCCTTCCGAGGGCTTGGTGTCGTCGTAGTACCGGATGACCTCATCCATCATGGTGACGAGGCTGGCTTCGTCGATGGCCGGCGGGGCCGTGTCGTACTGGGGGGGCGGCGGCGTCTGGGCCGTGTCCCCGGCCGGAACCGGGGCCGGGGCGGCGATCAGGCACAGGAGCAGGGCCAGGGCGGGCAGGGCCCGGGGAAACAGGGCGCGTCGGTATGATCCCGGCATGGCGGTGTGGTCTTTCCTGGGAGGAGGCGGGCGTTACGGCTTTTTCTTGTCGCAGGCGGCGCAGGGGGCTTCCTCGCCGCCGCGCCGGGACACCCGGCGCAGCACGTCCTCGAATTCGCCGATGGGGGCCGCGCCGCGCACGGACACGCCGTTGATGACAAAGGTCGGCGTGCCGTCGATGCCGAACGACCGGGCCTCGGCCACGTCGTCGTCGATGCGCTTGGCCAGGTCCGGGTTTTTCATGTCACGCTTGAGGCGCGGCAGGTTGGCGCCGAGCTTGACGGCCAGGGCGTAGAGGGCGGTGGGGCCGGCCTGTTCGATCTCCTGCTGGTTGGCGAAGACCGCGTCGTGGAAGGCGAAGGCCAGCTTCGGGTCCTGGGCGGCGAGCCCCTCGTAGACCAGCGCCGCCTCCTTGGACAGTTCGTCCGAGGCGTAGTGCTTGAAAAGGACGCGCACCGAGTCCGGGTGGCGTTCCATGAAGTCGTGCAGCGTGACCGCGCCCTTGGCGCAGTAGGGGCACATGAAGTCGGAGTAGACCACCACGGTGGTCGTGGCCGCGGCCGGGCCGCGCATGGCCCGGGCGGGGTCCAGGGTCGGGGCCAGGGGTTTTTTCAGTTCCTCGGCCTGCCGGGCCTGGCGCTGGGCGTCCTGGTATTCGTTCTGTCCGGCCACGACCAGGCCGAACAGTTCGGCCTTGCGCTCGCCCAGGGCGTCGAGGACCATGTCCGGATGCTCCTTGAGGGACTGGCGCAGGCTGTTGTCCGAGGAGGCCGGAGCGCAGGCGAACAGGGCCAGGGTGGCGAGCAGGGCGAGGGCGGGGCGGGGGAGCATGGGATGTTCCTTTGAGAAAGGGTATGTCCTTTGACGTGTGAAACTACCTTGGGCAGGGGGAATTGCAACAAAAATCTGGGAAATGCAAGGGAAGGCGGCCGCAAGGATTGCATTTTTTTTGCCCTGCGATATGCATGCGGCCTGAACCCCGCCGCAATCGGCGGGGTTCGCATCGGAACGTCAAGGAGGCGACATGAAACGTATTGCCGGATTGTTGTTCGTACTGGTCCTTTGCGGCATGGCAGCGGCGGCGATGGCCGCCGGCGACGCGGCCAAGGGCGCCGACCTGGCCAAGGGCTGCGCCTGCCACAAGAGCAAGGGCGACCTGGACGGCCAGGACGCGGCCGCGCTCTTGACGAAGATGCAGGCCTACAAGGAGGGGCAGGGCGAGAACAAGGCCATGATCGCCATCATGAAAAAGCATTCCGACGCGGACATGGCCGATCTTGCCGCCTATTACGCCTCCTTGCCCAAGAAGTAGCCGATCCTTGCCACAGACCGGGAAAAAGGCCATGGACAGCTTCCTACGGCCTTTTTCCCGGACGGCGAACATGAAGAAATCCCTTTCCCTGGCCCTGCGCTGGGGCCTGGTCCTCGGCTGCCTGGCCTATGCCCTGTGGGGCGTGGACCTCACAAGGCTCGCGGGCGTGCTATTCTCTTTTTCTCCTGCCGCGGTCGCGGCGTACGTGGCCTTTGTCCTGGCCACGCTCCTGGTCCCGGGGTTGCGGCTGCGGTTTCTCATGGCCGGCCGGGTCACGGCGGCCACCGGTCTGCGGGCCTGCCTCATGGGCCTGGCCCTCAACAACGTGCTCCCGGCCCGGCTGGGGGAGATGGCCAAGGCCCTGTACCTGCGCCGAGAGGGCGGAGTGTCCCTGGGCCGGGCCCTGGAGGCGGTCTTCTGGGAGCGGTTTTTCGACCTGAGCGCGCTTTTGGCCCTGGGCGTGGCCGTGGCCTTTCTGCTCGGCCAGGGTCTGATCCTGTATCCGCTCTTGGCCATGGTCGGCGGCGGCTGGCTGTTTTTGCTGTTGCTGCGGGTCCGGCCGGCGGCGGCCCATGGCCTGCTGCGGTGGGTGCCGGGCGAGCGGCTGCGGCTTTTCGCCGCCGAGATGCTCGGGCTTTTGCAGGCCAACCTGCGGGTCGGGTTCCTGGGCCGCCTGGCCCTGTGGACCCTGCTCGCCTGGACCGGCTTCACGGCGGCCTATGCGGTGGGCCTTTGCCTCATGGCCGGCCTGCCGGCCGATCCGGCCATGGTGCTCACGGTCTTCGCCATGGCCACCCTGGGATTCGCCCTGCCGGGCGCGCCAGGCGGCATGGGCGTGTACGAGGCTTCGGTGGTCCTGGCCCTGGGGTGGTTCGGCGTGGACAAGGAGCGGGCCTTTGCCGTGGGCCTGGCCATGCACCTGCTCCAGTACCTGCCGGTGACGGCCGTGGGGCTGTGGACCCTGGCCGCAAGCGGCATGTCCGTGAAGGACCTGCGCGGCCAGGCCCGGGAGACGGCCGAGGCGTCCGCGTAACTGCCCAACGGGTGTTCGCCGCGAGTGTCACGGCCGCGAAACACGCACAGGCGTGTCCCATGGACAACATACTTTAGAATCTATGTTTTTTTGAAAAAATACTATCGTATTTTTTCAGGGACGTCACACTAGGCCAGCTTTTCCCGGTGCCGCTCCAGGTGCCAGTGGAAAAAGATGTCGGCCAAGCCGGGAATCACGTGGTCCTCGACCTGCTCCCACCGGATCTTGCCCGCCTTGGGGTCGAGGGTCCCGCTGGCCAGGAACTCCAGGCCCAGGGACAGGTCCTGGCAGGCCCGGTCCCGGCTGGCGTGGCTGACCCTGGCCACCATCCAAAACCCCTCGGCTGCGGCTTCCCCCCCGGTGAACCGGATGTGGACGACCAGGCGTTGTCCCTTGTCCAGGTCCAGGTCGCGCTCCCGGACCAGGGCCGGCCGCAGGGTCAACCCCAGGCCGCCGGCCGAGATGTCGGTCAGCCGGGCCAGGCCGGCCAGGAAGTCCGTGCTGCGCAGGGCCGGGGCGTCCAGGCAAAAGCCGGACCGCTTGTCAAAGCGCCACAGGAAGACCTTCTGCAGCCGTTCGAGCGGGGGCTCCACCCGCAGGCTCTTGCGGCGCTGGCCGAACACAAGGGAGTCCGGCTCGCGCAGGCGAAGCCGGGCGTGGCCGGCCGGTCCGGCCTCGGCCGCCTGAATGCTGCTGTCAAAGGTGTAGAAGGTCTCCTCGAAGCCGCCGCGTTGCAGGGCCACGCGGAAGTAGCCGGTCACGGGCAGGCCGACCCAGTGGGGGCCCGGGGCGGCCGTGCCGCAGGTTTCCAGGAGCAGTCCCCGGGAGGAGGCGGCCAGGATGGAGCAACTGAGCTCCCGAAGGCCCGTGGTCGCCTCGGGCAGTGTCAGAAAACACCGGGATCGCTGGGCAATGGCTTCTTCCATGAGGCTGCGGGGGGGAGAGTTTCGGGCGATCATGAGGACTCGCTGCAACGCGGCCTGTCCGCCGGGACGCTGGCAGGGCCGGACGGGCGGGGCGGGTTGCGGATGGGGTGTTTACGACTCCATGCTGCAAGAGAATCCAGAAACGGAAAGCTTTGTCAATTCCGATTCCAAGGAAGGCGCGCCAACGCTTCCTGGAGCGGTTGCCACTCGATGCGCACCCGGGCCGGGGACACTTTTCAATGCCGGCGGGGCATGCTATCCCGCCCCCCGTGTCCGCCCGTCCGGGCGGAGGAATGGACGTGCAAAGAGAGGGGAGAAATGGTGTCGGCATGGTTTCGGGTGGCCGTCGTTTTGACGGCCCTGCTCATTTTCGGTCCGGCCGAGGCCCGGGCGAAGACGGTTTTTCTGGGGGGGAGCCAGACCGCTGGCTGGAAGTATTCCGGGGAATTCAAGGACGTGGTCAACAAGGCGGCCGTCAGCAACACCACGGCCAAGATCCTCAAGGGCCTGGGGCCGGTGGTGGCGCAAAAGCCGGAGAAGATCTTCATCCTCGAGGGGATAAACGAGCTGTGGAGCCCCAACCCGGCCATCCTGGCCCGGTATCGCGAGATCCTGCGGCGCATCAACCAGGGGTCGCCGAAGACCCTGGTCTTCGTGCAGAGCGTGCTGCCGGTGGTCAACCGGGCCGACCTGTCCAACGACAAGATCAGGGAACTCAACGCCGGGCTCAAGACCCTGTGCGCGGAGATGCACAACTGCGTCTACGTCGATCTCTTCACCCACTTCGCGGTCAACGGAGCGCTCAACGAAAGCCTGACCACCGACGGCGTGCACCTGCGGCCCGATGGCTACAAGCTGTGGCACAGCCTGATCGAGAAGCTCGTGACCCTGCCGAACGATCAGATCACCCGTTCCGAAACCCTGGCCGGACTCGGCCACGAGGGGCCGGCCGCCAACTGAGGCCGGAACCGGAGCGTCGAGGCGGGCCTGGCCCGCCTTTTTTTTCGCCCGGAGACCGGCAACGCCTGAAAATGCAATCTCCTTGTGCTACGTTGCCCGCAGGCCCCGAAAGCCCGGCGCAGCGGACCCGGGGCGCGGGGTCCCGGAATCGTGCCGCCGTGGCGGCGGGCCGGCCGGGTGCGGCCCGTGCCGACACAGGGCGGGGCCGCCCCGGAACAACGCAAACCAGCGAGGAGCAGGGCATGCAAAGGATTACGCCGTGCCTGTGGTTCGACGGCAATGCCGAAGAGGCCATGGACTTCTACATGTCGGTCTTTCCACATTCGAAAGTCAGCAACGTGATGCTCAACGGCGACGCGGGGCCGGGAGAAAAGGGCACGGTCCTGTGCGCCACCTTCGAGCTCGACGGCCAGGAATTCATGGCCTTAAACGGTGGTCCGGAGTTCACGTTCACGCCGGCCATCTCGCTTGTTGTCGCGTGTGAAACCCAGGAGGAGATCGATTATTACTGGTCAAAGCTCCTGGAAGGCGGTTCGCCGGTGCAGTGCGGCTGGCTCACGGACAAGTTCGGCGTGTCCTGGCAGGTCGTGCCCACGGCCCTGGAGGAGATGCTGCGGGACAAGGACACGGAAAAAGCCGATCGCGTCATGCGGGCCATGCTCACCATGGTCAAGCTGGACCTCCGCCGGTTACGGGAGGCCTACGACGGGGCGTAAGGCGGCGCGCCGGGCGTGGCCTCGGGCCTGCGGGCCGTCCGCGGGGCCGCCCTTGTCCGGTCCGGCCGGCCGGCACTTGACAGGCTCCGGCCGGGCCGTCATGCACAGGAGCATTGCAGGCCGACGCGGAGCCGGCGCGGCCGCCGGAGGAACGCCTTGGGCAACGTCCTGATCATCGACGACGACCAGACCATACGCGACGCCCTGGCCCGGGTGGTGAGCCGGCTCGGCCACACCCCGGACCTGGCCGGCACCCTGTCCGAGGGAATCAGGCGGGCCGGCGGCTCGGACGTGGACGTGGTCTTTCTCGACGTGCGCATGCCGGACGGCAACGGCCTGGACGCCATCAGCGACATCCGGCGCGCGCCGTCCAACCCGGAAGTCATCGTCATTACCGGCTGGGGCGACCCGGACGGGGCGGAACGGGCCATGCGGCAGGGGGCCTGGGACTATATCGAGAAGCCCCCGACCATCAAGACCATGACCACGCCGCTGGTCAGCGCCATGGAGCACCGCCGCCGGGACCGGCGCGCGGTCCGGGCGGCCGAGCCGTTCCGGTTCATGGGCATCGCTGGCGGCAACCCCAAGCGGAGCCTGTGTCTGGAGCAGGCGGCCAAGGCGGCGGCCGGAGACGTCAACGTGCTGTTGACCGGGCCGACCGGGGCCGGCAAGGAGCTTTTCGCCCGGGCCATCCACGGCAACAGCCCCCGCCGCGACGGCCCCTTTGTGGTGGTGGACTGCGCCGCCCTGCCGGCCGGCATTGTCGAGAGCGTGCTGTTCGGTTCGGAAAAGGGGGTCTACACCGGCGCGGACCGGCGTCGGGAAGGGTTGTTGCAGCAGGCCCACGAGGGCACGCTTTTCCTCGACGAGGTGGCGGAGATGCCCCTGTCGGTGCAGAAGGCCTTTTTGCGGGTGCTGCAGGAGCGGCGGGTCCGTCCGGTGGGCGGGCTCGAGGAGTCGGCCTGCCGTTTCCGGCTGGTGGCCGCCACCAACCAGGACCTGGCCGCCATGTCCGGGCAGGGGCTTTTCCGCGAGGACCTGCTGTTCCGCCTCCAGGGCGTGGGCATCGAACTGCCCCCCCTGGCCGGCCACCCGGACGACATCCTGGATTTCGCGGCCCATTTCGCGGCCGAGGCGGCGGCGCGGCAGGGCCGGCCGGTCCGCCCCTTTTCCGAAGACTTCTCCCGGGCGCTTCTGGCCTATTCCTGGCCCGGCAACGTGCGGGAACTGAAAAACACCGTGGACGGGGCCCTGGCCCTGGCCGAGGGGGACACGGCCCTGCTGCCGGTCCACCTGCCCCTGCACATCCGGGTCTGCGCCGCCCGCACCCGGGTCGCGGGCCGTCCGGCCGGGCCGGTGGAGGCCGATGCCGTGTCCGCCTATCTGTCCACGGCCGCGCTTCCGCGCTTCCGCGACTACCGCGACAGCCGGGAAGGCGACTACCTGCGGGCCCTGTCGTCCCGCTTCGCCGGGGACATCGGCCGGATGCTCGACGTCTCGGGCCTGTCCCGTTCCCGCCTCTACGCCCTGCTCAAAAAGCACGGCATCCCGGCCGCCCGTTCCTGAGCCTTTGCGCCGGCGTTCTCCGGGGAAAGCGGCCCTTTTGCCGGGTTCCGGTAAAGATCGGCCCCTGAAGAGCCGAAAAGAAGACCAGGAAGCGGCGGACGCGGCCGGCATGGGGCCGGCCGGGCAGTCCGGACCGCTTCCGGGACGACTCCTTGAAATACGTCGTGGTCCTGGTCGGCATCATCGCCCTGGTCACCTACATCTTCGTGGGCGGACCGAAAAAGGCGCTGGAAGGGGACGGGCCGCTGGTGGACCGGTCCCGGGAGGTGCGGTTGCGCATCGCCCAGCTGGAGTGGCAGCGCCAGGAGATGCTGGTGCGGGCCAAGGGGCGGCTCGGCAACCCCATGCCGGCTCCGGGCATGACCCGGCGCGGGGCCTATGCCGCCGGCTACCGCGACGGGTTCGGCCAAGGCTATTTCGAAGGCAGCTTCCTGGCCGAGGCCCGCCGGCCCAATCCGCTTTTTTTCCCCATCCCCGGCCGCTGAGCCCTTCGCCCCTTCCCCCCTTCCAGGGAGTCCGGGGGGTGATCCCTCCCGGCCGCCGGAGGCGCTTCTCTCATTTCCCTCCCAAACGGGCCTTGATCCTCTCGGCCACGGTCATGACGCCGAGGACGTAGAGGTCGCTGTGGTTGTAGGCGTAGACCACGGCCTTGGTCTCGTCCTCGGTCAGGCCGGGCTTGAAGCCGTGGCCGCGCAGGTAGCTGGCCACGCTGACGATGGCGTCGCAGGGGGTGAAGAGATCGATCTTGCCGTCGTTGTCGGCGTCCACACCGTAGCGCAGGGCGTTGGTGGGCATGAACTGGCAGATGCCGATGGCCCCGTAGATGGAGCCGGGGATGGTCCGGGGGGCTTGCCGGGTGGCGGCGGCGTAGCGCAGGAGGGCGGCCAGCTCACGGTAGGCCCATTCGGCCCGGTCCTTGGCCGCGGTGGCGGCAAAGGCCCGTCTGGCCGGATCGTCGTGGAGGGTCTTCATGAAGGGCGCGATGGCGGCAAGGTCCGTGCTGCGGGCCAGGCTGGCCAGGACCGAGACCGCGTCGCGCTCGCCGAGGTAGGAGCCGAGCTTGGTCTCGACCACCAGAAAGGCGGCCACCAGCTCCGGCGGCGGCCCGAACTCCCGGGTCGCCCGGTCGAAGGAGGCCTGGTTGGCCCGGATGAACCGCACGGCCTCGTCGATGATCGTTGGGGCCAGGAAGTGGCGGTAGTTGCTCTGGGCCAGGGTCTTGCGGCTGGGCTTGGGCCTTGGCTCGAACTCCTTTTTCACCATGGCGTCGACCTTGCGGGCCATGATGGCCGGGTCGAAGGTCACGGCGCCGTCGGCAAAGACCCGGCCCAGGGCGACCCGGTCCAGGCCGTCGGCCGCGAGCCGGTCCACGAGCGGTTTCCAGCCGGCTTCGGGGCTGTCGGCGGCCCAGGCGCGCGAGACGGGCGAGGCGGCCGCCAGGGCGGCCAGGACGAGGACGCACGAAAAAAGGGCGGCGGCCGCCCGGGGGAGGGGGTGTCTGGAAGTCATGGCTTCCAGGTAATGCCAGGGAGGCGGACTGGCAACCTCGGACCGCCGGTTTTTCCCGGCCGGGGTCCGGGCCTGGGGCCGTGGGGCCTGGAGACCCGGGGACGCGGTCAGTCCAGGCGGGCGCTGCCGCTGTGGTCGAGAAACCACCGGTAGGTCCGGACCAGGCCTTCCTCCAGGCCGATGGACGGCTTCCAGCCGAGCCCGACCAGGCGGCCGATGTCCAGGGCCTTTCGCGGCGTGCCGTCGGGCTTGGTGGGGTCGAAGACGATGCGGCCGGAAAAACCCGTCACCCGGGCCATCAGTGCGGCCAGCTCGCGGATGGTCACTTCCTGGCCCGAGCCGATGTTGATGATCTCCTCGTCGTCGTAGGCCTCGAAGCAGGCCAGGGTGGCCCGGGCCATGTCGTCCACGTGGAGGAATTCCCGCAGGGCCTTGCCCGTGCCCCAGACCGTGACCGCGTCCGCGTCGGCCAGCTTGGCCTCGTGGAACCGGCGCATGAGCCCGGGGATGACGTGGGAGTTGACGGGCGTGAAGTTGTCGCCCGGGCCGTAGAGGTTGGTCGGCATGAGGCTTATGGCCGCAAACCCGTACTGCCGGCGGTAGGCCTGGCACATCTTGATGCCCGCGATCTTGGCGATGGCGTACCACTGGTTGGTGGGCTCCAGGGGCCCGGTCAGCAGGCTGTCCTCGCGCATGGGCTGGGGGGCCAGCCGGGGATAGATGCAGGAGGAGCCGAGAAAGACCAGCTTGGCCACCCCGGTCCGGTAGGCCGCGTCGATGACGTTGGTCTGGATCAGCAGGTTGTCCCGGATGAAATCCGCCGGATAGGCGTCGTTGGCGTGGATGCCGCCGACCTTGGCCGCGGCCAGGAACACGGCCCCCGGCCGCTCGGCCTCGAAGAACCGGCGCACCGCCGCCTGGTCGGTCAGGTCCAGCTCGGCGTGGGTGCGGGTCAGGATATTCGCCCCGCCGGCGGCCAGGGCGCGGACGATGGCCGCGCCCACCAGTCCTCGGTGGCCGGCGACGTAGATGGGGCCACGGGACGTGGCGGCGTGCGTGCTGTTCATGGAGCCGTCCCCTAGCACGCAACCGGCGGAAAGCCTAGTGGCCCGGACCGGAGCCGTCGCGGGACGCGGGTCCGGAGACGATTGCCGTTGACATCCGATCTTGCGTTTGTGCTAGGTTCGGTAGGGTGGGACCCCTGTCCTGCCCAATCCAACCAAGGAGGGAGCGACGATGCTGTCGAAAACATTCCGAAGGGTCGAGGACCATTCGCCCGCCTGGGCCAACCGGGCCATCCGCATGCAGACCGAACGCAACATCGACCGGTACCGCGGAGCCGGCCCCGCGGCCATCACCCGGCGGCTGGAGGAGCTGGAGGCCGAATGGGACATCGAGCGGGTCCTGGAGGCCAACGCGGCCGGCGTGGCCCTTCTCGGCCTGGGACTCGGCGCCAGCGTCAGCAGGCGCTGGTACCTCCTGCCCACCATGGTGGCGGGCTTTCTCCTGCAGCACGCCCTGCAGGGGTGGTGCCCGCCGGTGTCCCTGTTCCGCCGGCTCGGCATCCGCACGGCCGCGGAGATCGGCTACGAGGTCGGCGCCCTGCGGGCCATGCGCGGCGACTTCGACGACCTGCTCGACGACGAGGAGGGGCTTTGTTGCGACGCCGAGGAGGCGGTGGACCGTTCGGGGCGCTTCCGCCCACCTGCCCCCCGCCGCGGTGGGGTTTTTTTGCCCGGCGGGGGGGGGGGGGGACCGTGGGGGGGGCCCCGCGCCGTGACCGGCGCGGCCGGCGGGGAGGGGGAGCCTCAGGCCGGGGCCGGGCCGGTTCGGGCCAGGGGGGCCAGGGCCTGGGCCAGGGTCCGCCAGACGGCCGCGACGGCCGCGACGTCGCCGCGCCCGGCCTGGACCACGGCCTCCTCGGCCACGGCGGCCAAGTCGGACAGGCCGAGGTTGAGCAGGTTTCCCTTGAGGCCGTGGGCCACGGCGGCGCAGGCCTCGGTGTCGCCGGCGGCAACGGCCGCCGCCAGGCGTCCCAGGGCCTCGCCGAGGACCGTGGCGGCCACGTCCAGGGCCTGGCCGGCCTCTTCCGGGGACAGCAGGTGCTCCTCGATCAGAAAGGCCCGGGCGCGGCCCGGAAGGTCGCGGCTCATGGGCCGGTCGGGGAGCCGCCTTCGCCGGCCAGGGCGACGAGGACCGCCTCGAGATCGTTGATGCGGTAGGGCTTGGAGAAAAAGCCGGACATGCCGGCCTCGCGGCAGCGGGCCGCGTCGTCGGGCGCGGCCTGGGCCGTCAGGGCCACGATGGGAGTCGCGACGCCGGCCCGGCGGACCCGACGGGTCACTTCCAGGCCGTCGAGGTCGGGCATGCGCAGGTCCATGAACACGATGTGGTAGGGCTCGCCGGCCTCGGCGGCGGCCAGGATCATGTTCAGGGCCTTGTTGCCGTCCTCGGCGAAGGCCTGCCGGCCCACGCCGAGTTTTTCCAGGATCTTTTGGAGCAGGAACCGGTTGAACGGGTTGTCCTCGGCCACCAGGGCCCGCAGCCCGCCGAGGTCCACGGCCGGGGGCAGGGGGTGGTCCGGGGGCGGCGGCGCGGCCTTGGCCAGGGGGAGGGTGAGGGGCAGGACAAAGGAGAATTCGCTGCCCTTGTCCGGGGCGCTGGCCACGGCCAGGCCCGAGCCGCCGAGCAGGCGGACCAGCCGGTCGGAAATGGACAGGCCGAGGCCGGTGCCGCCGTGGTTGCGGGCCACGGCGTCGTCGGCCTGGACAAAGGGCTCGAAGATCCGCTCCCGCAACGCCTCCGGAATGCCCGGGCCGGTGTCCCGGACCCGAAACAGCACGGGTGTGGCCGTGTCCCCGACCGGCGGCGCCTGGGACGCGGGAGCCAGCTCGGCCGCGAGGTCGATCCGGCCCTGGGCCGTGAACTTGATGGCGTTGGACAGGAGGTTGAGCAGGATCTGCTTGAGGCGCACGGGATCGCAGACCGCCACCCGGGGGAGCGCGGGGTCCCGGGCGATGGCCAGGATCAGGCCGCGCGCGTCCGCGGCCGGGGCCATGATCCGGCGCATCTCCTCCAGGAGCCGGTCGAGATCCACCGGCACCGGCCGGACCTGCATGCGCCCGACCTCGATGCGGGAAAAATCCAGCACGTCGTTTAAGACCACGAGCAGGCCTTCGCCAGCCGAACGCATGGTCTCCAGGCACTCGCGCTGCTGGGGCGTGGGATTGGCCTTGAGCAGGAGCTGGGACAGCCCCATGATGGCGTTTAAGGGCGTTCTGATCTCGTGGCTCATGTTGGCCAGGAAGGCCGACTTCATGCGGCTGGCCTCCTCGGCCTCCACCCGGGCCCGGATCAGGTCCGAGACGTCCACGAAGGACTCGATGCCGCCCGTGGCCCGGCCCTGGCTGTCGCGGATCGGGGCGGCGTTTTTGAGGATGGTCACCTTGCGGCCGTCGCGGGTCAGGATCTGGGACTGGCGCTTCTGCACGGACGCGTCCCCGGGCAGGGCCGGGCAGGGGGAGGGCGGGGACTCGCGCAGCAGCTCCCCGCGCCGCCGGCCCAGGGCCTGGTCCCGATTGTAGCCCGTGATGGTGGTGAACTCGTCGTTGATCGTCACCACCACGTCGTCGCGGTTGACGATGCAGATGGCCGCGCCGGCGATGGTGATGACCTGTTCGAGAAAGCTCTTTTCCCGCTCCACGGAAAGCCTTGCCTCGACCAGGGGGGTGACGTCGATCAGCGAGACGATAAGCCCGGTGAAAAGGCCGTTTTCCAGGACCGGCTGGAGCTTGGCCGTGACGTCGCGGTCGCCCAGGCGGCGGTCGAAGGAGACCGGGGCGTGGGCCGCGCCCCGGCGGAACAGGTCAAGGAAGGCCCCGGCCTGGTAGTCTTCGGTCTCCAGGTCGAGGACGGCCAGGCCCCGGCCGAGGACCTGGTCGCGGGAGAGCCCGAGCAGCGCCAGGTAGCGGTCGTTGATCTCCACCACCGCGCCGTGGGGGTCGACAAAGGCGATGCCCTGGTCCAGGGCGGCGATGATCGACGACAGGCGGGTGAGCCGGCCGGCGGCGTCGCCGGCCGGTGCGGCCGGAAGGCGCCCCAGCCGGCGGCCGCAACCGGGCCCGGGCCGGCCGGCGCGGCTATGTGTGGCGCGTCGCGGCCGCCGCGTGAAAGACATCCAGGCGCTCCTTGTAGGGCGGATGGCCGAAAAAGGCCGAGCCGGAGACCAGCACGTCGGCGCCCGCCGCCACCAGGGCGGCGGTGTTGTCCGGGGTCACGCCGCCGTCCACCTGGATGCGGAAGGAGAGGTCCCGCTCCCGGCGCATGGCGGCCAGGTCCCGGACCTTGTCCAGGCAGAAGGGAATGAACGACTGGCCACCGAACCCGGGGTTGACGGTCATGACGAGGACCATGTCGATTTCGGGCAGCAGGTATTCCACGGCCGAAAGGTGGGTGGCCGGGTTGAGGGCCACGGCCGGGGCCGCGCCCAGGCGGCGGATCTCGGCCACGGTCCGCTCCAGGTGGACCGTGGCCTCGGCGTGCACGCAGATCAGGTCCGCGCCGGCGTCGCGGAAGTCGGACAGGTACCGCTCGGGCCGCTCGATCATGAGGTGGGTGTCGAAATAGAGCCGGGAGCGGCGGCGCAGGGCTTTGATGACCGGCGGCCCGAAGGTGATGTTGGGCACGAACAGGCCGTCCATGACGTCCAGGTGGGCCCAGGTCAGGCCCGCCGCCTCCAGGGCGGCCAGTTCGTCGGCCAGCCGGCTGAAGTCGGCCGACAGGAGCGACGGCGACAGGATGAACGGTTCGGTCATGACGGCTCCGGCGGCGAAAGTCGGGGAAGGGCCTCTCCCATTGCCGCTTCCATACGACGATAGTCCGCCCGTCAGCCCCGGTCAAGGCGCGTCCCCGGGAACGGGCCGGCCATTGCGGCCCTTAAGGCTTGCCATTTTCCGCCAAAGGGGCATTGTAACATGGTGTGCGTTTCCAAGGGCCTGCCCGGCCGGAGGAATTCAGGGGCCGCGGCGCTGTCACGCGTTTTCCGTGCCCCTGTCACCAAACCGTCACGGGGCGACCCTACCTTCCGCCCGTGATCGCGGACATTTCGCGCCAATGCTGGCGCGACAACCACTCAGGAGGGTTTTCATGAAAAAAATTCTTGGTATCGCGGCCGCGTTCCTGCTGCTCGCCTCCAGCGCCTTTGCCCAGTCCACCATCAAGGTGGACGGCTCCACCACCGTGTTGCCCATCATGCAAAAGGTCGTGGAGGCCTACATGAAGGCCCATCCGGACGTGAAGATCTCCGTGTCCGGCGGCGGCTCGGGCAACGGCATCAAGGCGCTCATCGACGGCGCCACGGACATCGCCATGGCCTCGCGGGCCATGGAGCCCAAGGAGCTGGACCTGGCCAAGACGAAAAACGTCAACCCCAACCAGATCGTGTGCGCCATCGACGCCATCGTGCCCATCGTCAACCCGGCCAACAAGCTGACCGAAATCACCACGGCCCAGCTGAAAGACCTCTACATGGGCAAGATCACCTCCTGGAAGGACCTCGGCGGCGAAGGCCCGGTGGTGGTCATCTCCCGCGACACCTCGTCCGGCACCTACGAGACCTGGGAAGGCCTGGTCATGAAAAAGGAACGCGTCTTCCCGGGCGCGCTCATGCAGGCCTCCAGCGGCGCGGTGGTCCAGGCCGTGAGCAAGAACAAGAACGCCATCGGCTACGTGGGCATCGGCTACCTCGACGCCTCCACCAAGCCGCTCAAGGTCGACGGCGTGGAGCCCACGGCGGAAAACGCCAAGTCCAAGAAGTTCCCCGTCTCCCGCGACCTGTACCTCTACACCAACGGCGCTCCGTCCGGCGCGGCCAAGGGCCTGGTGGATTTCCTGCTCGGCGCCGAGGGCCAGAAGCTGGTCAAGGAAGCCGGGTTCGTGCCGCTCAACTAGCCCCCGCGACAACGCATTGCACGCGTCCCGACCCGCCCGCGCGGCGTCGGGACGCGTCGTCCGGAGACGCCCATGGCCCTCTCGCGCACGCTCAAGGACAGCCTGATCCGCAACGCCTTCTTTCTGACCGCCCTGTCGTCCATCGTGGCCCTGGCGCTGATTATGCTCTACCTCTTCGCCGAGGGCCTGCCGATCTTCAAGGTCGTGTCGGTGTCGGACTTCCTGTTCGGGCATCTGTGGTACCCGACCTCGGACCCGCCGGAGTTCGGCATCTTTCCCCTGATCGTGGCCTCCCTTGCGGTCACGGTCGTGTCCTCGGCCATCGCCATTCCCCTTGGCGTCATGACCGCCATCTATCTGGCCGAGATCGCCAGCCGCCGGACCCGGGGCGTCTTCAAGCCCATTGTCGAGCTCCTGGCCGCCCTGCCGTCGGTGGTCATCGGCTTTTTCGGCATGGTGGTGGTCGCGCCGTTTCTGCAGGAGACCTTCGACCTGGCCACGGGCCTCAACCTCTTCAACGCCGCCATCATGCTGGCCTTCATGTCCGTGCCGACCATCTGCTCGGTGTCCGAGGACGCCATCTACGCCGTGCCCCGCGAGCTCAAGGAGGCCTCCCTGGCCCTGGGGGCCACCCACTTCGAGACCATCTCCCGGGTGGTGCTGCCGGCCTCCCTGTCCGGCATCTCCACGGCCGTCATGCTCGGCATGTCCCGGGCCATCGGCGAAACCATGGTCGTCCTGATGGTGGCCGGCGGCGCGGCCATGATCCCGAACTCGGTCTTTTCCCCGGTCAGGCCCATGCCGTCGAGCATCGCGGCCGAGATGGCCGAGGCCTCCTTTCGCGGCAACCACTACCGGGCCCTTTTTGCCATCGGCATCGTGCTCTTTCTTTTTACCCTGGCCTTTAACCTCGTGGCCAGCCATGTGGCCGAAAAGCACAAGCAGGTCGGCGCGGCCACGCTGTAGCCCGCCCGGTTCCAAGGATCGCCCATGAACGCCACCGCCCTCGCCCGCAAGGGGCTCGCCCGCCGCCACCGGACCCAGAAACTGATGTGGGGCGTCTTCGGCCTGTCGTCCCTGGTCAACATGGCCGCGCTGCTTTTGATCTGCGGCTTCCTGCTGCTCAAGGGCCTGCCGGCCATCTCCTGGAGCTTTCTGACCGAAATGCCGCGCGATTCCATGACCGCCGGCGGCATCCTGCCCTGCATCCTCGGCACCATCTATCTGAGCCTCGGCACCATGGCCGTGGCCTTTCCCCTGGGCGTGGCCTCGGCCGTCTATTTGAACGAATACGCCACCCCGGGCCGGATGCTGCGGCTCATTCGCCTCGGCATCAACAACCTGGCCGGCGTGCCGTCCGTGGTCTTCGGGCTTTTCGGCCTGGCCTTTTTCGTCACCTTCTTCGGCCTTGGCGTCAGCCTCCTGTCCGGCATCCTGACCCTCTCCATCCTGGTCCTGCCGGTCATCATCGGCACGGCCGAGGAGGCCCTCAAGGCCGTGCCCCAGACCTACCGCGAGGCTTCGCTGGGCCTGGGGGCCACCAAGTGGCAGACCATCCGGCTGGTGGTCCTGCCGGCGGCCATGCCGGGCATGCTGACCGGGGCCATCCTCGGCCTGTCGCGGGTGGCCGGCGAGACCGCGGCCATCATGTTCACGGCGGCCGTCTTTTTCACGCCCTACCTCCCGACCAGCGTCACGGACTCGGTCATGGCCCTGCCGTACCACATCTACGTCCTGGCCACGGCCGGCACGGACATCGACAAGACCCGGCCCCTCCAGTACGGCACGGCCCTGGTCCTCATCGTCCTGGTCCTCGGCATGAACCTCGGGGCCATCCTCTACCGGGCCAAGCTGCAAAAGAAGCGTTAGGGAGAGCGGAAAATACCGGACCCTTTTCCCCTGGACCGTGCTATGCTTGAGCCGCCTCCCGGCCTGGCGGGGCGGCGTCGGCCGCGGCCGGCCCCAAGGCGGGGCCGCGCGGGCCAGAGGAGTCAAATGGTCAAGGCGATGTTCAGGAACAGGCCAGACAGGGCGGCGCGACGCGGCAGGCGTTGCGCCGCCCTTTGCGCGTCGCGGCCGGGCTGACGCCCGGGAGCGGCGGACCGCAGCGGCCGCAAGGAGGAACGGGACAGGAAACACGCCGGGAAGCGCGACCCGCCTGACGGATTCCGGCCCTGGCGGCCGGGACGCGGCGGGGGATACGAGAACGCCGCCCGGTCCCGGCCCCACGGCCGGGGCGGCCGGGCGGCAGGAATCCAGGGAGGGCGGCATGCCTCAGGGAACGGATCAGGGACGCAAGAACTACGTGCTCGACACCAACGTGCTGATCGAAAACCCGCAAAGCGTGCTCAAGCTGCGAAACGGCGTGGAAAACGCCATCCACATCCCGACCCACGTGCTCATGGAGCTCGACGGGCTCAAAAAGACCCCCAAGCTGCGCCACATCGTGGCCAACGTCATTCAGACCCTCACGCAAAACCGAGACCACATCCACTTCATCCAGAACGACAAGAGCCGCTCTGCCCTGACCGACACCGTGGACAACCGGATCCTGGACGAGATCGAGGCCTCGGCCATCGACGATCCGGTGCTCGTGACCAACGACCGGATCCTGCAGCTGCGGGCCGGCCTGCGCGGCATCAAAAGCGAGGAGCTGCGCGACTCCAAGCCGTTCGAGTCCGAGTCCCAGCGCTATACCGGGTTCGCCGAGGAGGGCGGGGAGCTTGCTCCCAACTGCTTCACCTGGCGCGACGGCAAGCCCGTGCTCCACGCCCCGGACGGGGAGAAGGTCATCAACTACACCTGCGACGTCTGGAACGTCCGGCCCCGGACCGTGTACCAGAACCTGGCCCTGGAACTGATCATGGCCCCGCACATCGACCTGGTCTCCATCCAGAGCGAGGCCGGCTACGGCAAGACCTTCCTGGCCCTGGCCGCGGCCCTTTACGCCGTGCAGGAGAAAAAGCAGTACGACAAGATCGTGGTCTTAAAGCCCACCATCGAGATCGGGGCCAAGCTGGGCTATCTGCCGGGCGACGTGTCGGAAAAGATGGAGCCGTACATGAAGTACGTCTTCGAGCTCCTGGTCAAGCTCCACCGGTCCCGGGCGGCCAACAAGGTGTTCTTGAACCCCAACGACGAGATGCTGCGGATCAACCCGAAAAAGTTCGAGATCCTGCCGCTGGCCTTTGTGCGCGGCATGAACATCGAAAACGCCTTCGTGATCATCGACGAGGCCCAGAACCTGTCGCGCACCGAGGTCCGGGCCGTGCTCACGCGCATGGGCGAGGGGGTCAAGTGCGTGGTCCTTGGCGACACCTCCCAGGTGGACAACCCCTACCTCAACGAGGCCAACAACGGCCTCAACTGGATCGTCCAGAAGTTCAAGGGCTTTCCCAACTACGCCCACATCGTGCTCAAGGGCGAACGGTCCCGGGGGCCGATCACGGACATGGTGTTGCGCTCGAAGTTGTAAGAAGGGGAGGGGGACGCCTCCGGCGGGGGGGGGGGGGGGGGGGGGGGGGGGGGGGGGGGCGGGGGGGGGGGGGGG
>CAZIJE010000074.1:0-18199 GCA_964539435.1 uncultured Desulfovibrio sp.
GGCCCCCCCCCCCCCCCCCCCCCCGGCGCGGCGGCCGCGCCCCCCCCCCCCCTCTTCCGCCTTTCTACTGGAACAGCTTCACATACTGGCCGTAGCCTTCTTGTTCCAGGTCAGCCTTGGGCACGAACCGCAGGGCGGCGGAGTTCATGCAGTAGCGTAGTCCTGTTGGCGGCGGTCCGTCCGGGAAGACGTGTCCCAGGTGGGAGTCGGCCTGGCGGCTTCGGATTTCGGTGCGCCGGGAGAAGAGCTTTCGGTCTTCGCGTTCCACGATGTTGCCCGGCTCCAGGGGTTTGGTGAAGCTCGGCCAGTCCGTGCCCGAGTCGTATTTGTCCTTGGAGCTGAAAAGCGGCTCGCCGGATACGATGTCCACGTAGATGCCGTCTTCCTTGTTGTCCCAGTAGGCGTTTTTGTAGGGCGGCTCGGTCCCTTCGCGCTGGGTGACCTCGAACTGCATGGGGGAAAGTCGCTTTTTCAGTTCCGCCTCGCTTGGCTTGGCGAAATCGCCGGCGGCATGGGCCTTGGCCGGGACCGCCGCCTCGGTGGCGCCCTCCCAGGTCTTTTTCAGGAACTGGTCGCGGCCCGAGCCCCAGCGGTAGTAGCGGTAGCGCAGGGGATTTTTGGCGGCATAGTCCTGGTGGTAGTCCTCGGCCGGATAAAAGGCCTCGTAGGGCCTGATCTCGGTGACAATGGGCCGGCCGCCGAAAACGCCGGACGCGGCCAGCCGCTTCTTGGACGCTTCGGCAATGCGGCACTGTTCGGCGTCGTGGCAGAAGATGGCGGAGCGGTACTGGTTGCCCCGGTCCACGAACTGTCCGCCGGCGTCGGTCGGGTCGATGTGCCGCCAGAAGTATTCCACAAGCTGTGGATAGTCCACTTTCCGTGGATCGAAAAAGACCTGCACGGTCTCCAGATGTCCGGTTTTGCCGGCAGAGTTCTCCTCATAGGTCGGGTTGACCTCCTTGCCGCCGGAAAAGCCGGAAATGACGCGGGTCACGCCCGGGAGCTTCTCGAAATCCGCTTCGGTGCACCAGAAACAGCCGCCCGCGAAGGTGGCCACGGCCTCGCCCGGCCGGGGCAGCAGGTCCTCGGAAGGGACGGCGGCGTAGGCCCGGGTGGCGAAAAGCCAGGCGCAACCGCCGGTCGCGAGCACAAGCAGCCAGAAAGAAAAGGTGTTTCGCATGGGCGCGCCTCCTGGTGTCCGGCGGAGGGGCCGGACGCCGGCTGGAAGGGAGAGGGTCATGGAACGCCGGATCGCGGTCCATGACCTTTCTTTGCCGCATGCAACGGCGAATGACCATACTTTTTCCCGCCCTCGCGACCGGGATTCCGGAAACAGGGGCGCAACTCCAGACGACGGGATGCGGCGTCGGCCCCCGGTCGGGCCGGAGCGGCTGCGCCGCCCGGCCCGGACTGCCGGAGAGCCGTCCCGCTGCTTCATGGAAAGGGTGCTAGGAGCCGGCGCCGCCGGACCCGGAGCCGCCGGAACCGGTGCCCATGCCGCCCGCGCCGGAGCCGGTGCTGCTGCCGGTGCCGCCGATGCCGGAGCCGGTCTCGCCCTGGGTCCGGTTCGGATTGGACTGGCCGGAGTCGCCCTGTTTCTTCATGTCGCTGGGCTTGCCGGAGCCGCCGTCCTCGGGCCGCTTGCCGTACTGGCCGGCGCTGCCGGCCTTCTCGCCGATGCCGTCCTGCTTGACGTCGCCCTGCTTGGCGCTGGGGCCCCAGGAGCCGCCCGGCTGGTTTTCACTGTTAAACGAGGGGGGCTTGGAGTCGTCGCCGGCGCTCATGGCCGTCGCGGGCAGGATCAGGGTCAGGCCGAGGGCCGCCGCCGCCAGGGTGCACGGAAGATTGGGGGTGCGCATTGGCTTTCTCCTTTGCTGATTGGACTATGCAATCAGCGCTCCATGGTTCATACAAAATCTCCACCTTTGCATCCTGCCATGGATTGGGAAAAAGGCAAGGGAGTTTTGGAAAGACAGTGATGCGATAGAAATAGGATGATCGAATCAGTATCGATAATGTGTATTGCAATTCAGGAATGACACATAGAATGAGGACGAGCGGTACCGCGCCGCTTAGTGTGGAACGGTTATTGCTCAGGAAAAGATATTGCGGGAATTTGACGCCCCGCCCCCGAAGCACGCTTTATCCTGGGAGGCGTCGGCGGGAGTCGTTTCAGGAACGCCAGAACCCCAATGAGCGCGCATAATGGTAGCACAACCCCCCTACGGGATTGAACTGCGGCAGACGATTCGGATCAGGCGGTCTTCGCTGTTGGACGCCAAGCTGGACAAGCTCGACCGTCCAAGCCTCAAGGTGGCGGAGACCCTGGACGAGTTCGTGCAGGCCTTCACGCTCCTGCACAACGTCTACCGAAAATCCGGCTATCTGGAACAGGAGGATGCCTCGGGCCTGCATTTCGGCATCCACAACCTCCTGCCCAAGACCTGCGTCTTTATCTTCAAGTCCTACAAAAAGGTCCTCGCCACCATGATGTTCGTGCCGGACACGCCCGAGTTCGGCCTGCCCATGGACGAGCTCTACCGGGAGGAGGTCGACGGCTTGCGCCGGCAGGGGCGCAAGATCGCGGAGATCGGCTCCCTGGTCACCCGCCTGGACAGGCGGGGTCAGAACATCATCATGTTCCTGGCCAAGGCCATCTTTCAGTACGCCATGATCACGTCCACCGACGACCTGTGCATTGCGGTCAATCCCAAGCACGTCAACTTCTACCGCTCCATTTTCCTGTTCGAGCCCCTGGGCGAGCAACGGTTCTACAACAAGGTCGGCGCGCCGGCCGTGGCGCTTCGGGCCGACATGCGCCGGATCGGCTCGGCCCTGCGCGACACGTACGGACAGGAGGACTTCGACACCAACCTGCACGCCTTTTTCACGCGCCTAAACGCCCACTCCCTGGCCACGGGCCTCTACAACCTGAGCGCCGAAAAGCGCGACCCCCTTGACCACGAGGTTCTGGCCTACCTCCTGGCCTCCAGGCCGGCCGTCCTGGACGGGATCACGCCGGCCCAACGCGACTTCTTCCGGTCCTGCTACCCGGGCTGCGAGGCCCTGTTCGACGTCGCCGCACCGTCCGGCAAGGCGATGCCGTAGCGCCCCCTGGCGATGACGCCGCAGGGGTCCAGCACGGACTTGATCCGGGACAGGGTCTGGCCCATGCCGGGTTCGGGGTGGGGCAGGCTGTCCATGTCCAGGATTGACGAGCGGTAGGTGGCGATGCCGTTTGCGGCGTAGGCGGCCCGCAGGTCGCGGTACAGGGCGTGGGCCCGGGCCTTTTGCGCGGCGTCGCGCCGGTCGAAGACGATGTTCAGGATGCCGACCAGCCGCTGCGGCGTCACCAGGGTCAGGGTCAGGGGCATATCGAACCCGTGGGCCTCGAAAAGCGGCCTGGCCAGGCCGGCCAGGCGCTCGGCCGCGTCTCCCCGGGCGTCCACCGTGGGCGCGAACCAGATGAGTCCCAGGTCCTCGGGCCGTTCGACCCGCCACAGGATGTTCCGGAAGGCCTCGTCCGAAGGGACGCCCTGCATCAGGGCATGGATGGGCCGGAAGGATGCGAGGGACTCGGTGATGGTTTCGGCCAGCCCCAGGCCGAGCTCGGCCAGGGTGCCCATGGCCCGCTCCAGGAGGTCGAGACGGGCGTCGCTGAAGAAACGGACCGAGGCCACGCACCGGAAGGCGGCACGCACGCGCCGTTTGTGGGCCGCCACCACGGACTTGAGGCCGTAGAGGCCGCCGGCCGCGTTCCAGTGGCCCACCGGCAGCAGGCGGGAGGACATGATCCGGATGGCGTCAAGATCTCCGACAACCCGATCCCGGTACTCCGGCGGACACAGCCGCGAGGACATCAGGTAGCGGACCGGGTTGGCGATGTGCACGCAACTCGTGACCACGCCTTCCTGGCGCAGCTGTCGCAGTATTTCGACCATGGGGCCGAGGCCGTTTGGATCGTCGCAGCGCAGCACGAAGGATTCGAAGTGCGGGGGGCGGCGCAAGAGCGGCAGGCGCATGGACGTCACCACCCCGAAGTTCGACTGGACGAACAGGCCCTTGATATCCGGGCCGAACCCTGGGAACCGGCCGGTGCGGACGCGCCGGCCGTCGCCGAGGACCACCTCGGCGTCGGTGAATTCCTCGCGCCGGTTGCCGAGCGGCGTGTGGCCGAAGCCGCCCTCCAGGGCGTTGCCCACCAGGCTGGCGGAGAAGCCGGCTCCGGTGGCGTCCATCCAGAACGGCGACCGTTCCCGTTGCAGGAACTCGTAAAGATCCTGCTGCGATACTCCGGCCTCCACCACCACGGACCCAAGCACCGGGTCGTAGTCCCGGATGGCGCGCATGCGGGACAGGTCGAGCAGGACGTGGCCGTCAAGGACCGGGCTGCGGTCCCCGTAGCCCATGTTGCGGCCCCGGCTGACCGGGTAGAGGGGGACGCCGGTCCGGCAGGCCAGTTCCACCAGGGCCTGGACCTGGTCGGCCGTGCCGGGATAGGCCGCGCCGGCCAGGGGGCGGACAAGACCGAGGGTGTTTTCCGACAGGGTGCCGAGCCGCTGTGGATCGGCCACCACGTGTTCCTGGCCGACAATGGCCGCAGCGTCGCGGAGGAAGACGTCCGGATCGGGCATGGCTGCTCCTTGCAACCGGCGGGGGCCGGCGTTTGGCCAGTGGGCGCGGGCTGTTGCAACAAAAAAGGGGCTGCCCGCGAGCAGCCCCGGAAGCGGAAGTTGGGGAGCTAGCCCCGGCTGCGCGCGCGCCGGCGGATGAAGGCCATGCCCATGGTGCCAAGGCCCATCAGCAGCATGGTGCCGGGCTCGGGCACCGCCGAGATGGTGAACTCGCCGCCGTTGTTGAAGTTGGCCCGGATGGCGGTGGTGCCGTCGGGATTCACGATGACTTCGGAATTGTTCAGGTTGATGTGGCCGTCGAGCTGGGCCAGGACGTCGATGCCGTTGTTGACCAGGTCGGCCAGGTCGGTGCCGTTGTTGTAGATGATGCCGGACAGGAGGGTGTCGAGGGTAGCGTAGAGGTGGAAGGTGCCGGTGTTGAAGAAGCCCGAGGCCAGGGTGTCGCTGTTGAGGCCGCCGCTCGGCGCGGTCAGGGTAGCGTCGGCGATCTTGGTAGCGCTGATGGTGTCGTTGTCGTAGTAGATCTCGATGCCCGAGGCCGGCACGTCATAGGTGTAGAAGAAGGAGTTGGGGCCGTTCTGGGTGGTCAGCTGGCCGGTCAGGGTGGGGGCCTTGATGATCAGCATCTGGCCGTTGGGGCCGAGGTTGACCGTGAAGATGTTGTTGGTGTCGGTGTAGCCGACGGAGAAGTCCTGCAACGGGGCCTGGGAGAACGGATCGCCACTGGAAAGGACGCCGTCGGCTCCCAGCTGCTGCGTAATGGTGGACGTTCCGGCGAAGGAAACGCTCGCCAGGGGATCGCCGGTATTGACGACGGATCCGCCGGCAAAGCCGGAGAAATCCAGAACAAAGGCGGCCTGGGCCTGGGTCGCCAATGTGAGCACCATCGCACACACCAGAAGCTTGAAAAAGTGACGCATGACAATCCTCCAATCCGTTAAAGTTTTTCTTTTGCTTTAAGCAACTAGCGTGCCGCTTCTAATGTATTGAAATATCGGTATTATTTTTCAAGGAATTTTTAAGGCCCCATTTCCTGTAAAGCCCCTCGACGTTTCGTTGCGGGATTTTACAGCCAGAAGGGTGCGGGGGAAGGCTTGGCAGCCGCCGAGGGCATGGGCGGGCAAGGGAAGAGGAGAAACGGCCGGACCGGGGTGCGGGAGGCGGACGCGGGCCTGGGGACCCCACGGGGCCGTGGCCTCGGGCCGGAAAAACAAAAAGGGAGCCAGGCGTGCGGCCTGGCTCCCTGAATTGTCTGGCTCCCCGGGACGGACTCGAACCGCCAACCTAGTGGTTAACAGCCACCCGCTCTGCCAATTGAGCTACCGGGGAACAGCGAAGCGAAGAAGCGAACTATACCCAACGACGCCTGGCGTCAAGGGGTTTTTGCGGGCCAAGGAAAAAAACCGTCTGTTCCGCGCGTTGACGGGGCCGGGCAATTCTCGTATCCATACGCGCTTGGCCGCCGCGCCAGGCGGCCGCAACGCCTCAAGCAACGGAGAATCCCGTGGGCAGCGACGCGCCACGCCAGAAAGAATACAAGCTCCCGGTCAAGTCCAAGCGGGTCGAGGATTTCCGTCCCCTGCTCGCCAGCCTGGACGCCGGCAACGAACTCAACGAGGTTTTCAAGAACCGCATCGCCAAGGCGGTGCAGCTTCTCGACGACGGCGTGCCGCTGTATCCCAACGACTTCGCCAAGGGCGAGGACATCGGCCCCGTGGCCGCGACCCACGAGGCCCTGGACGAGGCAGGGCTGGCGGCCGTGGACACGGTCTTCCGCCTGGCCGGCCGCATCGTTTCCCTGCGTTCCTTCGGCAAGGTCGCGTTTTTCACCATCCAGGACGCCTCGGGCCGGCTCCAGATCTTTGCCGAGCGCGAGACCCTGGGGGCCGAGGCCTACGCGGTCTTTAAAAAATTCGACATCGGCGACATCGTGGGCGTGTCCGGTCGGCTGTTTCGCACCAAGACCGGGGAACTGACCCTCCACGCCGACGCCATCCGGCTTCTGACCAAGTCCATGCGGCCCCTGCCGGAGAAGTACCACGGCTTGAAAGACGTGGAGACCCGCTACCGCCAGCGCTACGTGGACCTGATCGTGACGCCGAAGGCCGTGGAGATCTTCAAGGCCCGCACCACCATTGTGCGGGAACTGCGGTCCTTTCTCGACACCGCCGGCTTCATGGAGGTCGAGACCCCCATGATGCAGGCCATTCCGGGCGGGGCCACGGCCAAGCCGTTCGTCACGCACCACAACGCCCTGGACATGGGGCTTTTTTTGCGCATCGCCCCCGAGCTCTACCTGAAGCGCCTGCTGGTCGGCGGGTTCGAGAAGGTCTACGAGGTCGGCCGCAACTTCAGAAACGAAGGCATCTCCACCCGGCACAACCCGGAATTCACCATGTGCGAGTTCTACTGGGCCTATGCCCGGTACACCGACCTCATGGACCTGACCGAGCGGCTGTTCGGGCACCTCTCCCGGGCCGTGACCGGCGGCGACGTGGTGACCTACCAGGGCCAGGAGATCAACCTCGGCCTCGGCTGGGCCAGGGTGGCCTTCCACGAGTCCCTGGAAACCATCGGCGGCATCAAGCCGGAGGTCTACCGGGACTTTGACGCGGCCAAGGCCCTGGTGGAAAAAAGCGGGGAAAAGGTCCTGAAGGGCGAAAAGCTCGGCAAGGTCCAGGCCAAGCTCTTTGACATCTTCGTCGAGCCCAAGCTCGTGCAGCCGCATTTCATCTACCACTATCCGACCGAAATCTCGCCGCTGTCGCGCCGCAACACCGACGACCCGACCATCACCGACCGGTTCGAGCTGTTCATTGCCGGCCGCGAGATGGCCAACGCCTTTTCCGAGCTCAACGACCCCGTGGACCAGCGCCTGCGCTTCGAGGACCAGGTCAGGGAAAAGGAAGCCGGCGACGACGAGGCCCACCGCATGGACGACGACTACGTCCGGGCCCTGGAGTACGGCATGCCGCCGGCGGCGGGAGAGGGCATCGGCATCGACAGGCTGGTCATGTTACTCACCGACCAGGCCTCCATCCGCGAGGTGATCCTGTTTCCGCTGCTGCGGCCGGAAGGCGCGCCGGGTTCATGAGTTTCGAACTTTACATCGCCAAACGCTACCTCCTGGCCCGCCAGAAGCAGGCCTTCATCTCCGTCATCTCCCTGATCTCCATTCTCGGCGTCGGGCTGGGCGTGGCGTCGCTGATCGTCGTGGTCGGGGTGATGAACGGCTTTTCCACGGAACTGCGCGACAAGATCCTCGGCATCAACGCCCACATGGTGGCGGCCGTGGCCGGCGGGGCGCTGCACGACTACCGCGAGGACATCAACAAGGCCGAGGCCGTGCCCGGGGTGCTGGGGGCCACGCCCTTTGTCTACACCGAGGTCATGCTGTCGAGCCCGCGCGGGGTCAAGGGCGTGGTGCTGCGCGGGGTGGACCCGGCCTCGGCCGGCAAGGTCCTGGCCCTGCCGCGCGAGATGACCGCCGGCACCCTCGACGACCTGACCGCGCCCGGCATTTTCCCGGGCATCATTGTCGGCCGGGAGCTGGCCGACCGCCTGGGCCTCGGCCTTGGCGACACCCTCAATTTGATGTCCCCGGCCGGCAAGGAATCCGCGGCCGGGTTCTCGCCCAAGGTGAAGACCTTTTCCATTGTCGGACTTTTCAAGACCGGCATGTACGAATACGACTCCACCCTGGCCTACGTCTCCATTCCGGCCGCCCAGGAGCTGCTCGGGTTCAAGCGGGACATCGTCACGGGCCTGGAGATCAAGGTGGCGGACGTGGACGCCGTGGACCGCCTTTCGGGCCGGGTCCGCGACGCCATGGGCGGGCCGCCGGTCTACGTGCGGACCTGGATCGACATGAACGGGAACCTGTTTAAGGCCCTGCACCTGGAAAAGACGGCCATGTTCGTCATCCTGGTCATGATCGTCCTGGTGGGCTCGTTTTCCATCATCACCACCCTGGTCATGCTGGTCATGGAAAAGACCCGGGATATCGCCATCCTCATGTCCATGGGGGCCACGGCCAAAAACATCCGCAACATCTTCATGCTCCAGGGAACCATTATCGGCCTTATCGGCACGGCCCTGGGCTACGGCCTGGGGCTCGGCGTGGCCGTGGCCCTGGAAAAGTATCAGTTCATCAAGATTCCCGGCGACGTCTATCCCATGGACCACCTGCCGGTCCGCCTGGACTGGCCGGATCTGGCCATGATCGGGCTGACCGCCCTGGCCCTGTGTTTTTGCGCCACCCTGTACCCGGCGCGCCAGGCGTCGCGACTGGAACCGGCGGAGGCCCTGCGTCATGACTGAGGCGCCGCTCTACGAATTGTCCCGGGTCCGCAAGGCCTACCAGGGGCCGGCCGAGGAGATCGTGGTCATACGGGGCCTCGACTTCACCATCCCGGCCGGGGACTCCATGGCCATCCTCGGGGCCTCGGGATCGGGCAAGTCGTCGCTGTTGCACCTGCTCGGGGCCCTGGACCGGCCGAGTTCCGGGACCATCCGCTTCCGGGGCCGGGACCTGGGCGGGCTGTCCCCCCAGGAGGCGGCGGGGCTGCGCAACCGGGAAATCGGGTTTGTCTTTCAATTCCATCACCTGCTTCCGGAATTCACCACCCTGGAAAACGTGGCCATGCCGGCCCTGATCGCCGGGGAATCCAGGGGCGAGGCTTTTGCAAGGGCCAGGGAATCTTTGTCGCTCGTGGGACTTGATGAAAGGGCCGAACACAGGGTAACTACCTTGTCCGGGGGAGAGCGACAGAGGGCGGCCATCGCCCGTGCTGTCCTGTTACGGCCAGCCGTCCTCTTGGCCGACGAACCCACCGGCAATCTCGACGAAACCACCGGCGCGCGGGTAGGCGAGGTCCTCGCCCGCCTCAACGCCGAGCTGGGCATGACATTGGTTGTGGTCACCCACAACCATAACCTGGCCGCCCTCATGGGCCGGAGACTGGAGCTGCAGGGTGGAGAACTCTATGCGCGCAATCAAACATCTCGGTCTTAAGGGGCTCCTGCTCGTCGCGTGCCTCGTCCTGGCTGCGGGCCAGGCCATGGCCCAGTCCGGCAAGGTCCTGGTCCTGCCCTTTGAGATCAACGCCGCCGATGCACTGCAGTCCGTCCAGGCCAGCCTGCCCCGCATTCTGGCCGACAAGCTCAAGGCCTCGGGCGTGACCGCCACGGCCGAAGGCGGCAAGGCCGTGGCCGACGCCGCCGCCGCCCGCAAGCTGGCCGGCGGGGCCCGGGCCGAATATGTCGTTTTCGGCAGCATCTCCAAGGTCGGCGAGGGCCTCTCCCTCGACGCCCGCGTGGCCAAGGCCTCGGGCGGCGAGCCCGTGGCCGTGTTCGCCTCGGCCAGGAACGTGGTGGGCCTGGACGCCGCGGCCGCCGAGCTGGCCGAGAAGATCAAGCCCCAGGTGTCGGCCGTCGGCTCCTCGGACCGCATCGTCGAGGTGGACGTCGAAGGCAACTCCATCCTCGACAAAGAGGTGGTGCTTCTTAAGATCAGAAGCCAGGTCAACCAGACCTACGACCCCAAGGCCGTCAACGAAGACATCAAAAAGCTCTTCGACATGGGCTACTTCGACGACGTCCAGGTCCGCCTGGACAACGCCCCGGGCGGCAAGCGCCTGACGTTCGTGGTCAAGGAGAAGCCGCGCATCCAGGCCATCGGCGTCACGGGCAACGGGGACGTGAAAAAAGACGACGTGCTCGAAGCCATGAGCACCAAGTCCGGCGGCGTCCTCAACCTCAAGGTCCTGGCCGACGACCTGGGCAAGATCCGCGAGCTCTACAGCAAGAAGGGCTACTACAAGACCGAAGTCACCTACGAGCTCGAGCAGACCGACCCGCGCGTGGCCCGGCTCAACATCATCATCAAGGAGCCCAAGAAGCTCTATATCAAGGAAGTCAAGATCGAGGGCGCCAAGGAGATTTCCGCCAGCGACCTCGAATCCGAACTGTCCACCTCCACCCGGCACTTCTGGTCCTGGGTCACGGGGTCGGGCGTGCTCAAGGAAGAGATGCTCGAGCGCGACGCCGCGGCCGTGGAGGCCTACTACGCCAACCGGGGCTTCGTGGACGCCAAGGTGGGCCAGCCCGAGGTCATCTACGGCGACGACGGCATCACCGTCATCTTCCGGGTGGAAGAGGGCGATCGCTACAAGGTCGGCTCCGTGGCCTTCGGCGGCGACCTGCTCTACGACGAGCCCAAGCTCCTGGACCGGATCAAGCTCGACGAACTGTCGGCGAAAAACAACTACTTCAATCGGTCCGTGGTCCGCGACGACTTAAACGCCCTGGCCGAACTCTACGCCGACGACGGCTACGCCTTTGCCGAAGCCGACGTGGACATGAAGAAGAACAGCGAGACCAAGGTCATCGACATCGTCTACGTGGTCAACAAGGGCCGCAAGGTCTACGTGCGCCGCGTGTCCATCGAGGGCAACGAAAAGACCCGCGACAACGTGGTGCGCCGCGAAGTCCGGCTGGCCGACGGCGACCTGTTCTCCGGCTCCAAGCTGCGCCGGTCCAACGAGCGCCTGGACAAGCTTGAATACTTCGAGAAGATCGACATCGAGACCGTGCCCACGGACAATCCGGGCGAAGTGGACATCAAGGTCAAGGTCAAGGACAAGAACACCGGCTCCATCAGCCTGGGCGCCGGCTATTCGACCTCGGACAGCGTGTTCTTCGGCGGCTCGGTCGAGGAGAAAAACCTCTTCGGCAAGGGCTACCACGCCAAGTTCCAGGGCATGTTCAGCGGCAAGTCGAGCCGGGGCATCCTGAGCTTCACCAACCCGCGCGTCTACGACTCCAACCTGGCCGCCGGCATGGACGTCTACCAGGTCTACCGGGCCTACGACGACTTCAAGAAGACCACCACCGGCGCCAAGGTCCGGTTCGCCTATCCGCTCGGCGAATACACGGTCCTGTCCTGGGACTACCGCCTGGACCACTACCACATCTACCACACCAACTGGGACGCCTCGAGCGTCATCCAGCAGTCGGCCGGCTGGCACTGGGCCAGTTCGGTGTTCGTCCAGGTCGACCGCGACACCGTGGACAGCGCCACCAAGCCGACCAAGGGCACGAAAAACACCCTGTCCCTGGAATACGCCGGCGGCGCGGTCGGCGGCGACGACGCCTTCATCAAGCCCCTGTTCACGTCCAACTACTTCCAGCCCCTGCCGCTGGACATGGTCTTCCACTGGCGCGGCCAGGCCGGCGTGCTCTTCCCCAACGCGGGCGGCAAGATTCCGGTCTACGAACGGTTCTACCTCGGCGGCATCAACAACGTGCGCGGCTACGAGCTCGACAAGATCTCGCCCCGCGACCCGTGGACCCGCGAGCGCATCGGCGGCAAGGCGGAGTTCTTCACCAACTTCGAAACCATCTTCCCCATCGCCAAATCCGTCGGCTTGCTCGGCGTGGTCTTCTTCGACGCCGGCAATTCCTGGATGGACTACAGCGACGTGAGCCTGGACCTCTACAAGAGCGTGGGCGCGGGCGTGCGCTGGTACTCGCCGCTCGGCCTGATCCGGGTGGAGTACGGCTACGGCCTCGATGCCGAGAGGCACCACCTCCAGCCGTCCCAGGTCGGGTTCACCATGGGCCAGACGTTCTAGCGGCCGCCGGAGACGCCTGACCGGGGATGCGGCCGGCAGGCAGGGATGGTTGCGGGGCCGCGGCCCGGACGGCAGGTTCCGGACTGGGCTGGCAACAGGACCGGGAAACTGGGCAAGACAACCGGGGGGCGACGGCCCCCCGAAAAACGGAAAGGCAAGGAGTCGAGTAATGGCCGTAATGTTACGGGTTTTGATCGTGTTGGCCGTTTTGGTCGTGCCGGTGTCGGCGTTTGCCCAGGGCAAGATCGGCATCATCAACCTGGATGACGCCCTGTCCAACTCCAGCGCCGGCAAGGCCGCCCTGTCCGGCCTCAAGAGCAAGTTCGAGGCGCGGGAAAAGGCCATGGCCGCCCAGGGCGAGGAGCTCAAGAAGATGCAGGACGAGCTCCAGAAAAAGAGCGTGGCCCTGTCCCAGGACGCCATGAAGGCCAAGGCCGCCGATTTCGAGACCAAGGCCCGCAAATACCTGGAAGACCGCAACAAGCTCCAGCAGGAAGAGCAGCAGGCCCAGCAGGGCGTGCTCCAGCCCCTGCTCAACCGCCTGCAGAAGGTCGTGTCCGACTACGCGACCCAGAACGGCTACACGCTGATTCTCGAGGCCCGCAGCGTGCCGTACTTCGATCCCAAGATGGACGTGACCGCGGCCATCCAGTCCCAGTTCGACAAGAGCAAGTAAGGCGCGCGCGCCACACCCTTTCACGGGCCGGGACGTTTGGCGTTCCGGCCCGTTTCGCATGGAGGCATCGACAATGACCACGACCACGGGCGCGCCCATCGCCATCACCGAGATTTTCGACCTGCTGCCCCACCGCTACCCGTTCCTGCTGGTGGACCGGGTCCTGGAGTACGATCCCGGCGTGTCCATCACGGCCATCAAGAACGTGACGGTCAACGAACCGTTTTTTCAGGGCCACTTCCCGGGCGCGCCGGTCATGCCGGGCATGCTGATCCTCGAGGCCCTGGCCCAGGCCGGGGGCATCCTGGTGTCCAAGAGCCTGGACGGGCCGCTCGGGGACCGGATCTTCATGTTCACGGGCGTGGAAAAGGCCAAGTTCCGTCGGCCGGTGACGCCGGGCGACCAGCTCGTGCTCAAGTGCTTCGACCTCAAGCGCCGGATGACGCTCTGCAAGATGCGGGCGGAGGCGTTGGTGGACGGCAAGGTCGCGGCCGAGGCCGAACTGTCCGCCGCCGTGGTGGACAAGGGGTCCATTACCGGGCTGTAGACGTTTGCCGACCGGTCGAGGTGTGACGCGGGGCGGTGGTTATGGGCGTTACGGCCGGGCCCGCGAATGGGCGGACCTGGCTGTGAACTGACGGCCGGTGCGTCACCGGGAGGGAGGCATCCGGCATGGCTGCCGGGTGAGGGTCAGGCCAGCAGGCAGGCCCGGGCCGGGTCGTCGCACAAGTAGTCGGACAGGTCCAGGCGGCCGCGCAGCCGTTCGCAGTCCTGCTCGATGGTCTCGATGTGCCGGTCGAGCAGTTCCACCAGCCGGGAGTCGATCCGCCCGGCCTCGGCCTCCTTCCACAGGATGGCCAGCGCCTTCTGGCGGGGCAGGGCCGGCTTGTAGTGCCGGGCCATGGTGATGGCGTCGTAGATGTCCACAATGGCGATGATGCGGCTCTGGAGCAGGATGTCCTCGTCCTTGAGGCCCCCGGGGTAGCCCGAGCCGTCCAGGCGCTCATGGTGCTGGGAGATGATCTCGAGCAGCCGGCCCATGTTCTCCGGGAACGGGATGTGGCGCAGGATGCGGTGGGACTCGGCCGGGTGGCGCTCGATCTCCCGGCGTTCCTCAGGGGTCAGGTTGCCCCGGGGGATGAGCAGGCAGGCGATCTCCTCCTCGGTGAGCAGGGGGAACCGGTCGTGGCCGATGACCAGCTCCCGGGCCCCCAGGGTCGTGACAAAGGCCGCGTCCTCGCGGCTCAGGGCGTCGATGCCGTTGATCCGGCACAGTTCCGCGAAATCCTCCCGCACCCTCGCTTGCAACTGTCTGTCCGTCAGGGCGGCCAGGGCCAGGCGCTGGCCGATAACGGCCATGGCCCCGTCGGAGAGACGCGTGGCCTTGGTCAACACCTCTTCGCGGATGCCGATCTTGCCCACGTCGTGGAGCAGGCCGGCGTAGAGCAGCTCCTCCAGGTCCGGCGGGGTGTAGGCGACATCCGGAAAGAACTTCGCGTCCTGGTGCACGACCTTGGCCAGGGCCACGCCGAGCCGGGCCACCCGCTGGGAATGGCCGGCCGTGAACGGGTCCCTGGCGTCGATGGCCGTGGCCAGGGCCTGCATCAGGGAATTGATCAGGGTCTGGAAGCTCTCGAAATGCAGGGCGTTGCCCATGGCGATGCCGGCCACCGTGGCCAGGGTGCCCACGTATTGGAGGTGGCTGGCCTCGAACCGGACCGAGGCGACGCCAGCGAGGACGAGCATGCCCACGCACCGGTTGGCGGCAAAAAGCGGGGCGAGCAGTAGCGAGGTCAGGGGAGCCTCGTTGCGCCACCGCCGGTCCCCGGCCAGGTCGTTGACGATCTCCCCCTTCTGGGTCCGGGTGATGTCCCAAAAAAGCGTGGAGCCGGCCACGGCCGCCAGCCGGCAGGCGGTGACGTCCCCGAACGAGCTCAGGGGCGCGAAGTCGCCGCCGTCCAGGGGACGCAGGAACACCATGCCCGCCTCGGCCGGCAGTTCGCCGTGGCGGCACTCGTCGAGCAGGGCCTCGGCCACGTCCCTGGGGCGCAGGGAGCCGTTGAGGCCGAGGGTGGCCCGGTGGAGGAGCGAAATCTCCCGGTATTTGCCAAGGGCTTCGGCGGCCAGGCTGCGGCGGACGGATTCGCCGGCAATGAGGGTTTCCATGCTGTCGGCGATGAACCGGACCAGCTCCGGCATCCGGTCCGCGTCGCAGGCGTCGGGGCCGGCGTCGGCCGGGGCCGTGACCACGAGATGGCCGAGCAGGGCCCCGTCCAGGCGGAGGGGCTCCAGGCGGCGGGCGACCTTCGTCGCGGCCTCGGGCAGGGTTTCCACGACATCGACGCGCCAGCCGGGGCCGAGCAGGGCCTGGGCCCGGTCGAGCAGGGGGGCGAGGGATTTTTTCTTGAGCAGCCGGCGCAGGGGAACCATGGAGATGCGGTCTCGCCGTGCCGGAACGTCAGCAGTCGAGGTTCAGGAGTTCCCGGGCCACCCGCAAGACCTCGTCGGGATCGAAGGGCTTGGTCATGTACCGGCTGGCCCCGAGTTCGAGTCCCTGCCGGCGGTCCACTTCCTGTCCCTTGGCGGTGAGAAGGACGATGCCGATGCTGGTGATGGCCGGGTCCTCCTTGACGCGCTGGCAGACCTCGTAGCCGTTGAGCTTGGGCATCATGATGTCCAGGAAGACCACGTCCGGTTTCTGGGTCCGGATCAGCTCCAGCCCTTCCTCCCCGTTCTGGGCGGACAGGATCTCCACGCCGCAGTCTTCCTCGAGCTCTTCGAGCGTCTGCTCCAGGAGCATGCGGATATGCACCTCATCATCGACGATGAGAATCTTGCCGGGCATGAAGGTCTCCTTGTCCGTGGCGCCAACCGCTCCGAATACTAGTGAAAGCCGGTTGCCTTGGCAAGACGTTGCGGCGCGGCGGCCGTTTGCAACGCATGGCGCGCGCGCCGTTCCGCCGCGTTCCGATCAGGGCGAAACGGATGGTAAAGAAAACGGACAGAAAGAGGAAGGAAACAATTTGCCGGCCGTTGGCCCTTGGGAGATGCCCTGCCTCCCGTGCACGCCAAGTGGTGCAGCGGCAGCCGTCCGCGCCACGGACCGGCGCCGCAGCGGCGCACGAGGAGCCGGGCGGGAGCGGCCGGGGTCAGTGGGTGCCGCAGGAACCGCCGCAGTTGCCACCGGCCTGGGAAAAATCCAGACTGGAGTGGATCACGAAGCCGTTGTCTCCGGCGTCCACCAGGAGCGGCGCGGCCTGGAGCAGGAGTTGGCGGTTGACCAGGAACAGCCAGCCCCGGTCCGCGAACACCGCGTCGTCGCCGGTGGGGGCGTCCGGGGCCAGTTCCAGGCGAGGGCCGCTATCCGAGAGAAACGACAGGAAGACGCGCAGCGGCGGCCGCTCCGCCTGGCCGAAAAGCGTGGTCAGGGCCATTTCCGCCTCGTCGGTCAGTCCAATCAGGTCTTGTTCGAGATTCTCCATGCCCGAAGATTAGAAGCACGGACAAAGACTGTCAACGCAGGGGCGGCCCCCAAAAAAGAGAGGACCGGCCCCGCTGGCCGGTCCTCCCGAAAACAATGGATCGCTTGTGTGGCGTCAGGAGCAGCCGCAACCGCCGCCGCTGCCACTGCCGCAACCGCCGCCGCTGCCGCACGAACCGCCGCCGCAGGAGCCGCCGCCGAGCTGCAGGCTCGACGTCACGGCGAAGCCGTAGTCGGTCATGTCCACGGTGATGGGGCTGGCCATGGCCATGAGCTCTTTTTCCACCACAATGGTATAGCCCTTGAGGTCGAAAACGTCGTCGTTGTCTCGGGCTTCGTCCAGCGCCAGGGTCAGGGAGGGCCCGCAGCAGCCGCCCTTGTTGAGATACACCCGAATGGGGGATTTTTCTTTATCAACGAAGTAATTGTCGAGTTCGGCTCGCGCCGTGTCTGTCAGGGAAACCATGCGAACCTCCAGTAAAGGGATGCCTGAGGGGTAATCACCGAAGATCGGATTGTCAAATAAGCCTGTTCGATACGACAAGGACCGTTCTTCGGTGATTCCCTATGCCTTCCCGGAGGTCAGCTTGTGGAGCAGGATCCGCCCGAGCAGGAAGAGCCGCAACCGCCGCCTCCGCCCAACTCCAGGCTCGATGTGACCGAGAAGCCCATGTAGGTCATGTCGACCTTCAGGGGCGAGGCCTTTTCGTGCAGGTCTTTTTCTATGACAAACGTATAGCCGGAAACATCCAGCACCTCGTCCGTTTCGCGCGGCTCATCCAGAGCCAGCGCCAGTCTGGGGCCAGCTCAGCCGCCGGACGAGAGATAGATCCGGATCGGGCTTTTTTCTTTTTCGGCGAAATAGCCGTCCAACTGGGTCTTGGCGCTTTCCGTCAATTCGACCATGATGTCCTCCTGGAACAACCTCGTTCGATGCAACTAAGCATCACCGATCGGAAAGTCAAATGGGTTCATCCCCCCAGCCGCGTCCGGATTGCCAGGACTTCCGGCTTTGGGTATCTGCCGGAAAAGCCCTGGGGGAAAACCCGTGACAAAACCGAAAAAAGTCATGACCGCCGGCGAGGTGGGACGCACCCTCGAACGGCTGGCCTTCGAAGTCATCGAACGCCACGATCCGGCCTGCGGCCTGGCCCTGGTCGGCATCCAGCGGCGCGGGGCGGAACTGGCCGCCCGGCTCAAGGCCCTCATTGACGCCCGCGCCCACTGCGATGTGCCGCTCGGCAAGCTCGACATCAACCTCTACCGCGACGACTGGACCAACCGCGAAGTCCAGCCCCAGGTCGGACAGTCCGATATCCCGTTTCCGCTTTTGGGCAAAAACGTCGTGCTCATCGACGACGTCCTCTTCTCCGGCCGCACCATCCGCGCCGCCCTCGAAGCCCTCCTCGACTACGGCCGCCCCAACCGGGTCGAACTGCTCGTGCTCATCGACCGGCGCGGCCACCGCGAACTGCCCATCCAGGCCGATTATGTCGGCAAACGCGTCCACACCGCCCAGGGCGAACACGTCGACGTCGCCGTGGCCGAACTCGACGGCGAAGACGGCGTGCTGCTTGTGAGTTAGCAAGGGAAGACGCCGCCGGCGGCCGGGGGGCATGATGCCCCCCGGACCCCCTCGACGGGGGGAGAGGACAGTCGGACGGCGGCAAGCCTTGCCGAATACTCTCGTTTTGTGGGCCGCGTTTGCCCCCCGGGCGGTGCCGCGGGGGGGAAGCGGGCCCCAGGGCGGGGGGGTCCGGGGGGGGGCTCCCCC
>CAZIJE010000075.1:0-9932 GCA_964539435.1 uncultured Desulfovibrio sp.
GTGACCCCCTCCCGGCCGCCGGAGGCGCTCTTCCCTCCCCCTATCGTTGCAGCCTGTCCACGGTCCGCTGGATGAAGCAGTACAGGGCCGGCACGAAATACACGCCGAGGATGGTGGCGGCGAGCATGCCGCCGAAGACGGCTGTGCCCAGGGCATGGCGGCTGGCCGCGCCGGCCCCGGTGGCGACGAGCATGGGCACCACGCCGAGGATGAAGGCGAAGGAGGTCATGAGGATCGGGCGGAAGCGCAGGATCGAGGCCGTGACTGCGGCCTCGGCCGGCGCGTCGCCCTTTTCGCGGCGCATTTTGGCGAATTCGACAATCAGGATGGCGTTTTTCGCGGCCAGGCCGATCAGCATGACCAGGCCGATCTGGGCGTAGACGTTGTTGTCCAGGCCCCGGAGCATCTGCGCGCCCATGGCCCCGAACACGGCCAGGGGCACGGCCAGGATGACGGCGAAGGGCACGGACCAGGATTCGTACTGGGCGGCCAGGACCAGGAAGACCATGACCAGGGCCAGGGCGAAGATGAAGACCGACTGGCTGCCGGATTTGGTTTCCTGGAAGGCGATGCCGGTCCAGTCGTAGCCGTAGCCTTGGGGCAGCGCGGTCCTGGCCAGGTTGGCCATGGTTGCGAGCGACTGGCCGGAGGAAAACCCCGGAGGCGTGCCGCCGGTGATTTCCACGGTGCGGAAGAGGTTGAAGCGGCGGATGTATTCCGGTCCCCGGATGTCGGTGGTCTGGCCGAGGGTGCTCAGGGGGACCATCTGTTGGGTGGCGCTGCGCACGTAGAACCGCTCGATGTCCGAAGGACTGCGCCGGAAGCGGGGCTCGGCCTGGAGCATGACCCTGTAGGTGCGGCCGAACTTGTTGAAGTCGTTGACATAGAGGCCGCCGAGGTAGGTCTGCAGGGCCTCGAACACGTCGCTTGGCGGGATGCCGAGCGTCTGCACCTTGTCGCGGTCCAGGGCGTAGAAAAGCTGGGGCACGTCCACGCTGAAGTCCGTGAACAGGCCGGCCACGGCCGGCTGCTGCCGCGCCTCGCCGAGGAAGTCGTAGGCCACCTTGGCCAGGTCGGCCACACTGCCGCCGGTGCGGTCCTGGAGCTCGAATTGAAAGCCGCCGGTGGAACCGAGGCCGGGAATGGGCGAGGGGTTGAAGGCCATGACCACGGCTTCCTGGATGCCGGCGAACGACGCCCGCGCCCGGTCCATGGCCGCGTCCAGGGACAGTTCCGGCGCGGCCCGCTCCTCCCAGGGCTTGAGGATGACGAACATGGCACTGGCGTAGGAGCTGTAGGTGCTGGTCAGGAGGTTGTAACCGCCGAGGGTCAGGACGTCGGCCACGGCCGGGTCGGCGGCGAACTGCCGCTCCATGCGGGTCAGCAGCGCGTCGTTGCGCTCCAGGGACGCGCCTTCGGGCAGGATGGCGTTGACGATGAAATAGCCCTGGTCCTCGTCGGGCACGAAGCCCGTGGGCACGGTTTTCAGCAGCCAATACGTGCCGCCGACCAGGGCGGCCAGGCTGACGAGGGTGATCAGGAAAAGGCGGATGGCGGTGCGCACCCCGGCGGCGTACCCGTTGGTGGTCTTGTCGAAAATCCAGTTGAAGCCCCGGAAAAACGCCCCGAGCGGCCCCTTGGGCAGGGCGGCGGGCCTCAGGATCAGGGCGCACAGGGCCGGCGAGAGGGTCAGGGCGCAGATGGCGGAGAGGGCCACGGACACGGCCAGGGTCAGGGCGAACTGCTGGTAGAGCCGGCCCGTCACCCCGCCCATGAAGGCCACGGGCACGAAGACCGAAATGAGGACCAGGGAGATGGCGATGACCGGCCCGGCCACCTCGGCCATGGCCTGGCGGGTGGCCTCGCGGGGCGGCAGCCTGTCGTGGTCGATCTTGTGCTGCACGGCCTCGACCACCACGATGGCGTCGTCGACCACGATGCCGATGGCCAGGACCAGGCCGAAAAGCGTCAGGGTGTTGATGGAGAAGCCGAAGACCTGCATGAAGGCGAAGGTGCCGACCAGGGAGACCGGCACGGTCAGCATGGGGATGAGCGTGGCCCGGCCGTTTTGCAGGAACACGTAGACCACGATAAGGACCAGGACGACGGCCTCGAACAGGGTCTTGATGACCTCGTGGATGGAGGCGGTGACGAACTTGGTGGTGTCGTAGGGGATGGAGTAGGACACGCCGGAGGGAAAATAGCCGGCCTGCTCGGCCATGATGTCGCGCAGCTGCTTGACCACGTCCAGGGCGTTGGCCCCGGGCAGCTGGTAGATCTGGATGGTGCAGGTCGGCTGGCCGTTTAAGCGCGTGAAGGCGTTGTAGCTCTGGCTGCCGAGCTCCACCCGGCCGACGTCCCGGATGCGCACGATCTCGGCCCCCGAGCCCGTGCGCACGATGATGTTCGCGAACTCTTCGGGGTCGGCCAGGCGGCCCTTGACCTGGACCGTGAGCTGGAACTCCTGGCCGGGCGGGGCCGGGGGCATGCCGATCTGTCCGGCCGGGGCCTGGACGTTCTGCTGGCGCACGGCATTGGCCACGTCGGACGCGGTCAGGCCCAGCCGGGCCAGCTTGTCCGGGTCGAGCCAGACCCGCATGCCGTAGTCGCGCTCGCCAAAGACCGCCACGTTGCCGACCCCGGGCACCCGGGCCAGGGCGTCGGTGATGTTGATCTTGGCGTAGTTGTTCAGAAAAAGCGTGTCGCGGCTGCCGTCCGGGGAACTCAGGTTGATGACGAGCAGCATGTCCGGGGACTGCTTTTTCACCGAGATGCCCCGGCGGGTGACTTCCGAGGGCAGGCGGGAGTTGGCCAGGGCCACGCGGTTCTGGACGTCCACCGTGGCCAGGTCCAGGTCGCGGCCGATGTCGAAGGTGACGTTTAGGACCATGCGTCCGTCGTTGGAGCTGACGGAGTTCATGTAGAGCATGTCCTGGGCGCCGTTGACCTCCTGCTCGATGGGCGTGGCCACGGACTCTTCCACGACCTGGGCGCTGGCGCCGTCGTAGGTGGCCGAGACCTGGACGGTCGGCGGCACGATCTGGGGATACTGGGCAATGGGCAGGGTGGCGATGCAGACCGCCCCGGCCAGGGTGATGATGATGGACAGGACGGCCGAGAAGACCGGCCGGTCGATGCAGAAATTGACCATGGCCGCCCCCTACTGCTTGACCGCAGTCGGCGCGGCCGGAGCGTCCTTGGATGCGCCGGGGGCCGGAGCGGCGGTGGCCGGTCCCGGAGCCGGGACGATCTTGACCACGGTGCCGGGCCGGACCTTGGAGACACCCTCGACCACCACCTGGTCCGTGGGGGCCAGGCCGGAATCGATGACGAACGAGGCGTCCTTGGTTCCGCCCAGCGTCACGGCTTTGGCCTCGATCTTGCCCTCCGGACCGACCACGTACACGGACTTGCTGCCCTGGACGTCGACAATGGCCCGCTGGGGCACGAGCAGGGCGTTTTGCCGGTTTTCCATGACGGCCCGGACCTTGGCGAACTGGCCGGGCTTGAGCATGCCGGACGGGTTGGGAAAGACGCCCCGGACGGCCAGGGTGCCGGTCTTGGCGTCCAGGGCCCGGTCGGCCATGTCGGCCTCCCCCTGGTGGGGGTAGACCGAGTCGTCGGCCAGGATGAGGGTGAGGGGATACTCCTTCTCCTGGCCGCCCCTTTCGGCCATGGCCTTGACGAGGCCGAGGTAGTCGCGCTCGCTGATGGAGAAGTCCACGTACATGGGATCGGTGGAGGAGATTTCGGCCAAAAGGGTGTTGTCGCCCTTGCCGACCAGGTTGCCGACATTGGCCAGGGCCTTGCCGATGCGGCCGGAAATGGGGGCGGTGATCCGGGTGTAGCCGAGGTCGCGTTCGGCTGCCTCGACAGCCGCCTTGGCGTGGTCCAGGTTGGCGGACAGTTCCCGCTGGTTGGTCAGGCGCGTGTCGTATTCGTCGCGGCTGACGGCATGCTGCTTGTAGAGGGTCTCGAAGCGGCCGAGATCGACCTGGGCCTTGGACAACAGGGCCTGCTGCCGGGCCAGCTCGGCCTTGGCCTTCTGCAGATTCTCCTGGTACTGGCGCGGCTCGATGACAAAGAGCAGATCGCCCTTTTTCACCAGCGACCCTTCGGTGAAAAGCCGCTCCTTGAGAAAGCCCTCGACCCGGGCCCGGACCTCGATGTTCTCCTTGGCCGCCACCCGGCCCACGAATTCGGCGTTGACCGCCACGTCGGCCACGGTCGGCGGCGCGGCCTGGACCATGACCGTGGGCGTCTCCGGTGCCTTGGCCGCCGCCTTTTCCTTGTCCTTGTCGCCCCCGCACCCCCACAGCAACAGGGATGTCAGCAGGGCGGGCAACAGCGCAACACCGACCGGACACCGGGCACGACGACGCAGCAGAGGCATGGGCGGCTCCTTCCACGGGTATCGGGGATAGGCATTCATACGCCAGGCTCCGGCCATTGGGCAACCGCAAAAACGTTGTATTAAGAACCGATTCCCGTTTCGGCGGCATATCCATGGTGCCTGGCGGAGCAGTCGCCTGCCGCGTCCGCGCTCCATCCTGCCGGGCCGCGCCTTCACCATGTCCGGAGCAGTCGGAACCAACGCTTGTCCGGGAACGAAGCGTTCCTCTGGCAGGCGTCACGGTCAGCATGCATGTGTCAAGTCATGCTCTTGCTTTGAGACGCCCGTTGTTGCAGTGCCGCCGGAGTTTTCGTCACCGTCCCCCCCGACCCGGCCCTGCCGGCCTCTCTGCCGCGTCCCTGTTGACAGGCCCGCGTCCTTTGCCCCATTGCACGGGGCGGACCCCCGCACCCGCCCCAAGGACCCAAGGAGCCCGCCATGCTGCCCCATCTGCTTCGTTTTCTCGGCCCGCGCCGCAAGGACTACCTCCCGGGCCTGCTCGACCACTACCGGCCCATCGCCCGGGGCATGGCCCTGCTCGAGGAGGCGCTCAAGTATTCCCTGGCCCGCCGGCCGGAACTGGGGTTCAAGGTCCTGGCCGGGGAGATCGACATCCTGGAGGCCGAGGCCGACAAGATCAAGCGCCGCATCCGCAACCACCTGCCCGCCGGGGGCCTCATGGTGGTGGATAAGACGCTGTTTCTGTCCTACACGGGCAGCCAGGACAACATCCTGGACGCCGTGCAGGAGGCCGTGACCTGGCTCGACCTGGCGCCGTTCGACGTGCCCCCTCCCCTGGCCCTGGCCATCACCGAGAGCGTGGTCGAGGCCGCCCGCACCGTGGACATGCTGCGGCCGGCCCTGGCCGGGTTCATCGAGCTGGTCCTTGCCGCCAAGGGCGACCGGGGCGACCTCAAGGAGCGGATCGAGGACATCCGGCGGCAGCACATCAAGGTGGTCAAGGCCAGGCGCATGCTCTACGCCGCCGCCTACGGCGCGGCCATGGACTTCGGCCGGGCCTACCAGGTGCTCCAGTTCGTGGACCACGTCTACCAGGCCAGCCACAGCGCCGAGGGCTGCGCCGACATCCTGCGGGCCATGCTGGCCCGCTAGAGGCCAAGCCCATGGAAAACGCGTCCGAGCGCCTGGCCGCCATGGTGGCCCGCCTGCGGGAGCGGGGCCACCGCATCTCGCCCCAGCGCCTGGCGATCCTGCGCGTCCTGGCCGGCACCCCGGACCACCCCACGGCCGAATCGCTCCACCAGCGCCTCCTGCCCCGGTTCCCGGACATGAGCCTGGCCACGGTCTACAAGACCATCGCGGTGCTCAAGCACTGCGGCGAGATCCTGGAGCTGCAGTTCAGCAACCAGGACAACCGCTACGACGCCGTGTGTCCCACCCCGCACCCGCACTGCATCTGCCAGGCCTGCGGGGCCATCGCCGACCCGCCCGTCCCGGACCTGGCGGCCCTGGCCGACGCCCTGGCCAAGGCCACGGGCTACGCCATCACCTCCCACCGCCTGGACTTCTACGGCCTGTGCCCGGCCTGCCGGGAGCGATGCGAGGGGAAGGAGTAGGGAAGAACGCCTCCGGCGGCCAAGGGGTTGCACCCTTTGGAATCCCCAAAGGAGCAAGGCTTCCGCAAACCGCCTCCCCACCCGTTTCCGACCCGGACGCGGCTCCTGGCGCATAGGCCGGCCGTTCCTTTTTGCGGTCCGCCGATGCCTTTTTTCATTTTTTCGTTGCCATGCTTCTCCGTCTTTTGTAGAGAATGATTATCCGCAACCCGCAATCCTGCGTCACCGCAGCGCCAGGCCCTTTGGCCGGGGAGCATCGCATGGCCGAAAAAAAGACAATGACCACGGGTTTTGGAGCGCCGATCGGCGATGATCTGAACACCGCGACCGCCGGCCCGCGCGGGCCGGCCCTCATGCAGGACGTGCACCTGCTCGAAAAGATGGCCCACTTCGACCGGGAGCGGATTCCCGAGCGGGTGGTCCATGCCAAGGGCGCCGGGGCCTACGGCCATTTCGAGGTCACGGCCGACATGAGCCGCTACACCAGGGCCGCCCTGTTCAACGGGGTCGGCAAGCGGACCGAACTGTTCGTCCGCTTCTCCACGGTCGGCGGCGAACGGGGCTCGGCCGACACGGCCCGGGACCCGCGCGGATTTGCCGTCAAGTTCTACACCGAGGAAGGCAACTACGACCTGGTCGGCAACAACACCCCGGTCTTTTTCCTCCGCGATCCGCTCAAGTTCCCGGACTTCATCCACACCCAGAAACGCAATCCCAGGACCAACCTCAAGGACGCCAACATGTTCTGGGATTTCCTGTCGCTGACCCCGGAGTCCCTGCACCAGGTCGGCATCCTCTTTTCCGACCGGGGCACGCCCGACGGCTACCGCCACATGCACGGCTTCGGCAGCCACACCTACAAGTGGTACAACGCGGCCGGGGAATACTTCTGGGTGAAATACCACTTCAAGACCGACCAGGGGATCAGGAACCTGACCCGCCAGCAGGCCGGGGAACTGGCCGGTTCGGCCCCGGACTACGCCACCGAGGACCTCTTTGCCGCCATCGAGGCCGGCGACCACCCGTCCTGGACCCTCGAAGTCCAGATCATGACCCCGGAGCAGGCCAGGGACTACCGGTTCGACATCTTCGACGTGACCAAGGTCTGGCCCCACGGCGACTTCCCGACGCTTCCCATCGGCAGGATGGTGCTCGACCGCAACCCGGTCAATTATTTCGCGGAAGTGGAGCAGGCGGCCTTCAATCCCAGCAACTTCGTGCCCGGCATCGCGGCCTCGCCGGACAAGATGCTCCAGGGACGGCTGTTTTCCTACCACGACACCCACCTGCACCGCCTCGGCCCCAACTACCAGCTGATCCCGGTCAATGCCCCGAAAAAGGCGGCGGTCGCCAACTACCAGCGCGACGGGGCCATGCGCACCGACGACGGCGGCGGCGCGGGCCCCAACTACTGGCCCAACAGCTTCGGCGGCCCGGCCCCCACGCCCGAGGCCCTGGAGCCGCACCTGCCGCTCGAGGGCGATGCCGGCCGTTTCGCCTACGTCCACCCCAACGACGATTTCAGCCAGCCAGGGGAGCTTTACCGCAAGGCCTTGAACGACATGGACCGGGAACACCTGGTCGGCAACATCGTTGACCATTTGAAGGACGCCATCCCCCGCATCCAGAAGCGCCAGTGCGCCCTGTTTTACAAGGCCGACGCCGATTGGGGCCTGCGGGTGGCAAAGGGCCTCGGCCTGGACCCCACCGTGGTCCAGGGACTTGCCGCCATGTCCCAGGAGGAACGGGTGGCGGCCACGGCCGGGTAACGCAGGGAAAGGGGGACCGGCCAGCGGCGCTTGTCCGGCACCCCCCAAAATACACGAAAGGGGGAATCCGGTCGCCGGATTCCCCCTTTTTCGCGCTCCCGCCTTCGGCGGCCGTGCGGGAGGCGGCGCTAGACCGCCACGCCGGTGACGGCCAGCAGCCAGTAGCAGGCGGCGGCCACCACGGCCGCGGCCGGGATGGTCAGGATCCAGGCCACCACCAGCCGGCCGGCCACGCCCCAGCGCACGGCGGACAGGCGCTTGGACGCGCCCACGCCGATGACCGTGGTGGAGATGGTGTGGGTGGTGGAGATCGGCGCGCCCAGGGCCGAGGCCCCGCTGATGACGGCCGCGGCCGCGGTTTCGGCCGCGAACCCGTGGATGGGCTCGAGCTTGAAGATCTTGTGCCCCATGGTCTTGACGATCTTCCAGCCGCCCGTGGCCGTGCCAAGTCCCATGGCCAGGGCGCAGGAGACCTTGACCCAGAACGGCACGTGCATCTCCGGGATCTCGTGGAACGTGAACAGGGCCAGGGTGATGATGCCCATGGTCTTTTGGGCGTCGTTTAAGCCATGGCTGGTGGCCATGAAGGCCGAGGACAGGATCTGGAGCTTTTTGAACAGGAAGTTGACGCGCCGGGGCGTGCTGCGCTGGACCAGCCAGGACAGGAGGACCATGAGCAGGTAGCCGGACAGAAAACCGGCCAGGGGCGAGAGGACCAGGGGCAGGAGGACCTTGCGGGCGATGGAGCCGTAGCTCGGGGCGTCGAAGCCGCCGAAGGCGATGGCCGCGCCGACCAGCCCACCGATCAGGGCGTGGGACGACGACGACGGCAGCCCCAGGTACCAGGTCAGCAGGTTCCAAAAAATGGCCCCCAGAAGGGCGGCCAGGACCAGTCCCTGGCTGCCGGCCACCATCTCGGGCCGGACGATGCCGCTGCCGATGGTGTGGGCCACGGCCTCGCCGAGAAACGCGCCGACCAGGTTGAGGAACCCGGCCATGAGCACGGCGGTGACGGGCGAGAGGACCTTGGTCGAAACGATGGTGGCGATGGCGTTGGCGCTGTCGTGGGCCCCGTTGGTGAAGTCGAAGACCAGGGCGATGACCACCACCGCCGCCAAGAGGACAGGGATATCAGGCATTTTTGAGCACCACGCCTTCCAGCACGTCGGCAAGCGCTTCGGTCCGCTCCACCGCCGCCTCGATCCGGTCGAAGATGTGCTTCCATTTGACGATGTCCAAAATGACGCCATAGTCGGCGATGCCCTCGCCGCCGTCGTAGAGCTCGCCGATGCCCACCATGAGCAGGGTTTCGCACTCGTGCTTGAGGTTCTCGAGCTTGTGGAAGCTCTCCTCGGCCTGCTTGTTCTGGCTCATCCGGCCGAGCACCACGCCGATCTCCTCGATCATGGTCCGCAGGTTGGCGATGATGCGCCGGGCCGGATAGCGGATGCGGTCGAAGCCGAAAAGCCCGATGCGCGAGGCAATGGCCTTGATCAGGTTCAGGAGGTCTTCCTGGGTCAGGTTGATCTGGTGGATGTCCTCACGGTCGATGGGCGTGATGAAGGTCAGGGACAGTTCCTTGGCGATGCGGCGGCTGATGGCGTTGCCCTCGGACTCGATGATGTTGATGCGCTTGCACCGTTCCTCCACGTCGTCGAAGGTGGTGAAGAGTTCGTCGAGGATGGCCGCCGCCTTGACGAGCTTGCGGTGTTGCTCTTTGAACAGATCGTAGAATTTGGCCGACCTGGGGAACAGGCTGAAACCCATGCGCGTCTCCGCTGATTTGAGTTGATGGCAATTGCGGGCGGTCATCCGGCGGCGCGGGGCAGGCGCACCACCCGGGTCGCGCCGTCCAGGAACGCCTCGCCGCCGCTGGCCGCCAGTTCCGCCGCCCACGGCTCCGGACCGAGGGCGGCCGGCCCCCGGAACCGGATCTCCACGGACTCGCCGGCCAGGCCGGCCGTGATGTCCAGGGTCGCGGCCTCCGGCGTCTGGCATAAGAGGGCCGAGAAAATTCGCACCAGGGCCTCGTGCCCGGCCCGCACCGGCAGGGGCCCGTCCGGCGCGGCCGTGATCCGGGCCGCGACGCCCCTGGACCGCAGCATGACCCCGCTGGCCGCCAGGGCCTGCCTGAGGGCGGCCAGGGCGTCCACGGCCGGGGCCGCGGCCACGGCCCGGTCGAAACGGTCCCTG
>CAZIJE010000075.1:9942-18190 GCA_964539435.1 uncultured Desulfovibrio sp.
GGCCGCGGCCAGCAGGTCGTTGATCACACCGGCCATGTCCCCGGCGGCCCTGACCACCATGTCCAGGGCCTGGGCGGCCACGGCCGGGGCGCCCTCCCCGGGCGACGCCGGAGCCAGGGCGTCCCGGGCGCTCTCGGCGAATCCCTGGATCTTGGTGAGCGGCGTGCGCAGGTTGTGGGACGCGTCGATGACGAAGTCCCGGAAGATCCGGTCCATGGTCGCGGCCTCGGTCACGTCGTGGAAGGTGACCACCCGGCCCGGGCCGCCGGCCCCGCCGGAGGTGGCGGCGGCCGTCACCTCGACCACCCGGCCGGTGGCCAGCTCGAACCGGCCGATCCGCATGGTCTTTTCGCCAGAGGCCTGAAATTCCGCCAGGGCCCGCTCCACGCAAAGGGGCATGCCGGCCTCGAGGGGCGTGCGGCCGACCAGGTCCGGCAGGCGGGGAAAAAGCTCGCGCAGGGCCCGGTTGGCGGCCACGATCCGGCCGGCTCCGTCCAGGATGGCCAGACCTTCGGCCATGCCGTCCAAAATGGCCTCCTGCCGCTCCCGCCGGACCTCGATCTCGCGCACGTGGGCCCCGATCCGCTCGGCCAGGGCGTTTATCGCCCCGGCCAGGGGGGCGAAGTCCCGGGCCCAGACGATATGGATGCGCCGGTCGAAGTGGCCCTGGCCGATGGCGGCCACGGCCCCTGAAATCTCGCGGATCGTGCCGGTCATGCGCCGGGCCAGGCCCCAGGCGGCGACCCCTCCGGCCGCAAAGACCAGGGCCATGACCGCGAGGAGCGTGTCCCGGAACCGGGCCACCTCGCTTCGCAGGGACGACACGGGCAGGGCCAGGCGCAGGATGCCGGCCGGCGCGCCGGGCGCGCCGGCGAACCGCTCGGCCACGTAGAGCATGTCCCGGCCCAGGGTGTGGCTTTGCCGCACGTCCTGGCCGTGGCCCGTCTCCCGGGCCAGCCGGACCTCGGGCCGATCGGCGTGGTCCTCCATGCCCTGGAGGCCCGGGGATCGGACCTCGGAATCGGCCACCACCCTGCCGTCCACGATGTAGGTCAGCCGAAACCCCAGGTGCGGCCCCAGGTCGTCGGCCCAGGCGGCCAGGGCGGCCGGGCCGGCAAAGGGGGCGTCCCGGGCCAGCAGGTGGCGGGCCAGGTCGAGGGAGACGCGCGCCCGGTCCTCGGCCTCGGCCATGACGGACCGTTCGGCCCGGCGGGTGGCGAAGACGAAGACGAGGCTGAGGACCAGCAGGAAAAATCCCCAGGTCCACAGCAGGTACTTGAGGGTGATGGAAGGCTTGGCCATGCCCTGCCCTTGCGCGGCGAACGCGTTGCGCGCCCATGACGGTTAGGTGACGGGGGAGATATAGGCGGCCTGGAGGCCGGGGGCAAGCCCGGAGTGGCCGGAGCTCCGGCCGCAGGCCCCGGACGGGCCCGGGAGCCCAGCATCCGGTTTACAGGCTTATGGAAAAAGAATACCGAAAATCACCGCCACCCTTTAACCAGGAGTCTCCCATGCGCCGACTGACCCCCGCCGTCCTCGTGGTCCTGACCCTGGCTCTTGGGGCCTGCAACGGGCTTTACGCCGTCAAGCAGACCGACATCTCCGGCAAGCCGACCGCCTACGCCACGGTCAACAAGGAGCCCAACCCGCTCCTGGTCGGCTGCTACCTGCGCAGCAGCCCGAGCGAATACAACCGGCCCAACAAATACGAATTCTGCCTGGTCAAGGAAGGCGGCCGGTACGCCATGTTCTATTACGTGATGGACGGCAAGTCCCTGGCCACGTTCAAGAACTGGACCGCGGCCACGGTCGACGGCGACTCCGTGACCAGCAGCTCCGACGGCTCCTGGCGGCCGCCGCGGGGGCGGGGGGGCTGCTGTCCCTGTCCGCCCCGGGCGGCGCGGCCGCGGCCGGCCTTGTCCCGGCCGCCGTGGCCCTGGCCGCCGCCTGGTCCGCGGCCGCGCGCCGCCAAAACGAACGGGCGGCCCTGGCCGACGCCCTGGCCGCCATCGAGGCCGGCCGGACGCCTTCCCTGCCTCCGGCCCCGGAAGACGATGCCCTGGTCGGGTCCCTGGCCGCGCTCGGCCGGTCGGTCGCCACCACGCGCGGCTTTTTCACGGGCATCGTGAGCGGTCTGCCCATCCCGTTTCTGCTGGTCGATCCGGACGAACGGGTCCTTTTCACCAACGACGCGACCATGCGGATGGTCGAGATCGATGCCCGGCCCGAATCCCAGGTCGGCCGCACCCTGGCCGAGGTCTTCTACAACGACGCCCGGCGCGAGACCGTTGTCGGCAAGGCCATGCGCCAGGACATGGTCTTCTCCAACAAGGAAGTGACCATCACCGGCCACAAGGGCGGCCGGCGCGACGTGCTCTACAACGTCTTTCCGCTCAAGGACGCGGCCGGCGCGGTGATCGGCGGCCTGTGCCTCTACCTGGACATGACCGAGCTCAAGGCCAAGGAAGAGGCCATCTGCCGGCAAAACGAGACCACCGCCGCCCGGGCGGCCAGGGCCGGGGACCTCGCCGGCGACCTGGCCGCCACGGCCAAGACCCTGGCCGGGCAGGTGGCGCAGGCCGGCCAGGCGGCCGGGGAACAGCGTCGCCGCCTGGACGAGGTGACCGGCGCGGTGGCGCTCCTTGGCCAGTCCGCCCGCAACATCGCCACGGTGGCCGGCCAGACCGGCGAAGCGGCCGAGAAGACCCGCGACCAGGCCGCCGGAGCCGCCGCCACCATGGCCCGGGTCCTGTCGGGCATGGAGAACCTGTCCCGCACCGCCGAAGCCCTGGGCGAGCACATGGAGACCCTGTCCGACCAGGCCCGGGAGGTGGGCGGCATCCTCGGCGTCATCTCCGACATCGCGGACCAGACCAACCTGCTGGCCCTCAATGCAGCCATCGAGGCGGCCCGGGCCGGGGAATCGGGCCGGGGGTTCGCGGTGGTGGCCGACGAGGTCCGGAAGCTGGCCGAAAAGAGCATGGCCGCCACCAGCCAGGTGGAGCGCAACGTCACGGCCATCCGCCAGAGCGCCGAAACCAACCGCCAGGCGACCGGCGAGGCCGTGGCCCTGGTCCGGGACACGGCCGCCATCGCGGGCGAGGCCGGCGCGGCCCTGGACGCCATCCTGGACCTGGCCGGACAGACTTCGGCCCATGTCCGGACCATTGCCGCGGCGGCCACGGACCAAACCCGGGCCGGCCAGGACATGGACCGGGCCGGGGGCGACATCGCCGGGGCCACGGCCGAAACCAGCCGGGCCATGGAGGCCTCGGCCCGGGCGGTCGGCGAGCTGGCCCGGGTGGCCACGGACCTGGAGGCCCTGTTCGCCGAGGCCGACCGGTCGGGATGACAGGGTGCCGCTTTCCGGCTATGACGGGTCCATGTGGGAAACGTTCCTGGTTCTGGCCCTGGTTTTTCTCGGGCTGAGCGTCTTTTTGCGGCTGTTGATCCGAAAGACCGTGCGCAAGCGCCACGAGGCCATCGCTCCCGGCAAGTTCGACTTCGATGCGTTCAAGTCCCGCGAGCTGACCCGGCGCGGCGTGCACGACGCCACGCGCCTGCGCCACAAGCACTGACACGCGGGTCCGCCCCGGCGTCCCGCCGATCTCCCGGCCGGCCGGTTCCCGCCGGCCCGACGCCGGACAGCCCGGGCCGTCCCCACGGCCCTATCCGATCCCGAACCCTTTCCCCGGGCTCCAGGCCCGGCCGGAGCCTGAGGAGACCGCCATGTCCCGCGCCCCTATCCTCGCCATCTTCCTCCTGGCCCTGCTGGCCACGGGCGTCGCCCGCGCCGAGAGCCCCTCCAACCTGGCCGGCGTCACCCTTGGCGACGCGGCCAGCCAATACAAGGGCCGCATCCGCCAATCCCCGGCCAAGCCCGTGGAGGACGCGCCGTGGCTACGCCGGCTGGCCCTGGTTCCGGACAAGTTCTTTTCCGGGGGCTACGTCCTGGTCGGCACCTGCGCCGCGCCGGGCCGGGTGGCCCGGATCAAGGCGCGGTACCGCGACAACGGCCTGGAGTTTTTCCGCAAGGTCAGCGGCGAGATGCTCAAGCGCTACGGCGACCCCACCGAATACAAGGGCGAGCTCGACGGCCGGGTCATGGGCAACAAGTGGGGCTTTTCCGATCCCTGGCTGCGGCCGGTCAGCCTGATCCTGCAGCGGGTCGAGGGCGAGGACCCCGAGGCCGGCGGCGGCAACACCGTCAAGCTGACCAACTGGGGCCTGCTCGAGGCCGAGCGGATCTGCTGGGAAGAGCGCCACGCCCCGCCGGCCGCCAAATCGCCGGCCAAGGGCGGCAAGGCCGGCCCCTCGGGCCAGGACAACGGCTACCTGCCCCGCTGACCCGGCCGTCCGCCCCCTGTCCGGCCCTGGCCGCGTTTCCCGGCCGGGCCGGCCGTTTCCTCGGTTTCCTCTTTTTTGGCGTCCCGTGCTTGCAAAATCCCCGGGGAAGGCGTTTAGTATGGTCACTTTTCCCCTACGAGGTGCAGCATGAAGATCGGCGAACTGTATCAGACTGCAGACTGGAAAAACGAAAAGCATGTTCCGGTGATCGAATGCCCCCAGGAGGTCCCGGCGGACAGCTTCTTCGAGGTCCGGGTGTCCCTTGGCAAGGAGATCGACCACCCCAACACCACCGAGCACCACATCCGGTGGATCCGGGTCTATTTCAAGCCCGACAGCGGCAAGTTCCCCTACGAGGTCGGCGGCTTCGACTTCTGCGCCCACGGCGAGGCCGTGGACGGCCCCAACACCGGGCCGGTCCACACCTTCCACGGCGTGACCTTCTCCATGAAGACCACCGCCCCGGGCACCCTGATCGCCACGGCCTACTGCAACATCCACGGCCTGTGGGAATCCTCCCAGGCCCTGCGGCTGCGCTGATCGCCGGGCGCGGCGGGTTCCAGGCGGCCGGTCCGCCGGCCGCCTGGGGCCTGGCCGCCTCCGCCGGCGCAGGGAATCGCCGGGCCTGGGACACGGAGCACAGGCCGCGCAATCCTTGACAAATCCATCGCTTCGGGTGATCGCGGGAAAAATGCCGCGCGGGACACCGCCCGCGCCCGACCGGAGCAAGCGCCATGCGGCAACCACGGTTCGACGACTCCCTGTGCACGGAGTTTCCCCAAATCGACGAACAGCACCGGCTGTTCCTGGACATGCTCGGCGAGCTGGGGGCGCAGATCGAGGCCGGCCAGCACCGGCAGGGCGTCCTCGACGCCTTCCAGGGCATGCGGCTCTACGCCGAGGGGCATTTCGCGGACGAGGAAGGGCTGATGGCCCGGGCGTCCTATCCGGAGCTCGAGGCCCATTGCCGCCTGCACGGCACGTTTCGGGAGATGGCCCGGGACCTGGAGGGCCGCCTGGGCGACGGGCCTGGCCTTTTGTCCCTGGAGACGCTGGAGTTTCTCGGCGCCTGGTTCATCGGCCACATCCAGAACGAAGACCAGCGCTTCGCCGCCTTCGCTCGGCAGGCCCGCCCGGCCTGAGCCCCGGCTCGGCCGCACTGCCGGGCGAGGCCAGCCGGTCGCAAAAGACGCCTCTCCGTTTGCCGCGTTTTCCCGGTCCACGCAGCCCGTTCCCGCGACGCCCTCCCCCTATGCCCTACTGGCCGCCGTTGCGGACCGCGTCCGGGTTTTCCAGGGAAAGGGCGTACACGTAGCGCTCCACCATCTCCAGGACCACCACGTCCGGCTTTTCCGCCTCGACCACGGCCGGGACAAAGGCGTGGGACCACAGAAAGACCGACCGGGAGCACCGCTCGGCCAGGAACGGGGCCATGGGCCTGGCAAAGGAATCGTGGAAGAGCACCAGGCGCGGCCAGTCCGGCCGGTCCGTTGCAAAGGCCTGCCGCCCGCGCTCGGGGTGGTCGGCCGGGTCCGGATAGGGGCCCGGGGTGGCCGGCTTGGCCAGGACCGGGGTTCGCTTTGTGAGGACCGGATCGACCTCGCGCCAGATGTCGGGTAACAGGAGCATTTCGGCCAGGTCCCCGCCGGGCCGGACCTCCTCCGCCACCGCGTATTCCGAGGCGTCCAGGGCCGGCAGGCCGGGCCGCCGGCCGGACACGGCCTCCACCACGGCCGCCGCCCCGGCAAAGGCCCCCCAGCCGTTCCAGTGGGTGTCGGTCTTGAGGTAGGCTCGCCGGACACCCTTGGCCGCGGCCAAGGGCTCCCGCAGGTCGAGCACGGCCACCCCGGCCCGGCGCAGGCGCGGCACGATCTGGTCCAGCCGCGACAGCGGCCGCAGGGGTTTGAGCCCGGCCGGCATCCGCTCGGGATACACCGTGTCCTTGTTGGGCGCGAAGACCACCAGATAGTCCACGCCCCGGGCCGCCAGCCAGTCCCGCCGCGCGACCTGGATGCGGACCATGTCGGCCATGTCCTTTTCCGACAGGGGGATGGTGTGGAGGAAATCGTCCAGGGCCGACTCCAGGGTGTAAAAGAGCCACCCCTCCTGCCCCACCAGCACCCCGGGCACGGGCGATTCGGAAAAAAGCGCCAACCGCAGCCGGCTGTTGGCCCGGATCAGGTGGTCGCGAAACGGCGCGGCGTCGCGCACGCTCGCGGCCAGGGCCGGTCCGTACCCGGCCGGGTCGCGCCACAGCGCCTCCAGGGGCGGCGGCGCGGCCAGGGGCCGGTTCTCCACGGCCAGCCGGCCGGCCGGCACGCCGAGTCGCGGCAGCACCAGCGGCGCGGCCAGGAAGGCTATCAGCACAAGGCTTTGCAGCAGCGGAAAAAAGCGCGGCATGGGCTTTAGAACCTGGCGTAGATAAACGGCGCATAGGCCCCGGCCGCGATGGCCATGGCCGAGGCGGCCAACAGTCCGGCCAGGGCGGCCGTGCGGCACCACTCCGTCACCACCCCGGCCCTGTCCCCAAAGCAGGCCGCCAGCCTTTGCCAGGCCCCCGCAAGGGGCATGGAAAAAAGGACCGCCCCAGCCAGGGCCGCCAACCGCTGTCGGTCCACATGCACGGCCCAGGTGTGGGCGAACCCGTCCAGGGAAAAGGAAAAAAGGCCCTGGAAATAGGCGGTCGCCAGTCCCGCGTCCGTGGCCCGGAACAGCACCCAGCCGAGCATCACGGCCCCGAGCAGATAGCCGCGGCGCAAAACGGCCGGCAGCCGGTCGAGCCATTTTCCGACCGACGTCCGCTCCATGGACAGAAACGCCCCGTGCCACAGGCCCCAGGCCAGAAAATTGAGCGTGGCCCCGTGCCAGACACCGCACAGGGCGAAGACGACCAGGAGGTTGCACCGCACCCTCCACGGCGCGACCCGGCCGCCGCCGAGCGGGATGTACAGGTAGTCCCGGAACCAGGTGGAAAGGGAGATGTGCCACCGCCGCCAGAAATCGCGCACCGACGTGGCCGTGTACGGGTGGTTGAAGTTCTCCGGCAGCGTGACGCCGAAAAGCCGCCCGAGGCCCACGGCCATGTCCGTGTAGCCCGAGAAGTCGAAATAGATCTGGGCCGTGTAACAGGCCAGGCCGAGCCAGGCCGTGCCCATGTCCAGGCCCGTGCGCTGCGCAAAGGCCGCGTCCGCCACCGGGGCCAGGGTCCCGGCCACCAGCGTCTTTTTCGCCAGGCCCACGGCGAACCGGAAGGCCCCGTGCCGGAATCCTTCCAGGCTCGGCCGGGGCCGGGCCAGTTCCGGCAGGAGCGGCCCGAACCGGGCGATGGGGCCGGCCGTGATCTTGGGGAAAAAGGCCATGGCCAGCGTGAACCGGGCCAGGCCGGGCTCGGCCGGCGCGGTGCCGCGCTTCACATCGACCAGATAGGCCACGGCCTGGAAGGTGAAAAAGGAAATGCCGAGCGGCGCGGCCCAACTCCCATATTTATAGACCGCCAGAAGCCCGATGTTGGCCGCCACGCCCAGGGCCGTCAGCCGCGCCCGCGCCGCGCCGTCCGCCCGGTCGATCCGCCGGCCGAGCCACCAGTTGCCGACCGCCGCCCCCAGCAGGACCGGCAGGCCGGCCGCGTCGGCCAGGAAGCAGTAGGCCAGGCTGGCGGCGAGAAGCACCGCCGCCCGCGCCCGCGCGGGGACGAGGAAAAAGCCCGCCAGCGTCAACGGCAGGAAATAGTACAGGAAAAGCGGCGAATCGGGAATCATGGGCGCGTGGACGCACCATGCCCCGCCCCACGCCCGGTGTAAATCGATTTTTGCCGCAGTGGCGGTGGTGACGGCGGTGGCGATGGCGATGGGATGCCTCCGGCGGCCGGGAGGGGGTCACCCCCTCCCGGACCCTCCCGTCT
>CAZIJE010000076.1:0-18062 GCA_964539435.1 uncultured Desulfovibrio sp.
GCCCCGGCCCCGGCCCAGCCGCCGGCCCCGGCCCCGGCGGCCAAGCCCGCGCCGCCAACGGCCGTGCAGCCGGCCCAGCCCGAGAAAAAGGGCCGCGAGGCCGCGCCCGAACCCGCCTCCGACCAGAAGAAGCGCCGGAAACCGGCCCGGCAAGAGGGGCAATGAGGCCGGCCCACATCGCCTTCTGGGCCTTTTTCACCGCTGTCGGCGTCTGGCTGCAAAGCCTGATCCCGGGGGTGGACTTCCTGGCTCCCGGCCTTATCCTGGCCATGCAGGAGGAGAAGTGGACCGTGCCGGTCTGGCTCGGCCTCGTCTGGCTGTTCATCCAGGAAGGGACCGGCAGCCTGGCCTTCGGGGCCGGCCTCCTCTGGTACGGCGCCCTGGCCGGACTCTATTTTTTCGGCCACTGGCTGTTCGAGGCCCGCAACTTTCTGTTCATGTTCATCCTGGGGCTGTGTCTCGGGTCCATGCACTTCGTGCTGATAAACGTCATGGTCCTTTTGCAGGACCAGACCATCCCCCTGGAGCGCCTGCTCATGGAAAGCGGTGTGCAAGCCCTGATCTTCCCCATCGAGTGGGGACTGCTCTACCTCATCCACCACCACCTCCCGGAAAGCGGCCATGCGGCTTGACAGCGAGACCCCGCAGCAACACGCCCCCCGCTCCGGCCTGATCCTGCTCCAGGCCCTGGTCCTGGGGGTCTTTTGCCTGTTCACCCTGCGGCTGTGGTATTTGCAGGTCCACAAGGGGGCCAAGTTCGCGGACATGGCCCGGGACAACCAGCTGCGCCAGGTCCTGATCAACTCGGCCCGGGGAAGGATCGTGGACAGAAACGGCGTGCCCCTGGCCGTCAGCGAGCCGTCCTTCGCCCTGGGGCTCGTGCGCGAGGACTGCGAGGACGTGGACGCCACCCTGGCCAAGGTCTCGGAGTGGACGGGCGTGGACAAGGCCGTGCTCGTCGAGACGTTCCGGCGCGGCAAGAAGCGGGTCAAGCCCTTCGAGCCCCTGATCCTCATCACCGACCTGCCCTACGAGGCCCTGGCCCGCATCGAGGCCAACGCCATGCTCTACCCGGGCCTCGACATCGTCATCCGCCAGAAACGGTCCTATCCCACCGGACCGCTCATGGCCCACATCCTGGGCTACGTGGCCGAGGCCAACGAGGACGAGCTGGAGAAAAACCCCCAGCTGTCCCTTGGCGACTCGGTGGGCAAGCAGGGCCTGGAATACACCCTGGAGGACGTCCTGCGCGGGGCCAAGGGCCGCAAGCAGGTGGAGGTCGACGCCTTCGGCCGGCAGCACAACGAGCAGATCCTGGAGGCCCCCCAGGCCGGCAGCGATCTCAAGCTGTCCATCGACAGCAACCTGCAGCGCGAGTGCTCGCGGCTGCTCGAGGGCCAGGCCGGGGCCATCGTGGTCATGGAGCCGGAAACGGGCAAGCTCTTGGCCATGGTCAGCGAGCCGAGCTTTGACAACAACATGTTCGTGCTCGGCGTGCCCGCGGACAAGTGGCGGGAGCTGCGCGACAACCCGCGCCATCCGATCCAGAACCGCGTCACCCAGGGCATCTATCCCCCTGGCTCGGTCTTCAAGCTCATGATGGCCGCCGCCGGCCTGACCGAGGGGTTCATCAAGCCCGGCGACGTGGTGGCCTGCCCCGGGTCCTACCGGGTCGGCAACCGGGACTTCCACGACTGGAAAAAGGGCGGCCACGGGGCCCTTGACCTGCGCGGCGCCCTGGTCCACTCCTGCGACATCTATTTTTACAAGCTCGGCGACCGCATGGGCATCGACCGGCTCCACGAGTACGCCACGGCCAGCGGCTTCGGCGCGCGCACCGGCATCGACCTGCCCCACGAGAAGGCCGGGCTCTTCCCGTCCAAGGAGTGGAAGCGCAAGCGGTTCGGCGCGGCCTGGTCCAAGGGCGAGACCGTCATCGCCTCCATCGGCCAGGGCTACGTCCTGACCTCGCCCCTGCAGGTGGCCCGGTACCTGGCGGCCCTGGTCAACGGCGGCAGGCTCATGAAGCCCGAGCTGGTCCTGACCGAGGCCCCGCGCGCGGACGCGACCCTGCCGGTCAAGGACGCGGACCGCCAGTTCATCCTCGACGCCATGGTCAGCACGGTGGAGCACGGCACGGCCAAGTCCCTGCTGCGGTCCGACGCGGTCATGGGCGGCAAGACCGGCACGGCCCAGGTGGTCAAGCTCATCAACCCCGACGTGCGGCGCAAGACCCACGCCATGCCCTACGAACAGCGCGACCACGCCTGGCTGGCCAGCTGGGGGAAAAAGGACGGCAAGACCTACGTGGTGGTCTGCCTGGTCGAGCACGGCGGCCACGGCGGCGAGATCGCCGGCCCCATCGTGCGCAAGGTCTACGAGCAGCTCTTCGGGCCGGCCCCGTCCCGTTCCGGCCGTTCCGGCGCGGCCCAGGCGGACCAGGCCCCGGCCGTGGACGCCGGCGACGCGGGCGACTAGCGCGTCCGCCAAAGGATACCTTTCCCATGCCGTTCGACCGTCGCCTGATCTTCAGCATCAACTGGCCGCTTCTGGGCCTGACCGCGCTCCTTTTCGGCGTGGGCGTCCTGAACCTCTATTCGGCCAGCGGCTTCCGCATGGGCGACGAGCTGACCCTGCAGCCGTTTTACAACAAGCAGCTCATCTGGGGCCTGGTCGGGCTGTGCTGCATGGTGGCCATGGTGGTCTTCGACTACAAGCACCTCGCCACCATCGCCTGGCCCCTGATGATCGCCGTGGCCGTGCTGCTGGTCATGGTCCTGCTGTTCGGCAAGACCGTGTCCGGGGCCAAGCGGTGGCTGCCCATCGGCGGCTACTCGTTCCAGCCGAGCGAGGTGGCCAAGATCGCCATGCTGCTTTTGGCCGCCAAGCTCCTGTCCAAGCGCTCCGAGCGCCTGGGCTGGCTGGACCTGGCCGGCATCCTGGCCGTGTCCCTGCCCGTGGCCGGGCTGATCATCGTCGAGCCCGACCTCGGCACGGGCCTCAATGTCCTGCTCCTGGTGTGCGGCCTGATCCTCTACCGGGGCCTGACCGGGCCGGTGTTCAAGACCCTGGCCATTGCCGGGCCGCTCCTCATCCCGTGCGGCTGGTTCTTCCTCAAGCCCTACCAGAAGGGCCGGATCCTGACGCTTTTCGACCCCCAGCGCGACCCCCTCGGAGCCGGCTACCACATCATCCAGTCCCAGATCGCCATCGGCTCGGGCCAGATGTGGGGCAAGGGCTTTCTGGAGGGGACCCAGAGCCAGCTGCGCTACCTGCCGGAAAAGCACACCGACTTCGCGGTGGCCGTGTTCGCCGAGGAGTGGGGCTTTGTGGGCGGCATCATCCTTCTCACGCTTTTCTGCCTGTTTTTGCTCCAGTTCTACGTCACGGCCAGAAACGCCAAGGACCGGTTCGGCAGCTACCTGGCGGCCGGGGTTTTCTTCTATTTCTTCTGGCAAATCCTCATCAACATGGGTATGGTGCTCGGCATCATGCCGGTCGTTGGCATCCCCCTGCCGTTTATCAGCTACGGGGGGAGCGCCACCATCGTGAACTTCACTCTCGTGGGCATTGTCGTCAACGTCTCGATGCGGCGCTTCTTGTTCAAGAAGAGCTAGGCGGACGGGGGCCTTGCGGCGCGGGTGGGGGATCTCGCCGGCTGCCGGAGGACCGCCGTGGGCAAGCACGACATCAACGCCTTTCTGGGGGCCGGCACGTTTTTCACAGGACGTCTGGCCTTTGAGGGCGTGGTGCGCATCGACGGGGGCTTCGAGGGCGAGATCACCTCGTCCGGGGACCTCGTGGTGGGCAAAAACGCGCGCATCACGGGGCGGATCTCCGTGGGCCGCCTGGTCTGCGGGGGCGAGGTCGCGGCCGAGGTCGCGGCCGCTGTCCGGGTGACGGTCCATGCCACGGGCCGGCTGACCGGCTCGGTCACGACCCCGTCGCTGGTGGTGGAGGAGGGCGGCTGTCTGGACGGCCAGATCGTCATGGCCCAGGCGGCGGATCCGGTGGTGCGGCCGGTGGTCCTGGCGGCCCTGGCCGCGGACGCGGCCGAGGGGGCGGATGGGGAGCCGTGAGGGCAGTCCGGACGCGGGTTTTCCGGTCCCGGACGGGCAGGCTTTTCGGCAAAAAGGGCTGGACAGGCCGGCCCAAATCCGCTACAGCCGCTTGCTGACTTTGCAAAAATTTTCACAACCTCCCGGAGGGTGCCGATGATTGACTTAAACGCAACGTTTTTTGTCCAATTCGTCAATTTTCTGCTCATCCTGATCCTGCTCAATGTCATTCTCATCGGACCCATCCGCCGCACGCTCAAAAAGCGGGCTGAATTCATGGCCTCCCAGATGGAGGGCATCGAATCCTTCGCCGTTTCCGCAGACGCCAAGCTCCGGGACTACGAGCAGTCCCTGGACGCCGCCCGCCAGGCCGCCACGGCCGAGCGCACGGCCATGAAGGCCGAAGGCCAGGCCAAGGAAAAGACGATGCTCGAAGCCGCCAGCGCCGAGGCGGCGGGCACGGTGCAGGCCGCCCGGGCGGACATCGCGGCCCAGACCGCGGCCGCCCAGAAGGCCCTGAAGGCGAGTGTGAACGGGTTGGCTTCCAAGGCCGTGGCCAAAGTGCTGGCGGCCTAGGTATCCGGGGGTTTTCGTGCATTTCTCAAGGAAAGGGAGGGTTCAATTGAAAAGGCTCCACCTCATCGCCACCGTGGTCCTGGTCCTCGGCGTGGCGGCCCTGGCCTACGCCCAGGGTGACGCCGAGCACGGCGCGGAAGCGGCCAGCCACGGGCTCAACTGGAAGGACTTCATGTTCCGTGTGGTCAACTTCCTGCTGGTCTTCGCGGTCATCGCCAAGCTGGCCGGCAAGAAGATCGTCGGGTTCTTCCGCGGCCGCACCCAGCAGATCGAGAACCAGCTGTCCGACCTCGACATGCGCAAGGCCGAAGCGGCCAAGCGCCTGGCCGACATCGAGGCCTCCATCAGCAACCTGAGCGAGGAAAAGGCCAGGATCGAGCAGGAGTACCGCCGCCAGGGCGAGGCCCTGCGCGACTCCATCGTCGCCGCCGCCGAGGCCAAGGCCGCCCAGATCCGCGCCCAGGCCGTGTCCACCGCCGAGGCCGAGGCCCGGGTGGCCGTGGAGAAGATCCGGGCCGAGCTGGCCGAATCCGTGGTCGCCGCCGCCAAGACCATGCTCCAGAAAAAGCTCAGCGCCAAGGACCAGGAAAAGCTTGTGGATGAATACTTAACAAAGGTGGTGTTCAATTGACCGGCAACATCGTCGCGCGCCGTTACGCCAAGGCGCTCTTCGCGCTGGCCAAGAAGGCCGGCAACAAGGCGCCCGCGGAATACGGCAAGGACCTGGAGGCCTTTGCTTCCGTCCTTGAGGCGTCCCCGGATCTGCTTAAGGTCTTCGCCAACCCCGTCATCGCCGCCGAGCAGAAAAAGGCCGTGCTGGCCGGGGTCGTGGCCAAGCTTGCCCTTAAGCCCATTGTAGCCAACTTCCTGTCGCTTCTGGCCGACAAGGAACGCCTGTCCTCGGTGCTCGAAGTGTCCGCCTACTACCGGACGCTCCTCGACGAGGCCGAAGGCGTGCTGCGCGGCCAGCTGGTCACCGCCTACGCGCTTTCCGAGCCGCGCCAGGATCAGATCAAGTCCAAGCTTGAAAAGCAGTCCGGCAAGAAGCTGGTGCTGTCCTTCGCCGTCGATTCCGCCATTCTCGGCGGGGTGCTCCTCAAGGTCGGCGACAAGGTGTTGGACGCGAGCCTTCGCGCCCAGCTCGAAATATTGAAAGAACAAATCAAGAGGGGTGAGTAGGGCCATGCAAATCAAAGCGGAAGAGATCAGCCAGATCATCGAACAGCAGATCCAAAACTACGAGTCTCGCGTGGAAATGAGCGAGACCGGTACGGTGCTGTCCGTCGGCGACCAGATTGCCCGCGTCTATGGCGTCCAGAACGCCATGGCCATGGAGCTGCTGGAATTCCCGGGCGGCGTCAAGGGTCTGGTGCTCAACCTGGAAGAGGACAACGTCGGTGTGGCGCTGCTCGGCGAAGACACCCACATCAAGGAAGGCGACCCGGTCAAGCGCACCGGCACCATCTTCTCGGTGCCCGTCGGCGACGCCGTGGCCGGCCGCGTCATCGATCCCCTGGGCAACCCCATCGACGGCCTTGGCCCCATCGAGGCTCCGGAAAAGCGGAACGTCGAAATCAAGGCCCCGGGCATCATCGCCCGTAAGTCGGTCCACCAGCCCATGTACACGGGCCTCAAGGCCGTCGACGCCATGACCCCCATCGGCCGCGGCCAGCGCGAGCTGATCATCGGCGACCGCCAGACCGGCAAGACCGCGGTCTGCATCGACGCCATCCTGGCCCAGAAGGGACAGGGCGTGTACTGCTTCTACGTGGCCGTCGGCCAGAAGAAGTCCACCGTGGCCCTGGTCGCCGAAACGCTCCGTCGTTACGGCGCCATGGAGTACACCACCATCATTTCGGCCACCGCGTCGGAACCGGCCTCGCTCCAGTTCATCGCCCCCTACTCCGGGTGCACCATGGCCGAGTACCACCGCGACAACGGCCGCCACGCCCTGATCATCTATGACGATCTTTCCAAGCAGGCCGTCAGCTACCGCCAGATGTCCCTGCTGCTCCGCCGTCCCCCCGGACGTGAGGCTTTCCCGGGCGACGTCTTCTACCTCCACTCCCGTCTGCTGGAGCGCGCGGCCAAGCTGTCCGACAAGCTCGGCGCCGGGTCGCTTACCGCCCTGCCCATCATCGAGACCCAGGCGGGCGACGTGTCGGCCTACATCCCGACCAACGTCATCTCCATCACCGACGGCCAGGTCTACCTGGAGCCGAACCTGTTCAACGCCGGTATCCGTCCGGCCATCAACGTCGGCCTCTCGGTCTCCCGCGTCGGCGGCGCCGCCCAGGTCAAGGCCATGAAGCAGGTGGCCGGCACCCTGCGCCTCGACCTGGCCCAGTACCGCGAGCTGGCCGCCTTCGCCCAGTTCGGTTCCGACCTGGACAAGGCCACCCAGCTCAAGCTCAACCGCGGCATGCGCATGGTCGAGCTCCTCAAGCAGCCCCAGTACAAGCCCATGGCCGTCGAGGAGCAGGTCGTCTCACTCTACGCCGGCACCCGCGGCTTCATGGACGACGTGCCGGTCGAGGCCGTGCGCAAGTTCGAGGAAGGGCTCCAGGAGTACTTCCACAACGCCAAGAGCGACATCCTCAAGGACATCCGCGAGAAGGCCGCCCTTGACGAGGGCCTGATGCAGCGTCTTGGCGCGGCGATCGAGGAGTTCAAGAAAGGCTTCAAGGCCTAGGTCGGCTTCCGCTAAAAACATGCCCATGTTTTTGGAGAAAAACAGCCGCCTGGCGGCGGTCCGCGCGACGCGGCCGGCGGCTGTTTAGGAACGCCAAGACAGGCCCAAAGGGGGAGCCATGCCTGCGCTCAAAGACGTCAAGAACAAGATCACCGCGGTCAAAAAGACCAAGCAGATCACCAAGGCCATGAACATGGTGGCCTCGGCCAAGCTGCGGCACGCCCAGGCGCGCATCGAGCGGTTCCGCCCCTATGCCGACAAGTTCTACGAGATGCTCGGTGAACTGGCCAAGGGGGCCGACGCCTCGGTCCATCCGCTCCTGGAGACCCGCGAGGAAGTGAAGACCGTCCTGATGGTGGTCATCACCTCCGACCGCGGCCTCGCCGGCGCGTTCAACAACAACATCATCCAGGCGGCCATGAAGGTCGCCAGGGCCAAGGTCGCCGAGGGCAAGACCGTCAAGATCCTGTGCGTGGGCAGAAAGGCCCGCGACAGCTTCCGCCGGACCGACCTCGAGATCGTGGCCGCCTATGTCAACGAAATGGGTTCCTTCGACTTCACCCTGGCCTCGCGCATCGGCAGCGAAGTCATCGGCGGCTATGTCGGCGGCGCCTACGACGAAGTGATCATGGCCTTTGGCAAGTTCATCAACCTGGCCCGGCAGGAAGCCACCCTGCTGCCGGTCCTGCCCCTGTCCCCGGCCGCGGCCGGCGAGACCGTGGAGCAGGCCGGTCCCAAGGCCGAGTACCTGTATGAACCGTCGGTGGAAGGGCTTCTGGCCGAACTGCTGCCCAGGTTCATCAATGTCCAGCTCTACCGCGGGCTGCTTGACACCTCGGCCAGCGAGCACGCCGCCCGCATGAAGGCCATGGACAACGCCACCCGCAACTGCGACGAACTCGTCAGCACCCTGACCCTGGTCTACAACAAGGCCCGTCAGGCGGCCATTACCAAGGAACTGATGGACATCGTCGGCGGTTCCGAAGCACTCAAGGGATAACCAAGGGGGCCACATACAATGAGCGCGACAAGCGGAAATGTCGGAAAAATTGTGCAGGTCATCGGCGCCGTTCTCGACGTCGAGTTTCCTGAGGGCAAACTGCCAAGCATCTTGAATGCCCTCGAAATCAAGAACACCAACAACCCGTACGCCGAAGACCTGGTGGTCGAAGTGGCGCAGCACCTCGGCGACAACGTCGTGCGCTGCATCGCCATGGACTCCACCGACGGTCTGGTGCGCGGCATGGCCGCCACGGACACCGGCTCGCCCATCCGCGTCCCGGTCGGCAAGGCCTCCCTTGGCCGCATCCTGAACGTCGTCGGCCGCCCGGTGGACGAAATGGGCCCGGTCGAGACCCAGACCTACCTGCCGATCCACCGTCCGGCTCCGGACTTCGTGGACCAGTCCACGAGCATCGAGCTGCTCGAAACCGGCATCAAGGTCATCGACTTGCTCATCCCCTTCCCCAAGGGCGGCAAGATGGGCCTGTTTGGCGGCGCCGGCGTCGGCAAGACCGTCGTTCTGATGGAGCTCATCAACAACATCGCCAAGCACCACGGCGGCCTCTCGGTCTTTGCCGGCGTCGGCGAGCGGACCCGCGAGGGCAACGACCTCTATAACGAGTTCAAGGAAGCCGACATTCTGGGCAAAGCCTCGCTTGTTTACGGCCAGATGAACGAGCCCCCCGGAGCCCGCGCCCGCGTCGCCCTGACCGCCCTGACCTGCGCGGAATACTTCCGCGACGAAGAGGGCCAGGACGTGCTGCTGTTTATCGACAACATCTTCCGGTTCACCCAGGCCGGTTCCGAAGTGTCGGCCCTTCTCGGCCGCATGCCTTCCGCGGTCGGCTACCAGCCGACGCTTGGCACCGACCTCGGCGCCCTGCAGGAACGCATCACCTCGACCAAGAAAGGCTCCATCACCTCGGTCCAGGCCGTTTACGTGCCCGCCGACGACTTGACCGACCCCGCGCCGGCCACCACGTTCTCGCACCTGGACGGCACCCTGGTCCTTTCGCGTCAGATCGCCGAGCTCGGCATCTACCCCGCGGTCGACCCGCTCGACTCGACCTCGCGCATCCTGGACCCCCTGGTCCTTGGCGGCGACCACTACGCCACGGCCCGCGAAGTCCAGATGAGCCTGCAGAAGTACAAGGACCTCCAGGACATCATCGCGATCCTCGGCATGGACGAGCTGTCCGACGAAGACAAGCTCACCGTCGCCCGGGCCCGCAAGATCCAGCGCTTCCTGTCCCAGCCGTTCTTCGTTGCCGCCCAGTTCACCGGCAAGGAAGGCCGCTACGTGAAGCTCGAGGACACCATCAAGGGCTTCAAGGAGATCATCGAAGGCAAGCACGATGACATCCCGGAAGGCGCCTTCTACATGGTCGGCGACATCAACGAGGCCGTTGAAAACGCCAAGAAAGGATAAGCGTCATGGCCCAACTCCTCCTTGAAATCGTCACCCCGGACAAGCTCGTGCTGTCCCAGGACGTGGATTACGTTGGCGCGCCCGGCCTCCTCGGCGAGTTCGGCGTCATGGCCAACCACATCCCCTTCCTGTCGGCGCTCGGCATCGGCAGCCTGATGTACAAGGTCGGCGGCAAGGCGAACTACGTCTTCGTCTCCGGCGGCTTCGCCGAAGTCTCGGGGAACAAGGTCACGATCTTGGCCGAAGTGGCCGAGCGACCGGAGGACATCGACGTGGAGCGGGCGAGAAAGGCCCAGGAACGCGCCAAGACGCGACTGGAACGCGAACGCGAGAAAGTCGACTTCGCCAGGGCCCAGGCCGCCATGCAGCGCGCGTTTTACCGCATGAAGGTGCGGGAGAACGCCGGCTCGGTCGCCTCCCACTAGCCGGACGCCGGCACATGCCGTCATCGGGCGGTCCCTGCGGGGGCCGCCCGTTTTTTTTGCCCGGACGGCGCTTTTGCCCGGGCCGCTTTCCTGGTAGGGTGGGGCAGCTTGCGAAATCCGGCGACAAGGACGGACCATGGCCAAGACCCTCCTGCTCGAGATCGTGACCCCGGACCGGCTGGTTCTGAGCCGCGACGTGGAGTCCGTGACCGGTGCCGGGCTGGCGGGCGACTTCACGGTCCTGCCAGGCCATGTCCCGTTTCTTTCCTCCCTGCGGATCGGGACCCTGGGCTACCGCATCGACGGGACCCTTTATGAGGCCTTTGTCGGCGGCGGCGTGGCCGACGTGAGCGCGGGCAAGGTCCTGGTCCTGTCCGAGGCGGCGGAGCTGCCCGAGGAGATCGACGCGGGCCGGGCCTTGAAGGCCAGGGAACGGGCCGAGGCCCGCCTGGAGGCCGCGCGCCGGGACAACGTCGACTTCACCCGGGCCAACGCGGCCCTGCGGCGCGCGGTCCTGCGGCTCAAGCTCCACGAGGCCCTGGGCCGCAACCGGCCCGACCGGCGGCCGGAACAGAAACGATAATCCGGACACCCACGGCATCTTGCGCCGGGTCCGTAAGGACCGGCGCGGGCAACTTTTTTGACGCTATCCGGCGGAGACTGACATGCGAGAGCGCATCGGCGCGTTGATTCTGGCGGCGGGCAAGGGCACGCGCATGAAAAGCGAAGCCCCGAAGGTTCTTAAGACCCTGCTTGGCGAACCCATGCTCCGCTACGGCCTGGACGCCCTGGCCGACCTGTTCGGCGAACGGGTCTGGACCGTGATCGGCCACCGGGCGGACCTGGTCCAGGCCGCCTTCCCCAAGTGGGCGGCGCGGTTCGTGGTCCAGGCCGAGCAGCTCGGTACGGGCCATGCCCTGTCCGTGGCCATGCCGCGCCTGCTCGAGGCCGGGCTGACCCACGTGCTGGTGGCCAACGGCGACGCGCCCCTGGTCACGGCCGAGAGCCTGGACGGGTTTGTGGACAAGGCCCTGGCCGCCGAGGTGGATCTGGCCTTTGTCTCCATCGACCTGCCGGATCCCGGCGACTACGGCCGGGTGGTGCGCCACAACGGCTCGGTCCGGATCGTGGAGGCCAAGGACTACGACGCTGCGCGCCACGGGCCGGCCTCGGGCGAGATCAACGCCGGGGTCTATTTGCTGCGCCTGGAGGCCGTCGCCCCGCTCCTGTCCCGCCTGACCAACGACAACAAAAGCGGCGAATACTACATCACCGATCTGGTGGCCCTGGCCGCCGGGGCCGGGCAGGCGGTCCTGGCCGTCAACCGGGGCCACGACCAGGCCTACCTCGGCATCAACAGCCCCCGCGAACTGGTGACGGCCGAGGAGGCCCTGCGGCGGCGGATCGTGGAGGCCCACCTCGACGCCGGGGTGGTCGTCCGGGCGGCCGCGTCCGTGCGCATCGGCCCCAGGGTGGCCATCGCTCCGGGCGTGGAACTGTGCGGGCCGCTGGAGCTTTACGGCGACACCGTCATCGCCCCCGGGGCGGTGGTCGGTTCCCACAGCGTCCTGGTTGACGCGGACATCGGGCAGTACGCGGCCGTCCACTCCTTCTGCCACCTGGAAAAGGCCCGGGTGGACAGCGGCTGCCAGGTCGGCCCGTACGCCAGGCTGCGGCCGGGCGCGGTCCTGGAGGCCGGAGCCAAGGTCGGCAATTTCGTGGAGATGAAAAAGTCCGTTCTCGGCCCCGGGGCCAAGGCCAGCCACCTGACCTACCTCGGCGACGCGGAAGTGGGGGCGGGCGCGAACATCGGGGCCGGCACCATCACCTGCAACTACGACGGCGTGCGCAAGCACAAGACGGTCATCGGCGAGGGCGCCTTCATCGGTTCCAACAGCGCCCTGGTCGCGCCCGTGACCATCGGCCGGGAGGCCCTTGTCGGGGCCGGATCCGTGATTACTTCCGATGTGCCGGACGGGGCCCTGGCCCTGGGGCGCGGCCGGCAGGTGACCAAATCCCGGAAATAGAGGCGCGGCTTGCGTTTCAAGGCAAAGCGGGGTAGGCATGGGCATGGACATTTTCGACGCCCTGGAAGAACGCGTGGCGCGTCTTGTGGCCCGTAAAAAGGCCCTGGAAGAGGAAAACGCGGCGCTTCAGGCCGAGGTGGCCCGGCTCTCGGAAGAGAAGAGGGCCGTGGCCCAGCGGATCGACGGACTCCTGGGGAAGCTCCAGGACGAGCTTGAACCGTAAGCTCCGGACCGGCGGCATGTCGGCGGGGTGCGGCGGGTTGGTCGATGCCTAGCTACAGCTTGTCCATATTGGGATTAGAACTGTCTTTCAAGACGGACGCGCAACAGGAGCGCGTCAACTCCGCCAAGGAATTGGTGGAGCAACGATACAACATGCTGAAGGCGGGCGGGAAAACTCTCGGTAAGGAGAAATTGCTGGCCTTTGTCGCATTGGGTCTGGCCGATGATGTGCTCATGTCGAACCAGCAGCTCAAAGATCTGACGTTGCGGGCCGGAAAGCTGCTGACCCAGATAGATTGAGGTCGCCCACGGGCGACGCACGGAAAGTTCCCTGGGGTGTGCGTGATCGTTGATTTATTTTTGAGCCGATACTCAAAAATAGGATGCCGCGACGCGTGGCCGGTGTGCGGACCCGGCTTGGTCCGGGTGGCCTGAAGGTCAAACAGTGGCGTCCGCCTTGGTTGCCAAGGTTCAAAAGAATTGACGACACGGCTCTCTGGGGCTTTTATATAGACCAGTTCCGGTGCCGGCGCGGCCGCAAGGCCCGCGCCCCCAGACTGGATTCGCGCCATCCCCCTCGCGGCACGCGTCAGGCCGATTTACGGATTGAAATCAGATCCGGACCCTTGCCCATGGCTGCGGCCGTTTCCCCCTCCCCGCTTTGGGAGAAATCATGGAATTCTCGACCATATTCATGGGGATTTTTGGCGTGGGGCTCGGTCTGCCGGCCGGATACTACCTCGACAAGTGGATCTCCCAGAAGACCCTGAACGAAGCCAAGTCCCTGGCCGACCGGATCCTCGACGAGGCCCGCAAGGACGCGGCCGCCCACAAGAAAGAGGTCGTCCTGGCCGCCCAGGACGAGCAGTTCCGGCAGAAGCAGGAACTGGAAAAGGAATACCGGGACAAGATCGGCGCGGTCGAGGAGAAGGAAGAGCAGATCCTGCGGCGGCGCGAGCGCCTGGAAGAGAAGCAGGAGCAGATCGTCCAGAAGGAATCCGAGATGCTGGCCGTGGAAAAGCGGCTGACCGTCAAGGAGCGCGAGCTTGAGGAAAAGGCCGAGTCCCTGACGGCCCTGGCCCAGGAGCACGAGAAGCGGCTCCAGGAAATTTCCGGCCTGACCATGGAGGAGGCGAAAAAGCGCCTCATGGACGAGGTCGAGTCCAAGACCCGCCACGACGCCGCCCGCATGGTCCGCCAGATCGAGATGGAGGCCAAGGAGACCGCGGACAAGAGCGGCAAGAAGATCCTGGCCCTGGCCATCCAGCGCTATGCCGGCGACTTCGTGGCCGAGCAGACCGTCACCGCCGTGACGCTCCCCTCCGAAGAGATGAAGGGCCGGATCATCGGCCGCGAGGGCCGGAACATCCGGGCCCTGGAAGCGGCCACCGGCGTGGACCTGATCATCGACGACACGCCCGAGACCGTCATCCTGTCCGCGTTTTCGCCGCTCAAGCGCCAGATCGCCAAGATGGCCCTGGAGCGGCTCATCACCGACGGCCGCATCCACCCCGCCCGCATCGAGGACATCGTCAAAAAGTGCGAGCAGGAGCTCGACGTCAAGATCCGCGAGATCGGCGAGCAGGCCACCTTCGACTGCGGCGTCCACGGCATCCATCCCGAGCTCGTCCGGTTCCTGGGCCAGCTCCAGTACCGGACCAGCTACTCGCAAAACGTGCTCCAGCACTCCCTGGAAGTGGCCGCCCTGGCCGGCATCATGGCCGCCGAGCTGGGCCTCGACGTCAAGCGGGCCAAGCGGGCGGGCCTGCTGCACGACATCGGCAAGGCCGTGGACCACGAGATCGAAGGCCCCCACGCCGTCATCGGCGCGGACCTGGCCAAGAAGTTCGGCGAACCGGGCGACATCCTCCACGCCATCCAGGCCCACCACGAGGACGTGCCGCCCAAGTCCGTGCTGGCCACCCTGGTCCAGGCGGCCGACAGCCTGTCCGGAGCCCGGCCCGGCGCGCGCAAGGAGCTCCTGGAGAGCTACGTCAAGCGCCTGGAGGAGCTCGAGAACCTGGCCACGGACTTCGACGGCGTGGCCAAGGCCTACGCCATCCAGGCCGGCCGCGAGATCCGGGTGGTGGTCGATTCCGACCACGTGGACGACGACAAGACCTTCATGCTCTGCAAGGACATCGCCAAGCGGATCGAGGACAACCTGACCTACCCCGGCCAGATCCGCGTCACGGTCATCCGCGAGAAGCGGGCCGTGGGCTTCGCCAAATAAGGCCTTTCGCGCGCCCCGGGGAACGCGGCCGCGTCCCCCGGGGCGTCCGGGACGGCGTCCCGGCCGGCGGCCCGCCGCCCGCGGCCCGGGTGACGCCCGGCTTTGCCGGCTCCGGGCCTGCGCGGAAAGGGGAGGGCCATGCGGGTTCTTTTTCTCGGCGACATCGTGGGACGGCCCGGCCGGTCCATGGTTTTCGAGCGGATGCGCCAGGTCCGCCGGGACTGCGGCCTGGACTTGGTCGTGGCCAACGGCGAGAACGCCTCGGGCGGCATCGGCATTGCGGCCAAGGTGGCCCGCCAGCTCCTCGATGCCGGCATCGACGTCCTGACCGGCGGCAACCACGTCTTTCGCCACAAGGACATCCAACCCTTTCTCCGGGACGAGCCCCGGATGCTGCGGCCGGCCAATTATCCGGAAGGCGCGCCCGGAGCCGGCTGGCGGGTCTTCCGGCCGTCGGGCCGGGAGCCTTACGCCGTGGTCAACCTCCTGGGCCGGGTGTTCATGGAGGCCGTGGACTGCCCGTTTCAGGCGGCCGACGCCATCCTGGCCCAGCTTCCGTCCGACGTGCGGGTCCGGCTGGTGGATTTCCACGCCGAGGCCACGTCCGAGAAAAAGGCCATGGCCTACCACCTCGACGGCCGGGTCAGCGCCGTGCTCGGCACCCACACCCATGTCCAGACCAACGACGCCCAGCTCCTGCCCCGGGGCACGGCCTGCCTGACCGACTGCGGCATGACCGGGCCGGCGGCCTCGGCCATCGGCATGGACCCGGAGGAGGTGGTGGCCCGCTACCGGACCGCCTTGCCCGTCCGGTTCACCGTGGCCCGGACCCCGCCCGAGATGCAGGGCGCGCTCATGGATATTGACGCAGCCACGGGCAAGGTCGTAACTATCGCTGCCTGGCGGCTTTCCTGAGCCGTCGCCGACCAACCGGAGGGAGCCCCATGCCTGCACGCACCGTCGCCCTGTCCCTGCTGGCCGCTGCCCTGGCCTGTCTGACCGCCTTGCCGGCCCTGGCCGCGCCCGAGCGCACGGCCATCTACATGACCGTGGGCGGCCCCCTGGAAGTGGTGCGCGACGGCGCGTCCTCCACGGTCCTGTTGGGCGGCCGGGTCATCCACCAGGCCTCGGGCGCGGCCCTGACCGCCCAGTCCTACATGAGCGTCGGCGATCCGGCCGACGGCTTCGACGCGGTCCTGATCCGCCACGGCGTCGGCAACGCCGCCTGCCCCATCACCTACGACCTGGTCACGGTCGGCGCGGACAAGGCCTCCACCGTGGTGCCGGACATCACCAAGTGTTCGCGTCTGGTCAACATCAACGTGGAAGGCGACAAACTCATGCTGGTGACGGAAAAGCAGAACGGCCGCACCGAAATCATCGAATACAACGACAAGCAGCGCCGCGGCGGCGCGAAACAGTAGGCCGGCCATGCTGCGCCCCCTCGTCCTGGCCATGGCGCTCCTGACGGCCTGCCTCGGCGGCTGCGCCGAGGAGAAGGTCTACGACTGGCAACGGCCCCACGAGACCTACCAGGTCGGGTCCTTCAGCCAGTACCAGAACGCCGAGACGCTCAAGAACACCTTGCAGAAAAACGGGTTCGACAGCCGCATCGAAACGGACATCAAAAACGGCCAGTTCATGCTCAACGTCCTGGTCGATGTCTACGACAAGGCCCCGGACACCATGGCCAGGCTCGAAAAGATCAGCGGCGTGACGCCTCATCTGCGCGGCCCCAAGTCCGAGAAAAAACCCGCCGCGACGACGGCTCCCATTCCGCCGGGCAGCATCTAGTGTGACGTTCCTGAAAAAATACGATAGTATTTTTTTAGAAAAATGTAGATTCTAAAGCATGTTATCCATGGGACACGCCTGCGCGTGTTTCGCGGACGCGACACGAGCGCGCCCGGTCCCGCCGCCGTCCCACGGCCCTCCCCTGTGGGACGCGGGCGCGGCCTCCGTTGTTTCCGGCGACAGGCGTCGTGGGACCCGGACAGGCCTTTGTCCCGGGACGCTCGACGGCATCGACCCAAAGCCACATCGCCCAAAAGGATCAGCCTTGAACATCTTCGACGACCTCTCCTGGCGCGGCCTCATCCACCAGACCTCCGACGACGCCGGCCTGCGCGAGCACCTCGCCACGCCCGGCCGCGTCCTCTACTGCGGCTTCGATCCCACGGCCGACAGCCTGCACATCGGCAACCTGGTGCCGCTTCTGGCCCTGGCCCGGTTCGCCAAGGCCGGGCACAAGCCCCTGTTCCTCCTCGGCGGGGCCACGGGCCTGATCGGCGACCCGAGCGGCAAGGACAAGGAGCGCCAGCTCAAGACCGAGGACCTGGTCGCGGCCTCGGCCGAAAAGATCCGGGCCCAGGCCATGGCCTTTTTCGAGCGCCTGGGCGTGGCCGACGCCGTCACCCCGGTCAACAACCTGGACTGGACCCGGCCCATCTCCATTATCGAGTTCCTGCGCGACACGGGCAAGCACTTCACCATCAACTACATGATGGCCAAGGACTCGGTGAAGTCGCGCATCGGCCGCGAAGAGACCGGCATCTCCTACACCGAGTTCAGCTACATGATCCTCCAGTCCCTGGACTTCGAATTCCTGTGCCGCACCAAAAGCTGCACCCTCCAGATCGGCGGCGGCGACCAGTTCGGCAACATCACCGCCGGCCTGGAGCTGATCCGCCGCAAGACCGGCGGCCAGGCCTTCGGCCTGACCTTCCCGCTGATCACCACGGCCAGCGGCGCGAAGTTCGGCAAGAGCGAGAAGGGGGCCATCTACCTCGATCGTGAGCTGACCTCGCCCTACGCCTTCTACCAGTACTGGATCAACGCCGACGACCGCGACGTGGTCAACTACCTGCGCTATTTCACCTTCCTCTCCCGCGAGGACATCGACGACCTGGCCCGGCAGGCCGCGGCCGAGCCGCACCTGCGCGCCGCCCAGAAGCGGCTGGCCCGGGAGACCACGGCCATGATCCACGGCGAGGCCGAACTGGCCAAGGTCGAGGCCGTGACCCAGGCCCTTTTTGGCGGCGGCGACCTGCGCGCCGTGGACCCGGCCACCCTCAAGGCCGCGCTCCAGGCCGCGCCCGGCCGGAACTACCCGTCGCTCGGCGACGTGCCCCCCCTGCCCAGGCTCCTGGCCGACCTGGGCCTGTGCCCGTCCAACTCCCAGGCCCGCAAGGACATCAAGGCCGGCGCGATTTATTTGAACAACGAACGCGTTACGGCCGAGGACAGAGAACTTGCGGCCGAGGATTTCCTGGGCGGCGATGTGCTCGTGCTGCGCAAGGGGAAGAAGAATTACGGCGTCGTGACGCTGGGGTAGGGGATAAGAATGCCTCCGGCGGCCGGGAGGGGCTAAGCCCCTCCCGGACCCTCCCTGGCTGGGG
>CAZIJE010000077.1:0-18032 GCA_964539435.1 uncultured Desulfovibrio sp.
CCGGGCAAACGCGGCACCCAAGACGGGAGGGTCCGGGAGGGGGTGACCCCCTCCCGGCCGCCGGAGGCATCACCCCACCATGATCACCAAAGCCCTGATCCTTGCCGCAGGCCTGGGCACGCGGCTGCGGCCGCTGACCGACGCCATGCCCAAGCCCATGGTCCCCATCGGCGGCCGGCCGCTCCTGGAGCATCTGGTGCGCCTGTGCGCCGCCTCGGGCGTGACCGACATCGCCATGAACCTCCACTACCTGCCGCATGTGGTCATGGACCACTTCGGCGACGGCCGGCGGTTCGGCGTGGATCTGCTCTACGGCCTGGAGCCCGAGCTTTTGGGCACGGCCGGGGCGGTCAACAACTTCCGCGAGTTTTTCGACGCGCCGTTTTTCGTGCTCTACGGCGACGTCTATCTGGACGTGGCCCTGGCCGGGTTTGGTGCAGCCCACGAGGCCTCGGGCGCGGCGGCCACGGTCGGGCTCTACAAAGTGGACAACCCCACCGAATGCGGGCTGGTGGACCGCGACGCCTCCGGCCGCATCACCCGGTTCGTGGAGAAGCCGCCGGTGGCCTTCACGGACCTGGCCAACGCCGGCGTCTACGCCATGTCCCCGACTGTGTTGGAATATATCCCGGACAAAGGGTTCTGCGACTTCGGCCACGACGTGTTCCCGGCCATGCTGGCGGCCGGGGAGGCCCTTTACGGCCAGGTCCTGGACGGGTATGTTATGGATATTGGTTCGCCACAAAAATACGACCAGGCCAAGCGCCATGTGGCGTCCGGCGGCACGGCCGGGGCCGGGCGTTTGGACGGAGCCTCATGACCTTTGCCTGCCTGGCGCGCCAGGCCTTTGATTCCGAGGCCTTTGGCGTGGATTTTTTCCGGGTGACGCGCCTGGACCTGCCGGTCCTGGCCCGGGAACTGGAGACGCTTCGGCGTCTGCCCCGGGTCATGGCCGACGCCCGCATTCCGGCCTCGGACCGCAAGGCCGACCTTTTTTTTCAGGGCCAGGGCTTTCGCAAGGTCTGCGTGCAGCTCCAGTACGCCGCCCCGGTCCTGCCGGCCATGGCCCACGGGCCGGACCCGGACGACACCGTGGACAACCGGCTGCCGGCCGAGGCCGTGGCCAGGCACGTGGACAACCTGGTCTACGACCGGTTCAACCTGGACGCGGCCGTGCCCCAAGCCGGCCGGGACCGGTTTCAGGCCGCCTGGATCGCCAATTCCCTGGCCTCGTCCGAAATCCGCAAGGTCTATTCGGGCGAAAGTTTCGTCAGCTTCAAGGTCCGGGAGGCCACGGCCGTGGTGGACATCGTCTCGGTGCTCACCCACGGCCGGGGCGTGGGCTCGGCCCTCATGCGGCGCGTGTTCACGGCCGCCGCCCGGCTGGGCCTGACCCTGGTGGTCGTGACCACGGAGGCCGAAAACGAGCCGGCCTGCCGCATGTACCAGAAAAACGGCTTTCTGCCGCAGGCCCATTTCTCCCGCTTCCATTACGTATCCCTGGGGGACCTCCCCGAAAAGAGGCGCTTATGATCATTTCCAAGGCTCCGGTGCGTTTGAGTTTCGGCGGCGGCGGCACCGACCTGCCCGCCTATTACGAACGCCATGGCGGAGCCGTGTTATCCGTCACCATCGACAAGTATTTCTACACCATCATCGAGCCCACAAAAGACGGCCCGGTGGAGATCGTGTCCTCGGACTACCAGCTCCACCAGCGCATCCCGGACATGGCCAAGGCCAACCTGACCGACGCCCTGAAGATTCCCAAGGCCGTGCTCAAGCGCTACGGCGTGGAGCGGGGCGTCTACATGGCGCTCAAGGGCGACGTGCCGACCGGTTCGGGCCTCGGGCTCTCCGGCGCGGTCACGGTCAGCCTGGTCCAGGCCGTGGCCACCTACAAGGGCGTGGAGCACAGCAAGACGGAACTGGCCGAGATCGCCTCGGAGATCGAGATCGGGGTCCTCGGCCGGCCCATCGGCATGCAGGACCAGTATGCGGCCGCCTGCGGCGGGCTCAATTTCATGACTTTTTCCAAGGACGGGGTGGAAGTCGCGCCCGTGGCCCTGCCGGACGGCGTCCTCGCCGGGCTCGAACGGCGGCTGCTCCTTTTCCACCTCGGCGCGTCCCGCGACTCGGCCAGCATCCTGTCCGGCCAGAAAAAGGCCACCGAAGCCAGCGACGCCGGGGTCCTGGCCGCCCTGGACGGACTGAAGAACCAGGCCTATCGCATGCGCGACGCCCTGATCGCCGGCGACCTGGACGGCTTCGGCCGGCTCCTGGCCGAAGCCTGGGACTTCAAGAAGAGCCTGGCGAAAAACATCTCCAACCCGGACATCGACCGGTACTACGCCGCCGCCCTGGCCAAGGGGGCCCTTGGCGGCAAGGTGGCCGGGGCCGGGGGCGGCGGGTTCCTGCTCCTGTACTGCCCGCCGGAAAGCCAGGCCGCGGTCATCGAGGAATTGACCGAGCTGGGCCTCCAGCGGCTGCCGTTTTGTTTCGAGACCGGCGGCGCGCAGCTGACCCTGGACCACACCGGCCAGTTCAGCGCCACCATCACGCCGGAAGGGTATCTTTTGGGCATGCGGGCCGTGTGCAGCCGCCTGGACAAGGACCAGATCGGCCGCATCGCGGACACCATCTGGGAGGCCCGCCAACACGACCGCCAGATATTCATCATGGGCAACGGCGGCAGCGCCTCCACGGCCAGCCACTTCTGTTCGGACCTGTCCAAGACCACGCTCATCCCCGGGAAAAAAGGCTTCCGGGTGGTGCCCCTGACCGACAACATCCCGCTCATGACCGCCTGGGGCAACGACGCCGGGTTCGAGAACATCTTCTACGGCCAGCTCCTCAATCTGCTCAACAAGGGCGACGTGGTGGTCGGCATCTCCGGCGGCGGCATGTCGCCAAACGTGCTCAAGGCCCTGGACCTGGCCCGGGAGCGCGGCGCCCGGACCATCGGCATGGCCGGGTTCTCCGGCGGCAAGCTCAAGGACGCGGTGGAGGAATGCTTTGTCGTGCCGAGCGACAACTACCAGTTCATCGAGGACGTGCACATGATCCTGGTGCACCTGATCGCCTCTGTCCTGCGCGAGCGCATTGCCAAGGAATAAGAGAAGAATGCCTCCGGCGGCCGGGGGGCATGATGCCCCCCGGACCCCTTCGGCGGGTCGGGGTGAGGACCAGGGCTTGAGGAAACGGGCGGCGGGCGGTAAGGAGCCGTTCCAGGCGGCGGCCCGGACCGGTGCCGCCTGGCCTTTGTCAACTCCCATCCGCACGCGAGTGAACCATGACCGACATCCTCCTGGCCCTGGGCCTGGCCCTGGCCGGATTCGTCCTTGAAGTCTGGCCGCGCCTTTTCAACCGCTACTTCGGCATCGACACCTGGCGCTTCACGCTCCTGGCCGACGCCATCCGCCGCCACGGCCGGTATCCGGACAGCGTGCCGGAAAAATACATCGTGCCCGGCTCGGTGGACAACCCGCCGTTTCTGCCGTTCGTCTGCTCGCTTTTTTCCAAACAGTGGCTGGACCGGAACCAGGGGGTCATCTCCCCGGCCTTTGACGTGCTCCAGAGCCTGACCGTCTACGGCCTGGGCTATGCCGTCTCCGGCCAGGCCGCCGGCGGGCACCTGGCCCAGATCTTTTACCTGCTGACCCCGGTGGTGCCGCTCGAGGCCAGCAACCTGAGCCTGCGCACGCCCGGGAGCCTCATCTTCCTGTGGGCCATGCTGGCGGTCCAGGCCTATGCCCTGCACCCGGCCTGGTGGAGCTTTTGCCTCGGCGTGGCCGGGGTGACGCTTCTGACCTTCACCCACCGGATGGCCGTGCAGGTCCTTTTCTTCGGTCTGATCGGATTTACGGTCATCGACAACACGGCCCGGTACCTGCTGGTCTTTTTGTGCGGCGTGCTCTTTTCCATCTTCGCCTTCAAGGGGGCCTATCTCAAGTACCTGCGCGGCCAGCTCCTGATGATCGCCTTCTGGATGTACAACATCCACAACCGGCTGGCCCACCAGATCCGGGGCAATCCGACCAGGGAGAAGAAGCACACCGACTTCGTGCGCCGCATCGAGTATCTGATCTGGAAGATCCCGGTCCTGCCGTTTCTGGCCGTCAACCCCTGGGCCGTCTACAGCGCCGTGGCCCTCTTCCTGCCGGACTATGCCGCCCTGGCCGGGGCGTCGCCCTGGTTCGCCGTGGCGGTCAAGTGGTCGGTGGTCCTGTTTGTCCTCGGCATCCTGTTCAATACCAAGTACATGCGCTTTCTGGGCGAGGGCCAGCGCTACCTCGAATACGCCACCGGCGCGGCCGCTGCCGCCGCCGCCGCCGTGGTCCTCCGTCTGGCCGCAGACCCGGCCGTCTGGGGCCTGTTCAAGGCCGCGCCCTGGATCGTCGGGGCCGGCTGCCTGGGCGTGATCCTGTTTTTCCAGCTCAAGCTCGTGGTCAAAAACCCGGACAAGTCCGTGACGCCGGCCTTGTGGGCCGTGCTCGACCACCTGAACGCCTACCCCGGCGAGGTCCGCATCGCCTGCCTGCCCCACGGCCTGGCCGACGCGGTCACGTATTTCCTCCGAAACGGCAAGGCGCTTTTGTCCGACAACTCGGTCGGAGTCTACGAACTGGTGGACTACTGGCCGCTGCTCCAGAAGCCCTTGCGCGAGATCGCGGACAAGTACGGCCTGACCCACTTCCTGGTCAGCACCAAATTCGTGGCCCTGGAGGAGATCGACATCCCGGGCTTTGCCGAGGCCTTTCGCAGCGAACACTACGTGGTCCTGACCCGCGAGGCGTGAGGGAGGCAGGGGAAGCCCGGCAGCCGACTAAGTACGGCAACCGAAACCCTTGCGCGCCGCCTCCCGAGAACACTTCCAGGGGGTCCGGGGGGGATGATCCCCCCGGCCGCCGGAGGCATCCATACTCTGAGCACTACCATGAAACGCCTCTCCTCGGTCCTGGTGGCCACCGTTTCCGACATCACCGACGCCTCGGGGCAGCGGATGCGGCACAATTCCCCGGCCTGGCCCATGCTGGAGTTTTTCCGGCAGCGGGCCGACCGGGTGACGGTCCTGGAGCTGTCCGTGCCCCGTCCGGGCATGGTCAGCAGGCCCCAGGCCTCGGTTTATGAGGCCGGCCGGCTGCGGGAGATGCGTTGCTGGCCGGACTGGCTGACCGCGCCCCTGGCCGTGCCGCCGCACAAGGCCCAACCGAAGACCTATTTCCGGCTCAAGATCCGCGACATCCTGGCCTGTTTCTGGGCCGCCTCCCTGACGCCCGGTCCCTGCGACCTGTTCGTCGGGGTGGAGTCCATCCTGGCCCTGTGCGGGGCGGCGCTCAAGAAGCGGGGCAAGGTCCGGGAGACGGCCTACTACATCTCGGACTGGTCGCCCTGGAAGTTCGACAACAAGATTCTAAACGACTTCTACATCTGGCTCGACCGGACCGCCTGCCGCGCCTCGGATTGGATCTGGAACTACACCTACGCCATCAGCGACGCCCGGCGCGACATCCTCGGCTACGACATGGCGCGCATCGGCCGGGAGCTGTGGGTGCCGTTCGGCTTCATTCCGGACGGGGCGGCCATCCCCCCGGACGCGGCCATCGACCGGCGGCGGCTCTTTTACAGCGGCGGCATCTGCCGGGAAAACGGCGTGGCGCTTATTGTCGAGGCCCTGCCCGCCATCCTGGCCGCGGTGCCGGACGCGGTCGTCGACGTCTTCGGCGACGGGCCGCAGCTGGCCGAGCTCAAGGCCCGGGCCGCAGCCCTGGGCGTTTCCAAGGCCCTGCGCTGGCGCGGCTACGTCACCGACCGGGCGGCCATCCTCGGCGCGGCCCTGACCGCCTCGGCCAGCCTTGCCCCGTACATGCCGTTTCCGGAGAACGTGAAGCGCTTCGGCGACGTGATCAAGATCCGCGAGGCCATCGGCTGCGGCCTGCCCGTAGTCACCACCGAGGTGCCGCCGTCCCACCGGGAGGTCCGCGAGGGCGGCCTCGGGGAAGTCATCGCCTACGATCCGGCCGCCCTGGCCGAGGCCTGCATCCGGATCCTGACCGACGACCCGTACTATTTCGCCCTGCGCCAGCGGGTGGTGGCGGCTTCCCGGGACAACCTCTGGGACAACATCTACGGCCGGACCCTGGCGGCCATGGGATATGACGCCACGCCCAGATTCGAGGTGGACAATGCCTGAAGCCGATCGAAAGTGTCTGGTCTGCGGTGCAAGGGAGACCGCGCCGCGCGGGGCGGTCGACGCGCGCTACGGCCTGTGGTCCTGTCCCGCTTGCGACTTCGCCTTCACCCTGCCCAGGCCGACGGGCGAGGAACTGGAACGGTTCTACAACGAGCAGGAGGACTACAACCGCGTTCCCGAGGCCGTCGCGCCCGGCGTGGCCGTGCGGCGGGCCGGAGAGTGGGAACGGCGCATCCGACGCGCCCATCCCGGGGCCAGGCGGGTTCTGGAGATCGGCTGTCAGCACGGCACGCTGCTCTACGGCCTCAAACGGCGCGGCTACGCCGTGACCGGCGCGGACCTGTGCGAGACGGCCCGGCGGTTCGCCTCCCGCCACTACGGGATCGTTGTCCACGCCGGCACGTTGCCGCCCAGGGCCGAGGAGGGGGCTTATGACGTGGTCATCCTGTCCCATGTCATCGAGCACGTCCTCGATCCGGTGGCCTTTCTTGGCGACGTGACGCGGTATCTGGCCCCGGGCGGCGTGGTCTGCATCGAAACGCCGGGCCTCGACACCCTGCTTTTCGATTTGTTCGGACCCCGGTACAATATGGTCCGGCCGCCCGAACACATCAGCTTTTTTTCCCGTCGGACCATGCCGGCCCTTTTCGCCCGTTGCGGCCTGGAAACCGTGGAGGCCGTCACCTTCACCCGGCCATGGTCCCAGCCCAATCCGTATCTCTACGGTCTGTTGTCCCTGGCCCGGGCCAGTGGCGGGCTGGGGTGGCTGCGGCGCCGGCGCAATCCCGGAAGCGAGGGCTCCTCGGCCGCGTCCATGAAGGCCGCTCCGGATTCCTTGCTGTCCCGGGCCGTGGACCTGGCCGATTACGCCGCCAGGCTCGCCACGGTAGCCACCTGGCCGCTGGTCGCGGCCGCCGACGCCGCCGGCAAGGGCCTGCTCCTCTTTGCCATCGGACGCAAGAAAGCATAAAAGAGCCCACCCCCTAAAGGAACGAAGGCCGCCGACACCATGTTCTTTTCCTCGAAAAAACACCTCGATCAGGTTCCCGACGGCTTTGATCTCGGCAGCCGGCCCAAGGTCGGCATCCTGGTCGAAACCACGATTCCGCCGGTTTCCCGGGCCAATCTGCGCATGTACTGGCTGGCCAAGGCCCTGATCGCGGAGAAGCGGGCCATGGTCAACATGGTTTCGCCCAGCAAGGACCTCGGTTCCCGGCGCTCCTATTTTCTGGAATGGATCTGGATGAACCAGTTCCCGGGCTGGTCCAGGCACCTCTATTCCGGCTGGCGGCTGCCGGTGCGGATCTGGCACTTTCTCGCCTCCATCATCTCGCTCGTCATCCTGGAACTGTGGTACCGCCGTTCCTGCGGCCGGGGGTTCGCGGCCCTGCACGCCTGGAACCCCCTGGCCGGGCTGGCGGCCGTGATCGCCGGCAAGTGCATCGGCCGCCCGGTGTTCGTGGATTTCACGGACTTCTATTCCGACATCGCCCGCACGGACATGCCGCTCCTCAGCAAGCCCCTCGTGTGGCTGGAAAACTACGTCCTGCGCCAGGCCCGCTGCGTCTTCGTGGTCAGCCGGCAGCTCAAGGACCACCTGGTGCGGGCCCACGGCCTGCCGGCCGGGAAGATCCACATCGTGGCCGACGGCACGGATTCCGAGACCTTCCGGCCGGACTGGGACACCTCGGGCGTGCGCGCCCGGCTCGGCATCCCCGAGGATGCGCCGGTCCTGGTCTTTCACGGCGACATCAAGCACGACGACGGCGTGGACATCCTGATCGAGGCCATGGCCCGGATCGTGGCCGCGCGCCCCGACGCCCGCCTGCTCATCCTCGGCGGCGGCAGCCCCTATTTCGACGCCGTCTGCCGACCGCTGATCGCCCGCCTGGGCCTGGAGCAAAACGTGGTCCTGCCCGGCTGGATTCCCCACGCCGAGGTGCCGGCGGTCCTTTGCGCCTGCGACATCGGGGCCATGACCCTCCGGGCCACCCTCAACCACGACCATTACCTGTCGTTCAAGCTCTTCGAGTACTGGGGCTGCGGCAAACCGGTGGTCGTCACGAAGCTCAAGGCCATCGGCGAGATCGCCCGGGACGGGGAAAACGCGCTCGTGGTCCAAAGCGGCGACGTGGACGGCTTTGCCCAGGCCTTCCTGCGCCTGATCGCGGACCGGGACCTGGCCGGCCGCCTCGGCCACGCCGGCCGGGAGCTGGTGGTCCGGGAATACGACTGGCGGGAGATCATGAAAAAAGAGGCCGCCCTGTACACCCGGGACATCCTCGACGGCCCGGGTCGCTGAGGCGGACCGGTTCCATGGCCAAAGTCCTGTTCCTCCAGCGCGACGGATACGAATCCTTCGGCGTCATGTATCTGGCCGCTGCCTTGCGCGAGCGGGGGCATGCGGCCGATGTCCTGGTCCAGCACTGCGAGGGCAGGGACTTTTTTCCCAAGATCGCCCAATACGCGCCGGACGTGGCGGCCTTCTCGGTCATGACCGGGCTGGAGGCCTGGGCGGGGGAGGCCGCCGCCGCGGTCAAGCGGGCCATGCCCGGCTGCCGGGTCATCGCCGGCGGTCCCCATGCCACCTTTTTCCCGGAATGGGTCGGCGAATCCGCCCTGGACGCCCTCTGTCGGGGCGAGGCCGAGGACGCCCTGCCGGACTTCGTGGACGCCCTGGCCCGGGGAGAATCCGGAGCCGATGTGCCCGGTTTCTGGGTCAAGACCGGGGATGGCCTGGTCCAAAACGAACTCTACCCCCTGCGCCCGAGCCTCGACGCCCTGCCGTTTCCCGACCGGGGCCTCTACCGCCGCCGCTATCCCGCCGTGTTCGACGGCGCGGGCCTGGAGATCCTGGCCGCCCGGGGCTGCCCCTACAGCTGCTCGTTTTGCTACAACCACGTCCTGCGCCGCCTCTACGCCGGAAAGGGCCGCTACGTCCGCCGCCACGGCCACGAACGGCTGCTCGAGGAAATCCGCCGGGAACGGTCCGCGCGTCCGCAGGGGCTGCGCTACCTGGCCTTCGTGGACGACCTGTTCATCCAGGACCGGGAATGGCTGGAGGGATTCCTGGAGCGCTACCGCCGGGAGGTGGGCCTGCCTTTTACCTGCGCCCTGCGGGCCAATCTGGTCGACGAGGAGCTGGTGCGGCTTTTGGTCGGGTCGGGCTGCCGCGCGGTCTCTTTCGGCCTGGAGTCCGGGGACGAGGCCCTGCGCAACGAGGTGCTCGGCAAGAAGATCAGCGAGGAGCAGATCCTGCGCACGGCCGCGTTGCTGACCCGCCACGGCATCCGGTTCTCCACCTTCAACATGTTCAACCTGCCCGGCGAGACCCTGGCCTTGGCGGAAAAGACCCTGGACCTCAACCTGCGCCTGGGACCGAACAACCACCCCTGGTCCGGGCTCCTGCAGCCCTACCGGGGCACCCGGGTCTACGACCGCATCGAGGCCATGGTCCTCGGCGCGCAGGGGGAGATCAAGGCCGGGCTTTTCCACCAGGCCGTGCTGCGCCAGCCCGACACCGACGCCCTGACGGCCTTCAATGCCTGCTTTTACTGGATGGTGCGCCTGCCCCGGCTGCGCGCGATCCTTTTTTGGCTGGCCAGGCGCGGCGGCCCGGTGGCCGCCCGGCTGTTCGGGTTGGCCGCGTCGCTGCACCGGTACGTCCGGCTGATGGAGCCCCTGGAAGGGAACAAGCCCTGGCTGTCCGCGCTCAAGGCCGGTTGGCGGCGCCTGCGGGCCTATCTCTGATCGCCTCCGACCCCGTCCGCCATGAAACGATATTTCCTCCCGCTGGCCGGCATCGCGCTCTTCGTCGTCGTCTCCTGGCGGGGAATCGCGTTCGCGCCCGGCCACGTCTACCAGAATTGGGACAACGTTGTCCCCCCCCATGCCGCGGAAGTGCGGCGTCTGGCCACCATTTCCAAGCACGCCTGGAATCCGCTCTTCGATCTGGGCTCGCCCGGCGTTTTCGGGGCCATGAACCGGTGGTTCGACATCGTGGTCCGCGAGGTCCCCGCGCCCCTTGGCGGCGCGGTGGTGGCCAAATGGCAGGGCCCGGCCTATGCGGTGATCGGCGCGGCCGGCATTCTGGCCCTGTGCCGGCTCCTGGGCCTCGGCCCGTGGCCGGCCTTCGTGGCCGCGCTGCTCTACGCCTGCAATCCCCGCCAGTATTCCCTGGCCGTCAGCGGCCACATCCAGGAAACCGGTTTCGCCCTGGCCCTGTTGCCCTGGGTGCTGGCGCTCCTCCACCGGGCCGTCGCCGCTCCCGGCTGGCGGCGTCCGGCCGGCTTTGCCCTGGCCGCCGGCCTCCTTGGCGCGCTGGTCTGTTCCGCGTCGGCTTTTGGCATCGTCTTTTTCGCGGCCATGACCGGGATATTCACCCTGTCCATGACCGTGGCCCGGCGTTCGGCCAAACCCCTGGCCTGCGTTGCCCTGGCCGGACTGGCCGTCTTCGTCCTGCACCTCCACTGGCTCGCGCCGGCCGCCCGGCCAGCGGCCGGGGACACGGCCGTCAAATACCACCAGACCGAAAGCGAGGTCCGGGACAACTACGAGGGCATCTACCGCCGGTTTTCCGCGCCCCTGCGCCAGGCCATGCTCGGCCACACCGACAACTACGGCATGGGCACGGAATACGCCTATCCGGTGAACCTGAAGGAGACCCCGGCCTGGACGGGCGCGGCCCTGGGGATTTTGGCCCTGGCCCTTGTGGGCCTTGGCTACCGGACCGGCGACAAGGGGCTCAAGACCTTCGCCGTCCTCTGCCTCGTCTTCGGATTCCTGTTCATGGCCGGCAACAAGACCCTGGCCGGGGCGGTCCTGTACGAAAAGGTCCTCCACCGGGTGTCCATGGTCTTTTTCCTCATGGCCCGGCCGGCCCGGTGGCTGCCGCTTTATTACGCCGGCCTGGCCCTCCTGGCCGGCATGGGCCTGGCCGCCATCTCCCGGCGCACGGTCTGGCGCGGGTCGCGGGTCGTGGACTGGGGCGTTTGCGCCGTTACGGCCGGGTGCCTGGCCGTCTACCTCGCGCCCTACTGGAACGGCTCCCTGGCCGCCCCCAAAAACGCCACCACCCAGACCATGGCGCTCATGGCCCAGCCCGTGTCCCCGGCCGAGGGCGTCCTGGCCCAGGCCCTGTCCGCCGATCCCGACGACTACCGGGTGACGGTCTGGCCGACCATCGCCGGACCCACCGGCGACGTGCCAGCCCCGCCGCAAAGCGCCGTGACCCGCAACTTCGCCCTGCTCGGCAAGGACGCGGTCATGGGACCGACGTTTATCGGCGAGCCGTACGGCCGGTACCTGCTGACCGTGCTCATGCGGCCCTGGCCGGCCACGGACCGGTTCGGCCGGCTCCTGGGCCTGGCGGCCGTGAAAAGGGTCCTTTTCGACCCAAGCGAGCCGTACCTGTCCTACGGCTCCTTCGGCTGGATGCCGACCACCAAGCGCGGCCCGGAGACGCTTTTCGATCCGGGCGGCATCCTGGCGCCCTTTGTGGCCGCCCAGGCCGACCTGCGCCCGGACCCGGCCCTGGCCGCTCCGCCCGTCGAGGTCCTCAGAAACGAGGACTTCCTGCCCCGGCTGCGGCTGGCCGGGCAGGGGCGGTTGGCCGCCGGCGGGTTCCCGCTCCTGTTGTCCCTGGCCTCCGGCCCGGAGGCCGGATTCGCCGGGGAGGCGCTTTTTTTCGGCGCCGACCTGACGGCCGCCGCCGTCTCCCGCCTGGGGACCGGCCTGTCCGGCCTCGCGGCCTACGGCCGGTCCTGGCCCGAGCTGTGCCTGCCGTTTCTGCCGGAAAACGCCTTCCTGCCGGCGGCGGCCGCCCGCCTGGACGGGGAGTTCGAGAACCTGTCCGGCCGGCTCCTCGACGATCCGCGTTCCGGCGGCGCGGCCCTGGACGGCGGCGGCAAGGTCTCCAAGGCACCTGGGAAGGTTTCCTTTCCCCTGGTCGGCCACGGGCCGTGGCGGATCTTTCTGCGGGCCGGGGCCGCGCCCTGGGCCGGCGAGGCCCGGGTAACCCTGGACGGCGCGCCCGTGGCCGTCCTGGCTGCCGGACCGCTTGGCCGGGGCCTGGACTGGATCGACTGCGGCACGGCCGCCTTCGAGCCCGGTCCGCCCCATGCCCTGGAAGTGGAGGTCCCCGGCCGGGGCGTGGCCGTATCCGGCCTGCTGGCCGTACCCGAGGAAGCCTTCGAAACCGCCCAGGACCGTGTGGCGGCCCTGGCCTCAGGCGGCGTCCGCCTGGCGGCCGAGGCCGAGGAGGTGGCGGACGGTCCGGTCGCGCCCCTGGCCCCGAAGCTCTTCGTGCCGCTCCTGGCGGCGGGTTCCGGAACAACGGTCCAGAGCACGGGCGCTCGCCTGGAGGGCGTCGATCCCCAGGGCGGCGGCACGGTGGCCGTGGAGGGCGAGGCTCCGGGCGAAGTCGTGTTCACGGCCAGGTTCCCCGTGCCCGTGGCCGCCTTCGCCCTGGAGGCCTATCCGCGCCTTTTCGGCGACAAGGACGCGCCGTCTTACGTCGACGCCACGGTGTCCGTGGACGGCGGGTCGGCCCGGCCGCTCTTTCGGGTGGAAGGCAAGCCGGACGGCCGGTGGGAAGACGTCTACGCGCGAAAGGAAGTCCATGCCGTGCAGGGCCCGGCCACGACCGTCACGGTCCGGTTCGCCATGCGCCAGGCCCAGCTTTCCTCCCAGTCCAACGCGCCCAACCAGCCCATGCGGCTGGTGGCCGACACGCCGCTCCCGGGCGGGGCCACGCTCTCCTTTGGCGCGGCGGCGCGGCTGCCGGCCGCCTTCGCCCTGGACGCGCCGGTTCCCGGAACCTACCGGGCGGCCCTGCGCCTGGTCGGCCGGGTCGGGGACGTGTGCGCGCTGCCGGACGGCACGGAAAAGACCTTTACCGCCGACGGGGCCATGGATGTGGACGCCGGGACCGTGGTGGCCGACGCCTCGGGCCGGGTCCGTCTGACCCTGGCCGGGCCGGCTTCCGTGGCCTGCGACCGGATCGAGCTGACGTCTGGGCCAAAAGGCCATGCCGCCGGTCGGTTTCCGGCCTACGACCGGGTCAGCCCCGGCCGGTACCGGTTCGACCTCCCGGCTGAGCCGGCTGGGCCGACCGGGCAGGGTGGGTACCTGCTTTTCGCGGAATCCTTTCACCCGGGCTGGCGGCTGCGGATCGGCGGCCAGGACATCGGTCCGGTGCGCGGGCTCGGGTTTTTAAACGCCTTTCCCCTGCCGGCCGATGCCTCGGGACCGGCCGAACTGGTTTTTGCCGACGAGGAGACCATGGCCCGGCTCGTGCCCTGGGTCGAGGCCGCCTGGGGCGTTCTGGGCGCGGCCGCGCTCCTCCTCCTGATGCCCTGGCCCGGCCGGGCGAAACGCGCGGCCACGGGCGACGATTGAAGCGCGGTCCGATCCCGGCTATGGTTCCGCCGCCCGGCGCGACGCCGGCTGGAGAGATATGCCATACCGTCCCTCGCGCCTGGCCTCCTGCCTGAAGTTGGCCCGGCCGCACCAGTACGTCAAAAACGCCTTCGTCTTCCTGCCGCTTTTTTTCGGCTGGAAGCTGGCCGGTCCCGCCGCCACCGGACAGGCCGTCCTGGCCTTTGTCGCCTTTTGCCTGACGGCCAGCGCCGTCTACGTCGTCAACGACCTGAAAGACGTGGCGGAAGACCGCGCCCACCCGACCAAGCGCCACCGGCCCCTGGCCTCGGGCGCGCTGACCCCGGCCGAGGGCCTGGCGTTCGGGGCCGCCCTCCTCGGCGGCGCGGCCGTGGTGACCGCCGTTCTCGGCTCGGCCGCCTTCGCCGGCATTCTCGGGACCTACCTGGCCGTCAACCTGCTCTACAGCTTCGGGCTCAAGCACAAGGCCCTGATCGACCTCGGCTGCATCGCCGTGGGGTTCGTGCTGCGGGTCTTTGCCGGCGGCGTGGTCACGGGCGTCACCCCGAGCCACTGGATCGTGCTGCTGACCTTTTTGCTGGCCCTTTTCCTCGGTTTCGCCAAGCGCCGCGACGACCTGCTCCTGTCGGCCTCGGGCTGCGAGCGGACGCGCCGGTCCCTGGACGGCTACAACCTGGAATTCGTCTCCGCGGCCATGATCATCATGGCTGCGGTTGTCATCGTCAGCTACATCCTCTACACGGTTTCCCCCGAGGTCATGGCCAAGCACGGCTCGGACAAGCTGTACCTGAGCGCGATCTTCGTCATCATGGGCGTGCTGCGCTACCTGCAGATCACGCTGGTCGAGTGCAAAAGCGGCTCGCCCACCCTGGTGCTCCTGCGCGACGGCTTCATCCAGGCCTCGCTGGCCCTGTGGATCCTCAGCTGCTACTTCATCCTCTACATGGAGCATTCTGGTCGGCCATGAAAAAGATCATGCTCTTCTACCCGCCCGGCCGGTTCTACCAGCGCGGCGAGGACCGATCCCAGGGCAATGTGGAGCAGTCCACGGCCACGTCCATGCGCGCCCCCAACGACCTGGGCTACGCCGCCGCCACCCTCAAGGCCGAGGGTTTTGCGGTCTTTTTGCGCGATTACCAGACCGAGCGCCTGGCCCGGGCCGACCTGCTGGCCGACTTCGACCGCGAAGACCCGGACGGGGTGTTTCTCAGCATCACCAACTCCACCATCTTCGACGACCTGAAGCTGGTGGACGAGCTGGCCGCCAGAAAACCCGGCCTTTTGGTCATGCTCAAGGGCGCGATCTTTTTCGATCCCGACGACGCCCTCCTGGCCCAGCTCGACCTGGGAAACGCCACCTACCTGATCGGCCAGGAGTCGGATTTCACGGTCGGTCGGCTGGCCGCCGCCCACTTTCGCGATCCCGGAGCCGTGTCCGGCATCGGCGGCATCCTCTACCGGAAGGACGACGTCTGGACGAAAACGGGCTTCGCCGCCTTTGAGACCGACCTCGACAGCCTGCCGTTCCCGGACCGGAGCCTGATCAAAAACGCCCTCTACGCCCGGCCCGACACCGGCGAGGCCCAGGCCACCATCGCCACTTCGCGCGGCTGTCCCTCGGCCTGCATCTTCTGCATGACGCCGAAGATCTCCGGGAAAAAACTGCGGCTGCGTTCGCCGGCGAACATCCTGGCCGAACTCAAGGAATGCTACTTCACCCACAACATCCGGGATTTTTTCTTCAAGTCCGACACCTTCACCTTTGACGCGGACTGGACCCGGGCCGTGTGCCAGGCCATCCTGGATTCGCCCCTGGCCGGAAAAATCCGGTGGGTGGCCAACTCCAAGGTCAAGCCCCTGGACAGGGACACCCTGGCCCTCATGAAACGGGCCGGCTGCTGGCTGGTGGCCTTCGGCTACGAGTCCGGAAGCCCCGAGACCTTATCCCGCATCCGCAAGCACACCACCGTGGAAGACAACCTGCAGGCCACCCGGTGGGCCAAGGAAGTCGGCCTGCGGACCTTCGGTTTTTTCCTGATCGGTCTGCCCTGGGAGGGCCGGGAGCACTTGCAGGCCACGCGCCGGCACATCTTCGAGCTCGACAACGACTTCCTGGAACTGCATATCGCCATTCCCTACTACGGCACGCGCCTCAACGAAATCGCCCGGGAGGAGGGGCTTTTGCCAGGCTCCGTCCTCGGCAAGGACTACTTCAACGCCCCCACGGTCGGCACCACGTTTCTCACCATGGAGGAGATCGAGGCCTTCCGCAAAAAGGTGCTGCTCGATTTCCACCTGCGGCCAAGCTACATCGGCCGCAAGCTCCTGCAGGCCGGCGGCAGCCCCAAGATCCTCGCCAACTACGCCCGGTTCGGCCTGCGGCTATTAAAAAACACGCTCCTGCCGCCAAAGCGTCCCAGGAGCCTCACGCCCGACGGCGCGCCGCCCCGGGTCCTGATCCTGGGCGCGAACTCCGATATCGCCCTCGCCCTGGCCAGGGAGCTGGCCCGCATGGACCGGGCCGAGCTGATCCTGGCCTCCCGGGACGTGGCCCGCCTGGAGCAGGCGGCCGCCTCCATCCGGTGCGATTTCGAGACGCCCGTGACGGTCGTCCCCTTCGACGCCCTGGATTTCGCCGGGCATAAGGATTTCTACGCCGCCCTGGACCCGGCCCCGGACGTGGCGGTCCTGTCCTTCGGCCTGCTCGGCGACCAGAAGGCCTCCCAGGCCGACTTCGCCGCCGCCAAGGCCGTCCTGGACACCAACCTGACCGGCGCGGTCTCCATCCTTGAAATCGTGGCCGCCGACTTCGCCCGGCGCGGCCACGGGACCATCGTCGGCCTGTCCTCCCCGGCCGGGGAGCGGGGCCGCAAGAGCAACTACGTCTACGGCGCGGCCAAGGCCGGCCTGACCGCCTTTCTTTCCGGCCTGCGCCACCGCCTGGCCAAAACCGGCGTGCGGGTCGTGACCGTCCTGCCGGGCTGGACCAAAACGCGCATGACCGAAGCCATGCCCACGCCCAAGGCGCTCACCGCCACGCCCGAGCGCGTGGCCCGGGACATCCGCCAGGCCATCCTCTCCGGCAGGCCGATCCTGTACACCCCCTGGTTCTGGCGGCCGATCATGGGGCTCGTGCGGGCCCTGCCGGAAAAACTCTTTCTCAAGACGAATCTCTAATGAAAATCCTCTACCTCAATCACAATCCCGAGCGTTACGGTACCTATTTCCGGTGCTACCACCTGGCCCGGCACCTGGCCGCGCGCGGCCACGAGGTCACGCTCCTGTGCGCCTCGCGCGAGCCTACCCTGTCGATCCGCGACCGCCGGGAAGGGAGCCTCACCATCCGTCTCCTGCCGCGCGTCAATTTGGCCACCTACCACACCGGCCACACCCTGCGGATGTTTTTAAACGCCCGCGAGTGCCTGACCCGCGACATGGACATCCTGCACGCCTTCGCCTTTCCGCTGCATCCCGTCAGCTTCGCCACGCTGCTGACCTCCGTGGCCCGGCCCAAGGTCAAGATCGTCCTGGACCACGACGACATGTGGAAGGGCGGCTTCACCCTGCACCATCCCGCGCCCGTGCGCGCCCTCTACGACTTCACCGAGGACCGGCTGCCTGCCCGGGCCGACGTCGCCACGGCCGCCAGCGCCATCCTCATGCAGAAATTTCGCGACGCGGGCCTGCCGGACGACAGGATCCACTATATCCCCAACTGCCCGACCGTCTCCCCGGACATGCCGGACAAGGCCGCGGCCCGGGCCGCGCTGGGCCTGGCCCCGGACGACCAGGTGGTCCTGTCCATGGGCCACACCTACACCGAGTCGCTCTTCGCCCTGCTCGACGCCTATGCCGAGGCCCGCAAGACCCTGCCGGCCCTGAAGCTCCTTTTTCTCGGCAAGCTCCACATTTCCGACGACTTCAAGGCCCGGATGCGGGTCTACCAGGACCGGTTCGCCCCGGACATCGTGACCGTGGGCGAAAAGCCGCCCACCGAGGTGCCGGCCTATCTCGCCGCCTCGGACGCGCTGCTTCTGCCCATGGACGACGACCCCATCGAAAAGGCCCGCTTCCCCATCCGGTTCGGCGACTACCTCGCCTCGGGCGTGCCCGTGGTGTCCAACGCCGTCGGGGAAATCAAGCGGATCATGGAAACCCATGACACCGGCTACACCGCGCCCGTCGGCGACGCCACGGCCTTCGGCCAGGCCATTGTCGCCGCCCTGACCGACGCCGCCGGCCGCGAACGCAAGCGCGCCAACGCCGCCCGCCTTATCGCCGAAGAACTCAACTGGCCGGCCATGGCGGCGCGGCTGGAAGCGGTGTACGAGCAGGCGCTCGCGGGGTAGGGCGAGGGGCGAGGGGCGAGGGGCAAGGGGCGAGAGAAGGGAAGAGGCCTCCGGCGGCCGGAAGGGGCTAAGCCCCTCCCGGACCCTCCCTGCCT
>CAZIJE010000078.1:0-7504 GCA_964539435.1 uncultured Desulfovibrio sp.
GCCCCCGGCGGAGAGGTCCAGGAGAGGCAGCGCCTCTCCTGGCCGCCGGAGGCATCCTCCCTACTTCAGCGTGACCATGGTCATGCCGTCGCCGCCACGGTCTTCCGGAGCCAGGGCGAAGGAGGCGACTTGCGGGTGCTCCTTGAGGAACCGGTGCACCTCGCGGCGCAGGGCTCCGGTGCCCTTGCCGTGGATGACCTCGAGTTCGCCGTGGCCGCGCAATAGCGCCGTGTCGATGAACGCGGCCAGTTCGCTTTCGGCCGCGTCGGCCCGCATGCCGCGCAGGTCGAGGACCAGTCCGAGCCCGGTCCCGCCCCGCGCCGCCGGCGTCACGGCCACGCCGCCCTTGCTGGCCGGAGCCTCGGCCGGGGCCATGTCCGCCACCGGCACCCACAGGCTCACGCCGCCTATATCGACCTTGGCGGCCTGGCGCTTGAGGTCTTTTTCCCGCACAACGGCGGTCTTGTCCCAGCTGAGGATGCGGACCGCCTGGCCCGGAGCCAGGGAGGCAATGTCCACGCCGGCCGCCGGTCCGCCAGCAACGGGCGTTTCACCCGTGATGGCGGTGCTTTCTTCCATAAGTCTTTTTCTGGCGTCGGCAAGGGCCTTCTGGGCCTCCTTGCGCTCGATGCGGCCGGCCTCGTGACGCCGGCCGATGTCCCGGGAAATGTTCCTGATCTCCTCGATCAGGGTGTCCTGGGCCTTTTTGAGGCTGTCCTTGAGCTTGCGGATCCGCTGTTCTTCCTGGCGGCGGGTGGCGGCCAGTGCGTCCAGCTCGCGCTCCCGGCGCAGGGCCAGGTCGTTTAAGCGGTCGAAGACCTGCCCGGCGTCGCCGCCGTCGAGGAGCAGATACCGGCTGGCCCGTTCCAGGATGTCTTCGGGCAGGCCGTGTTCCCGGGCCACGTCCAGGGCGATGGACGCGCCCACCTGGTCGTAGGCCAGGCGGTAGACCGGCTTTTTGGTGGCCGGATCGAAGAGCATGCAGGCCGCGCGCACGCCGGGCCGGGACAGGCCGTAGGCCTTGAGCGCCGGAAAGTGGGTGGCGGCGGCCAGATAGGCCCCGCGGTCCAAAAGGCCGTCCACCACGGCCTGGGCCAGGGCCGCGCCCTGGGACGGGTCGGTGCCGGCCCCGAACTCGTCGAGCAGGACCAGGGTGGCGGCGTCGATCTCCGGCCAGACCCGGGACAGGTGGCGGATCTGGGCCGTGAACGTGGACAGGTGGTCCTCCAGGCTCTGCTCGTCGCCGAGAAAGACAAAGACCTTGTGGAAAAACGGCAGCCGGCTGCCTTCGCCGGCCGGGACCGGCAGGCCGGACAGGGCCATGACCGAGAGGAGCCCGAGGGTTTTGAGGCAGACGGTCTTGCCGCCGGCATTGGCGCCGGTGACGATCAGGGCCCGCTGGTCCTCGGCCAGGACCAGGTCCTGGGGCGTGACCTTTTCCGGGGCGTCGTCGCCGGCCGCAAGCACCAGGAGCGGATGCCGGGCGGACAGGAGGTGGACGGCGTTGTTGGCCGCCACTTCCGGCAGCGTCCCGCCCAGGCGCTCGGCCAGGGCGGCCTTGGCCCACAGCACGTCGCACTCGACCAAGAGCCGGTAGGAAGCGGCCACTTCCCGGCGCTCGTCCTTGGCCAGGCCGGTGAGAAAAGCCATGACCCGGGCCTCGGCCTCGCGCTCCTCGTTGTTGAGCTCCTGGAGGCGGTTGTTGACCTCGACCAGGAAAAACGGCTCCACATACACGGTCTCGCCGGTCTGGGAGTAGTCGTGGATGATGCCCGGAATCCGCCCCTTGAAGTTGGCCTTGAGCGGCAGGACGTAGCGGTCCGAGGAGATGGTGACGTAGTCGTCCTGCAAAAAAGGCCCCATGTCCTTTTCGCCGACAAACTCCTTGACCCGGTTGGCAATGGTCTGGTGGATGGTGCGGATCTCCTGGCGCACGGAAAAAAGCTCGGGCGAGCTCTCGTCGCGGAGCCGTCCGTCGGCGGACAGGCACCGGGCCAGGGCGGCCTGGGTCTTTTTCGGCCAAGGCGTGGCGGCCACGGCGTCGCGCAGAAGCGACTGTCCGGGCTCCCCCTGCCCCAGGGCCTGGCGCAGGGCGGCCACGCGGGAAAGGACATGGCCGAGGGCCACCAGGGCGTCGAGGTCCAGGCCCCGGCGCTCGCTCTCCAGGAGGTCGAACAGGGGTTCGATGTCGGGAAAAGGGGTGAACTCGAAGGCCGCGTCGCGGCGCAGCTCCACGGCCTCGGCCAGCTTGCGCTGGGCCAGGGCCAGGGTTTCCTGATCGGAAAAGGGGGCAAGAGCCCGGCAGGCAGCGGCCGCAGGCTCAGAAACGGCAAGCAGGGCCAGCCGTTCCAAGACCTTAGGAAACTCCAGCAACGAAAGGGTTCTGGATTCCATAAGAAATAAAGGAAGATGCAGGTTCTAGGAGGAAGCGAGGCGCGCCTTGACGGCGTCGCTGGCCCGCTTGCCGTCGACCCGTCCCTTGTGGGCGGACAACACCGCCTGCACCACTCGGCCCATGTCCTTCATGCCATGGGCGTCCAGTTCGGCCACGGCAGCGGCCACGGCGTCGCCGAGCTCGGCGTCGGTGAGGGGAGCGGGCAGGTAGGCCATGAGCACACCCAGTTCCCGCTCCTCTTTTTCGACCAGATCGGCCCGGTTCGCCTTGGCGAACTGTTCGATGGACTCCCGGCGCTGCTTGCCCTGCTTGGCCAGGACGTCAAGCAGCTCGTCGTCGGTGAGCGGACGCCTGAGCTCGACCTGCCGCATCTTGGCGGCAGCCTTGAGCATGCGCAGAACGCCGACGACCAGCTCGTCCCTGGCGCGCATGGCCGCCAGGTAGTCGGATTCGATACGGGCCGTAAGATTCATTACATCATGTTGATTTTGCGCATTTTCTTCAGCAGGCGCTTGCGGGCGGCCGCCTTTTTCTTCTTGCGCATGACGCTGGGCTTCTCAAAGTGCTGGCGTTTTTTCAACTCAGAGAGAATGCCGGATTTTTCGACCTGCTTCTTGAAGCGGCGAAGGGCCACGTCGAAGTTGTCGGACTCGTCAAGGTACACTCCGGGCATGTCAATCACCTCCCCCTTGGGAAATTCCCTGCGACAAAGATGGACTCTTATCCGCGCTCCCCTCCTGTGTCAAGGGGAGGAGCGGGACAAAAAAATCCGCCCGGCCAGGGCCGGGCGGATCGGTTGACGCCGGAGCGTCGGAGTCGCCTAGTGGTGGCCGTGGGCGTCGGCGTTTTTCGTGTCCAAAAAGGCCTTGACCACGCAGTAGCCCATGCCTGAGGCGATGATGAAAAGCACCAGGTACAGGACGCTGAAAAAGACGAAATGATCGGGCTGCCACCAGGGCAGATCCTGAGGCAAGGGGCTGTGAACGGTTTCGCCGTGTAACATGCAAACTCTCCCGGGAGTGTTTATTGAATGGCGTCCTTGAGCAATTTGCCGGGCCGGAACTTCACCACCTTGGACGCCGGAATATTGATTTCAGCGCCGGAGCGGGGGTTGCGTCCCGTGCGGGCCTTGCGTTCATCCACCATGAAGGTGCCAAAACCCGTCAGGGTGATTTTCCCTTCGCCGACCAGGGTCGCTTCGACGGCCTCGATGAAGGCGTTGAGGGCCCGCTCGGCATTGGCCTTGGTCAGGCCTGTCTTTTCGGCAATTTTTCCTACCAGATCAGCCTTGGTCATCAGTCCTCTCCTCCTCGGTTGAAACGCCGACCGCCAAGCGGCGGCACAATGCTCCCGAACCTCTCCCTTGGGTATCTCCAGCAACAACCAAGCAAACGGAAAAGGCTCTCCCCGCCTCCCCCAGGCGAAGTCAACAAGCCTGATCGCGTTTCACCCAGCCGAAATGCCTTCTCGCGCATGGCATGAGTGGGCAAAAGAAAATCGATTTCAGCCCCAAAGTCAAGAGGGGAGGCGCTTTTTCAATAATATGGCCAGGCCGGAGAGTTGTTTTGGCGACATGTTCTCCGGCCGGTCACGGCCGGCCAGCCCCTGCGCCTCGAAATACGCCGCCACCTCCTCGTCCCAGACGCGCTTGAGGATATGACCCAACTGCTTGCGGCGCAAGGAGAAAAGGAGTTTGAGCAGCCGCGAGAGCGCCGCTGGCTCCGTTGGACGCTCCTGCGGCGGCAAGGGCGTCAGGGCCACCACGGCCGAATCGACCTTGGGCCGGGGCGCAAAGACCGTGGGCGGCACCTTGAAACGGTATTCGACCCGGCAATGCGCCGCCACCCAGGCGGTCAGCGCCCCGTACTCCCGCCCGCCCGGCCCGGCGGTCAACCGTTTGGCAACCTCGTGCTGCACCATGAACACCCCCCGGCGGAACCCAAGGGAGCAGGCGCTGATGTCCCACAACAGCGGCGAGGCGATGTTGTAGGGCAGGTTGCCGAGCAGCCGCACGGACGCCAGCCTGTCGATCCGCGACCAGTCCAGGCGCAGGGCGTCGGCCAGGGCCACGGCCGCCCGGGGATGGTTCCGGGCCAGGAGCGCGGCCAGTTCCCGGTCCTTTTCCAGGGCCAGAAACGCCCTTGGCCCGGCGTCGAGGATGTGGCCGGTCAAGGCCCCCCGGCCCGGGCCGATCTCGATGACCGTGTCCGTGGGCTCGATGCCGCAGGCGGCCACGATCTTGGCCGCCACATTGGGGTCCTGCAGGAAGTTCTGGCCCAGGCTCCGCTTGGGACGGCCGAACGCGCCGCCCTCCTCCCGGCCCGCATCCGCGCCGCTCCCCGGCTCCCGACTCATGACGCCTCCTTTTCGAGCAGATCCTGTTTGAGGGCCCAGACCACATGGAACCGGGCGGCAAAGGCGTCGAGCCCGGGCTCGGCCGCGGCCAGGCGGGCGGCCAGGGCCAGGCCGGGACACCCGGACCGGGCCAGAAAAAGGAGCGTGCGCAGGGCGGCAAGGGAAATGGCCTCCCCCAGGCCGGCGTAGAGGACGGGAAAGTCCTGGCCACGGTAGACGGCCCGGCCGGTCCGGGTCCAGACCAGACGCACCGCGTCGGACAAGACGTCCGTGGGGTAGCTCCGGAACAGGTCCCCGTAGGCCATGGCCATGGGATGGCGCTGCCGGCGCAGGGTCTCCCGGTCCGGGACCGGCGCGGCGGCCAGCGTTTCCCACAGGACCAGATGGCCCGCCACCACCGCGTCCCAGGTGAAGCCGGCCAGCACCCGCTCCCGGCCGGCCCGGCCCATGGACCGGCGCAGGTCCGGAGAGGCGACCAGGGCCTCCAGGCCGGCGGCCAAGGCCGGCACGTCCACGGCCAGTCCCTGGGCCAGGAGCAGGTGGGTGTGGTTGTCGTAGCAAAGGGGCGCGAGCACGTCCCGGGGATCGGTGTCGGCCAGGCCCAGGGTGGGGACGAGCAACCCGGTCTCCCCGGAGACGACCGTGTCCCGGTAGCCGTCGTAGTCCGAAGCCACCACCGGCAGCCCGGCCGCCATGGCCTCGAGGATGGTCAGGCCGAACGTCTCCTGCGGGTTGTCGGCCAAGGATACAAAGATGTCGGAAATGCCGAACAGCTCGCGCCTGGCCGCCTCGGACGGCCGGGCCACCAGCCGAAACGGCAGGCCGAGGTTCGCGGCCAGGGCGGCCAGGGTGTCGGTGAACGGTCCGGCGTCGTCATCGGTCCAGCCCGCCGCCACAAGGCACAACCCCGACAGGTCGCGGCCGGCACCGGCCAGGCGCTGCACGGCCCGGAAAAGCGGCACCAGATCCATCTTGGAACTGTGGGACAGCCGGCCGAAGACGAGCAGGACCACCGCCCCGGTGGCGATGCCGAGGCGCGCGCGGACGGCCGCCCGGGCTTCGCCGGCCAGAGGCCCCCAATCGGAAGGGTCCACGCCGAGGGGGATGGTAGCCAGTTGCGGCATCGGATGGGTCTGGGGGGAGAGGCCGTAGCCCTGGCGCAGGGACCTGAAAAAGCCCTCCACCACTGCCCGTCCGGCCGTGGACGTGGCCACGATGGCGTCGCGCCGGGTTGTGCCCGGCCAGAGATGGGCAAGAAATTCCCGGCCATAGGCGGCGTAGCTCAAGGAATGGGTCGTGGCGGTGATGGGAAAGATGGTTTTCGCCAGGGCGTTTCGGGCGGCCGCCAGCCGGGGCTGGGAAGTGATGCAGTCCGAGAGGTGAAAAACGGCGTAGGCATTGGCGGCCAGGGCTGTCGGAAGGTCCAGCCGCGTCAGAACCTTGAATTTCCCGCGTGCGGCCGGGCCGGGATGGCGGGCGGCCAGCAGCGCTTCCTGGGTGTCGCGCTCCCGGGCGGAAGGCATGAAGAAATGGTAGCCGTCAAAGGGATCGGCCCGCAACAGGGCGTCGAGAAAGCCGGCATTGGCCACCTTGCGGCCCATGACGGCCCCGGATTCCACAAAGGGATCGAGGGTGGCGAAGAGTCGCGGCTGACGCATGGGGGGACGGAGCCACACCTGGGCCGTCTTGTCAAACCGGGACGCCGGACCGCATGGCCTTCATCTTGCAAAGAAAGCAGCGGGAACCGCTCCCCTGGGGGTCCCCACGAGCAAAGGAGGCCAGGTATGACGCGCGGTATGCGACCGGAACAGGTTTGGGGCATCGGCCTTGAGGACAGGGCAGCCACGGAAATTTCTGCCGCTCTGGGCAGCGGCTATGTCCTGCGCAATTGGCCGGCCGGCCAGCATCCCGCCGAACGGGACCTGGGCCGGGGCGCGCCGCTGGTGATCTTCGTGGTCAAGGAGGCCTGGGACGCCCTGCCCGCGGCCTCGCGCAAGCGTCTGGAGCAGTGGGAAGTGCCGCAGCGCGTCCTGATCCTGGCCGCGTCCCAGTCCGTGGCCGATTTCGACGAACTGCTCGAAAACGGCTTTTTGACGGCCGTGTCCGAGCCCTTGACCGACAAGAAGATCCGCGACGTCATCTTTCGGGCCAAGGAGGTCAAAAGCCTCTACGACGACATCTTCCGCATGACCCGCGAGATCATGCTCGAACGCGAGCTTCTGGCCCGCAAGACCGACCTGGTGCTGTTTCTCAACCGCATCCTGACCCGGGCCTCGGAATCCCTGGACCCGACCGTCATCCTGGACAACGCCCGGGAGGACCTGGAACTGCTCCTGCCCATGCGGAGCCTGATGGGCATCTTCTGGCAGACCGGGGAATCCGGCGACTTCGAAGCCGAGCTGTTCCTGGAGCCGGACATGGACCACGAGGCCGAACGGCACTGGACCGAGCAGCTCCTGCGCCAGGCCGCCAAGCTGGCCGGCAGGCCCATGCAGAGCTACCGGGCCACCTTTCTCGAGGGCGGCCATGGCCGGGAACAGGTCGGCATGCCGGAAACGGCCGAGGAAGTGATTTCCCTGCCGCTTCGGGCCGGCGGCCAGGTCTTCGGCGTCCTGTCCCTGTACCGGGCCAAGGGCCGGGCCCTTGGCAAGGACCAGGTCCAGGCCCTGTACGCCTCCATCAACCACCTGGCCCTGGCGCTCAAAAACGCCGCCCTTTTCAGCCAGGTCAAGATCCGGGCCGACCACGACGGAC
>CAZIJE010000078.1:7514-17729 GCA_964539435.1 uncultured Desulfovibrio sp.
GACCCGCATCCACAACCGTCGGGCTTTTGACGAGCGGCTGGTGGAGGAACTGCGGCGGCACCAGCGCTACCGCCACCCCATGAGCCTGCTCATGCTCGACATCGACCATTTCAAGGGCATCAACGACACCTACGGCCATCTGGTCGGGGACCACGTCCTGCGCGAAGTCGGACGGCTGGTGTCGGAGACCCTGCGGAGCACGGACTTCACCGCCCGCTACGGCGGCGAGGAGTTCGTCATCATCCTGCCCCAGACCACGGAGGAGCAGTCCCGCGTCCTGGCCGAACGCCTGCGCGGCATCATTGCCGACGCCCGGTTCGTGCACGCGGGCGAGGCCTTTTCCATCACCGTGTCCATCGGCGCGGCCACCCTGCTCCCGGGCGCCCTGGCCAAGCGCAAGGACCTCCTGGACAAGGCCGACAAGGCCCTCTACCAGGCCAAAACCCTGGGCCGCAACCAGGTCTGCACATCCCTTGGGCCGGTCTCCCGGGCCGGCGACGGCGTGGTGGGCGCGGCCCAGGCCGGATAGCCCGGCCGTCCTGTTGGCGTATCGGGCCGTCCCGGTGGGCGGCCCTACCCTTTCCCGTCACCCAACGGATCGCGGCGCATGCTGAGGCTGATGCGGCCGCGTTCCCGGTCCACGTCAAGGACCGTGACCACCACCTCCCGCCCCACCGCCACCACCCGGGCCGGATCGGCCACATAGCCGTCGGCCAGGTGGCTGACGTGCACCAATCCGTCGCGGTGCACCCCGATATCCACGAACGCGCCGAAGGTGGCCACGTTGGTGACCAGGCCCGGCAGGCGCATGCCCGGACGCAGGTCCGCGATGTCCTCCACCCCGTCGGCAAAGGAGAAGGCGCTGAAGGCCGGACGGGGGTCGCGGCCGGGGCGGGCCAACTCCTCCATGATGTCGCCAAGGGTCTCCAGGCCCACCTCCCCGGACGCATAGCGCGCGAGGTCGATGGACGCCCGCTTGCCGGCGTCGGCCACGAGATCGGCCACGGCGCAGCCGGCGTCCGCGGCCATGCGTGCGACCAGGCCGTAGCGTTCCGGGTGCACGGCCGTGGCGTCGAGGACCGGACCGCCCAGCAGCCGCAGGAAGCCGGCCGCCTGCTCGAAGGCCTTGGGCCCCAGGCGCTTGACCTTGCGCAGTTCGGACCGGGACCGAAACGGCCCGTGCTCCAGGCGGTGGGCCACGATGTTGGCGGCCAGGACCGGCCCGAGGCCGGACACGAAGGCCAGAAGTTCGAGGCTGGCCGTATTGAGGTCCACGCCCACGGCGTTGACGCAACTGGCCACCACCGCGTCCAGGGCCTTTTTTAGGGCCGTCTGGTCCACGTCGTGCTGGTACTGCCCCACGCCGATGGATTTGGGATCGATCTTGACCAGTTCGGCCAGGGGGTCCATGAGCCGCCGGCCGATGCTGACCGCGCCGCGCACGGTCAGGTCCAGGTCCGGAAACTCCCGCCGGGCCGTTTCCGAGGCCGAGTAGATGGAGGCTCCGGCCTCGTTGACCAGGATCACCGGCACTCCGAGCCCCAGGCTCCGGACGAATCGCTCGGTTTCGCGGCCGGCCGTGCCGTTGCCGACGGCCACGGCCTCGACGGCATGGGCCGCGCAGAGCTCCCGCACCCTGGCCCCGGCCTCTTCGGCCTGGCGCTTGGAACCGGTGGGAAAGATGGTCTCGTAATGGACCAGGGCCCCCTGGGCGTCGAGGACCGCCAGCTTGGCGCCGGTGCGAAATCCCGGATCCAGGGCCAGGACCCGCTTCTGGCCGAGAGGCGGGGCCAGAAGCAGGTTGCGGAGGTTGGCGCTGAAGACCTGGATGGCTTCGTGGTCGGCCCTGGCCTTGACCTCGGCCCGCAGCTCGTTTTCCAGGGACGGTCCGAGCAGGCGTTTGTAGCCGTCCGTGACGGCAACGGCCACTTCCCGGCTGTCCTGGCCGCGCCCGGTGACGGCCAGGCGCGTCACGAGGGACAAGGCCTCCGCCTCGGGCGGGCGCACCGAAAGCGACAGCACCCCTTCCCGCTCTCCCCGGAAAAGGGCCAGGATGCGGTGTCCGGCCGCTTGGCGCACCGCCTCGTTCCAGTCGAAGAAATCCCGGAAGTTGCCGCCCGATGCCTCCTTGCCCTTGACCACCCGGGAAACCAGCCGGCTTGTGCGGCGAAACAGGTCGCGCATGGCGCTGCGCACCCGGGCGTCCTCGGTCACGGTCTCGGCAATGATGTCCCGGGCTCCGGCCAGGGCGGCCTCCGCGTCCGGCACGCCCTGTTGCGGATCAACATACCGCGCGGCCTCCTTGCGGGGATCGAGACCGCGCTGGCGGAGCAACGCCTGGGCCAGGGGCTCCAGACCCCGTTCCCGGGCCATGGCCGCCCGGGTCCGCCGTTTGGGACGAAACGGCAGATAGAGGTCTTCGAGCCGGGCCAGATCCGGGGCGGCGGCAATGTCCCGGGCCAAGGCGTCGGTCAGGAGCCCCCGCTCCCCGAGGGAAGCGAGGATCGCCTCGCGCCGCTTGTCGCGCTCCGCCAGTCGCTGGAGACGGTCCTGGACGGCGGCCACGGCCACCTCGTCCAGGGACTGCGTCGCCTCCTTGCGGTAGCGGGCAATGAACGGGATGGTGGCCCCGTCGGCCAGCAGCCGGGCCACGGCCGCCACCTGGCTTTCGGTAAGGGACAGTTCCCGGGCAATGGCGCGGGCGTGTTCCTGGAGCATGGGCATGGACCTTTCCCGGTGTTCCCGCAGGACCGTTGCCGGCGCGGACACATGTCAGGCCATCACAGCATCGGGGAGCACGCGGCTTCAACCGTTGGATCGGCCGGTACTAGCGCATTCGGAGGCGGCAGGAAAGCTCCGGCCGGCAGGGCGCCGGCCGGAGCGCGCGTCATGCGGGGCGGACAGGCGTCTTCACCAGGAACAGCGAACACGGAAGGCGGCCCAGGAGATCCTTGGCCGTGTCGCGCACGACGGCCGTGCCGCGCCGGAACGGATGGGCCATGACCAGCACCGCGTAGCCTCCGGCCCTGGCCTCTTCGAGGATGGCGTCGCGCACCACGCCCTGGACGGTCTTGACCTCAAGCACGACCCCCTCGGCCCTGGCCCGCAGGGTTTGGGCCAGGCGGACCGCGTCCTTCATGTCTTCCCGGCCGGCATACTCGATATAGCTGGCGCGCACGGTCGATCCGGAGAGCCAGTCGTGGCCGGTGTAGTCGCTCCAGTTGCCGTCGAGCACGAACAGCGCCGTCAGGGGCTCGCCGCGCTCCCGGGCCAGCCGCGCCGCCTGGTCCATGGCCTCGGTGGATTCGTCCAGGGCCAGGAGGATGGCCATTACGGCAGGGTCCCGGGCACGTGCTCCACCACCAGCAGGCCGTTGCCCTTCTTGAAGGCCTCGCCCGGCTTCTTCTTGAGCTCCAACACCTTGCCCGGCGTCTTGGACTTGAAGGTTTCCGTGGCCTTGCTTTCCTCCAGCTTGCCCTCGACGTACTTCTTCTTCACGGTTTCGTAGGAATACAGCGGCTGCCCCTGGGTGATGGTGTCGCCCGTGGCCACCTTCATCTCGAGCAGCGTGCCGTCGGACGGAGCCTTGATGGTCACCTTGTCCAGAAAAAAGGCCATGTAGATCATGACTCCGGCCGCGACCAGGACCGCGAAGCAGATGGCCCCGATGTCCTCGTGGCGGTCGGTCCTGAAAACCGTGAGCTTTCCGCTTTTGGCATCTTGCGACATACCTTCCTCCTAGAAGGGAGCGGTCTTGGGAATAAGGGTCAGGACCATGATCAGGGCCAGCACGTACTTGATGCTGCCGGCGGTCAGGCCCACGATCAGCGGCTTGCCGCCGGCGGCCTTGATCTCGCCGAAGTCGATGTAGACGCCGAGCCCGACCATGCCGATGCCGAAAATCCACTGCATCATGGTGCGCAGCAGATGCGAGGTTTCCGATCCCTCCTGGCCCAGAAGTCCGAGGGAGGACAGGACGGTCATGCCGATGAACCCCAGCACGAAAATGGGGAACTTGGACTTGAGGATGTTCCAGAGGCTCACGTTCTGGGCCTCCTCGTCCTCCTTGTTGCCGCTCCAGTACCAGACGGTGATGACGAAGACGACGAACGGGATGATGATGACGCGCATCACGTTCCACAGTTCGCCGTAGGCCACGGCCGTGCCCGGAGCGACCAGCGGGTTGAAGGCCAGGCAGGCGGCCAGGACCTGGCCGGAGTTCAGGATGCCGGTCCCGACCCAGACGCCGTACTGGTAGTCGGAAAAATGGAGCATGTTGCCCAGGAAAGGAGAGATGAACATGGTCAGAACGCCGAAGCCGAGGATGGTGGCGATGGCCAGGGCCACTTCCGCCGGCTTGGCCTTGACGCCGGGACTGGTGGCCACCGCGGCGGACACGCCGCACACCCCGCAGGCCGCGCACATGACCCCGATCAGGGAGCGGTCCATGCCCAGGCGCTTGCCGAGCCACATCACCAGGACCACCGAGCCGAAGACGAACAGGGAGATGAGAAAGGCCGCCTGGAAGCCCAGCTTGGCCAGACCGCCCAGCGTGTAGATGGACCCGAGCATGATGACGCCGGTCTTGATGAAAAGACGGGTGGTCCGAAATCCGTCGGCCAGGAAGGCGGGTATCGTCCCCCGAAACAGCACGTTCCTGTACAGGACGCCCATGACGATGGAGATGATGATGTAGTTCAAGTTGAGGACGCGCGAGAAGAACTGCTTGTATCCCAGAAAATCAATGGGCTTCAGCGCTTCCTCGGCCCAGTTGGCGAACAGGAACGTGCCCACCATCAAGGCCAGGCCGGGCACAATGGCCAGAAGATTGCCGCCGGCGCCTTTCGTTTCCATGCTTGCTCTCTCCTTTTGGGGTCTTCTCCAGCAACGCCTACTTCACGATGAGGGTGTTCACAGTCGCCATTTCGGCCACCCGCGAGGAAACCGATCCCAAAAACATCCTGGCGGCGCCGTGCTTGCCGTGGCTGCCGACAACGATGAGGTCGGCCTGGAGCTCCTTGGCGGCTTCGACGATTCCCTCCACGGGCCGGCCGGTTTTGATGACGATCTCCGCTTGCAGGCCCTTGGCCCCGAGGGATTCCGACACCTTTCGCATCTGCCCCTTGGCCTCGGTGGCCAGGCTGCCGGCGACCATTTCGCATTCTTCGGGCGAAAGTTCCTCGGAAGCCAGACACAGATCCGGAATCACGGTCACGATATCCAGCCGTCCGCCGAAACGGCCGGAAATCTCGATGGCCAGGTCCAGGGCCTTGGACGCCTGGGATGAACCGTCATGAGCCACAAGCACGCGCATATGCCACCTCCTTTCGTGTTGCCGCAGGGCCAGCCTTGCCTTGGCACAGGCCTGGCGCAGGAACGGCTTGCCGGGCCGCCCCTCTTCGCCCCTGCCCATGCCCCAAATGCACCATGCCGATTGGATAACGCATCAAAGACCATACGACCCGACGCGGGAAACCAGCCTCGCATCCGAAACGGTTGCTACCCTCTGGACAGAAGGCTTGTTGACCAACAACACACAGTAGGAAGGAACAGAAACAGTTTCCAGGAAAAACTTTCAGCCGCCAACCAAAGACGCAATCGGATCAAACATGCGGACTGTGCGACAATGGCAACAGGTTGCCAGCTTTTTCGAGGTTACGGCAACAACGTGTCCCATGTCAATCGACAGGCGGAAAACGTGCAGTGCCCGCAAAAGACACTCGCACTGTTTGCTTCCAATGCTGCCGTATGTTCCGGATGTATCGACGAGAACAAGCTGCGGTACGGTTGACGCGGTTTTTGTCCAAACGCGCGTTGCCTGTCCGGCAGTGGCCAATGTGCTGGCCTCTGTACGTCGTCCAAGGCGGGACGCGAAGGGTCGGCGCAGCAGCGGAAGTCAGTTGTCCTGACGCCGCAAGTCACTTTTCGAGCACACCGCAAGACCCGGCGGTTGTCATCCTCGTACTTGAACCCTTGCAGAATAATGAAAACCTATAAATATAGCCTGATCAATTCATACAAATAAGGATCATCGATTGCACGCCTCGCCCCAGAGGCGTACAACGCTTGCCAAGGGCCCATGGTCAAGATACTTGTGGGGGTACCACGGAAGCGCGACCCACTTTACGGACTACGGACTATAGAATTATTGAGCCAATACGAACCAGGCCCGGCTGCGACGATCTCAAAATCATTAGAAGTAATGTCTTTGAGAATCTGAACTGGCTACTGGATGAAGATATTTCAGCCTTGGATCCCTGTTTAATTGCGTCTAATGTTTGTTTTGCCATGAATGTTACAAGACAATGGTTCAATTCGTATGGTAAACGATGAACTGCCTTCACCATTCTCCCAAATCTCTGGAAGCTGCGCCATTTCCCTTCTTGAAGTGGTGGACAAGTGCATTCACTGCAGCAGTGAAATTGAATACAAAATCATATTTAAATTGCTCAATAATCTTATATCGTTTGACAATGCCACCTCTGGTCTCGCCGAACTCGACAAGAACAATAACGTCCGATCTTATGAACTGATCAATATCAGCTATCCTGAATCATGGCTTAAACTATATAACCAAAAACAATTCAACAAGATAGATGTCATTGTACATAAAAATTTTACTCAATTTATTCCTCAATATTGGGACTATACCTATAAAGAAAACCCGCCTTCCAAGAAATTCATCCTCCTTGCCTCTGACTTCAACATTCGACATGGCTATACCTTTGGAGCCAGGCCGTTTGGAGGATGCAACAAGGCAAGCCTTTATTCCTTTTCCGGAAACCTGAAAAAGTACAGTCCAAGGATAGTTTCGATATTACGAATAGCCGTGCCGCATCTTCACCTGGCATCCGCCAGAATACTTGCGGATCGAAAACGCCAACAAAATCGGAAATTGTTATCTGACCGCGAGATCGAAGTGCTGAACTGGCTAAAGAAAGGGAAAAGCTCCTGGGACATATCAGCCATAATGAATATCAGCACCAGCACCGTCAACTTTCACATTTACAACATCATGAAAAAGCTGGATGTCGTAAATCGGACACAGGCAGTTGCAGCGGCGACACATCTTGGTATTCTTGAGATCGACTGAACCAACGGACGAGCTCGGGTCGCTTCCATAAATTCTTTTCCTCGAAGTCCCTCCAATCCATTATCGCCGCGGCCGCCACAACCCCGTCAGGCATGCGCGTCGGCTCCCCTATCAGTTCACAAGGAAATCCAAACATTTTCAAGAGCCTGAGAACCTTGTACTCTACCACCAGGTAAAGATAGCGAACCTTTCGCGCAACGCACCATTGATACACACTGCGATAAAGCAGCATGGACACGCCAACGCTGCCTATTTCGGTTTTTACTTTTGTCGATCTTTCATCACTCCTGACGCAAAGGCGCGAGACTTCCCTGGTATCGCTGTTTTTTCTAATGATATGATCTGGACTAACAAGATTCGAGAATTCTTTTTCAAGCATGTATCTGTAATCAGGACTTACAAGGCGTAAATAAGACAAGACAGACCCTTGTCTATATACTCCAAAATGTTCGGCATGGGCATCATACACATCACGCTCCAGACCGTCATCGCTCCAAGGAACCCACCGCAACTCTTCGCAAAAGACCTGATGCCTCAATCGATAGGCCGACACCATGGAATCATTTTTAATGATACCGACATCCATCTTCTCAAATACATCGATACTTCCATTTCTACATCCACTTTCCGCACCTGTAAAACGGCTTTGTTCTATCCGCATGCATGGCTCCTTCTTTCATGCATGGATAAAACAAATTTTTCTAAAAGATATCTATCAATTATTACAGTTGCGGTTATGGACTGGAAAGGGCCATAAAGAAAATTTTCTCAGCATCTCAGCCACACTGCATCTGCAAGCCCGATGCAACAACAATGAACATAGGGGCAAACACCAAACTCCTAGCCATAATTTTTCCTAGTTTTCACCGCCTCCCCCCTACCGTAAGTGGTATCAGGTCAAAATGGAGGTGTTGCATGGCCAGATCGGAATGCCTTATTCCTTTTGTATCAAAGTTCTCTGAGCCTATAATTTCACAGGAAATGATCTTGCTAAGATACGAACTCGAGGACGGCAGCAGGGGAAATATTGGAATACGGAGCGAAGCTTTGAAATCGCTACACGGAGCGCTTCTTAAAGCCATTGAGGAGAGAATCCCAAAAGAAGGATAAACAAAGGCCACAATAACGCATCAGGTACTGCAACCCTTCCTATAGCCCGAGAAAAGTTGAGACTTCTGCAATCCCTTCCACCAAAGGGGCGATGCGGAAATCTCGTCTTTTGAGGCGCAGATGGTGACGCTATTCAAGGAAGCCGCGACAGGACGGCCTGTCGCGGGCATTGCCGCGCGCACGGCATCAGCGCGACCGCATCCTCCAAGAGAAAGACCCAATCTGACGACGTGGAAGCGTCTGATACGCCGCCTCAAGGGTTTGAGCCGAACACACCCTTCTGATGCAGTTTGCAGAACCGGGCCTGGAAAATCAGGCCGTGAAGGATGCGATCGCAGAGAGTGGTTGGCGCACGGCGGCCGCGGCGGGACCTGGCTTTTGCCACGGCCTCGGCGCAAACGCGGCAACCGTCACGGCTTGACCGACCGTGAAGGTCGCCTAGCGGCGGGATTCTTGAGGCGCTTGCGGCAGGCCCGACCCGCATACATCGGCCGGAGACCTCAGGGGGTCCGGCCTGCCGACCGTGTGTCCGCAACCCTTGACGGCAGCGTCGCAGCAGCAGGCCGTGCGCCTGCAGTTGCTCTCCGCTCGGGCCTGGGTCGCGAGGGAACACGCCTCACTTGGTCTTGTGGTGCTCGCGGCCGCTCCGGCCCTGGATATACGCGGGCCGACACCACAGGCAACGGTGTCACCCTTCTGCTGGCCACAAACGCAGAAGGGGTTGTGATTTTGCATCACAACCCCTTGAAATCATGGTGGGCAATACAGGATTCGAACCTGTGGCCTTTGGCTCCGGAGGCCTGCACTCCAACCCCTGACACACCCCGGATTCTCCCGAAACAATTGATTTTTCCTCTCTGCATTCTCGAACCCCTTTCTGGCCTTCCCCGAGTCGTTTCCGCGCCAGCTTATCCAAATGCTTATCCGCCTCACCAATGGGGCGCTCGAGGAGCTCTTGACCCAGCAGGAGTTTAGCCATGCTTGGTCAAGAGCCATCACTTTCGATTCGCACTATCGCTAGCCTTTCACTGGCGGGTCGCAATGCATTTCCCGCCTGGAATGCCTATGGAGCCGCGCCGGGAGGGCTGGCCGATCATTCCGTAGTGTTGCGCTGGCGACCGCAGGACCAGCGGCCAGCCCTCCCGGCGCGTTCCGCTTCCGCCGTGCGTCAGCGCGGCGGCTCTTCGCCGCACCCCTCCCCCCTCTCTCTTCCTTCAAAACCGACCAGCGATGTCCTGGCGGCCTGTGGCTGGCTGTGGGTCCTTCCTGGGGCTCGGAAATGGTCGCGCTCGTTGGGTGCAGGGGGGCGCGGATTTTGGCGGAAAAAATCTGGCGGAAAAACGGAAAAAGCCTCGGCCGCATCCTGCGCGATGAGTGCTAAACCCATTGGGATCACACAAAATGTCTGAAAAGCAGCCGACGCCGACACCAGACGAGATAGCCCAGGTTCGGGAACAGGTCGCGGGCCGGGTCCAGGAAGAGGGCGCGGCGGGCCCGGCCGCCACCCCGGTCATCGACCACGAGTTCGTCAAGCGCTGCCTGTACGCCGGGCAAAAAGGGGACGGCATCCTCTTCTCCGCGATCCACAAGGGCAAGCTGCTGTGCGCGCCGGAACTCAAAAACCAGTGGTTCGAATGGACCGGCTCCTACTGGAAGCAGATCGTGGTCTACCGATCCGAAGCCGCGGTCGAGGCCGTGGTCGCCAAGTACGAGGAGACGCGCCTCGACTGCGAGGCGAAGATCGCCGAGGCCAAGCAGGCCCGGGACGACGAGGCGGTCATGCGCCTGGAGCGTCTGTCCAAGCGGCTGCGCAAAAACATCGACGACCTGCGCGAGGGGGCCGGCGTCTCGGCCGCACTCCGGTTCGCCCTTTCCAACGACGATCCGCTCCTGGTCCGGATGGACCAGTTCGATTCCGACCCCTACCTGCTCGGAGTGTCCAACGGGGTGGTGGACCTGCGCACGGGCGAATTTCGCCAGGCCCGGCCGGGCGATCTCCTGCGTCGGACCTG
>CAZIJE010000079.1:0-14274 GCA_964539435.1 uncultured Desulfovibrio sp.
GCGTAATCCCCTCGCGGCGCGGGGCCACCGCCCATGAAGCGGGATATAGGGCTGCATTCGATCCTGTTGCCCGCTTTAAAACGCCCTTGCCTTGGGGCGGGTCCATATCGGGGCCGGGAGGGGGTGACCCCCTCCCGGCCGCCGGAGGCACTCTTCGCTTCTATTCTCTCTAGCGACGGGGGCCGCCGGGCGGGACGGTGCGCTTGCTGGGGCTCCAGTTGCGGGCCATGGCCTGGATGGATTCGATCTGGCGCTGGCTGAGCATGCCCTGGATCTGGTCGCGCAGGGCAATGGCTCCGGCCTTGTCCTCGGCCGGCAGGTCGGGAGCGGCCACGGCCAGGATGGTCCAGAAGTAGGCTTTGACGGGATTCGGGGACACGCCCTTGCCGTAGAGGTAGAGGGTGGCCAGGAGGTATTGCGCCCCGCCCTTGCCGGCCAGGCCGGCGTCGGTGAGGAGTTTGGCGGCTTCCTCGAAGTTCTGGAGCACGCCCTGGCCATGGAAGTAGAGCTTGCCCAGGCAGTATTGGCCGTCGGCGTTGCCGGTCGCGGCGGACTTCTTGAACCATTCGGCGGCCTTTGAAAAATCCTGGGGCGTGCCGAGGCCGGTGTAGTACATGGCCGCGACCTGGTTCTGGACGGTCGGGTCGCCGGCGGCGGCCAGGGGGAGGAATTCTTCGAGGGCGCGGGCGTAGTCGCCTTCGCGGTAGGCCTGCTTGCCTTCCTCGATGCCGGCCGCGGCCGGAGCGGCCGCCATGAGGCACAGCGCGAGGAGCAGCGGCGGACCGGCCGCCGCCGCGAGCAAAAGACGCCGCACCGCCTCAGGCATCGCCGCCGCCCTCGCCCCATTCCTGTTTCACGGCCGGGGGCAGCGGAGCCTGGTGGGCGGCTTCCACATCCGAGCCGAGGATGACGTGGCGCAGGATGAAGACCGAGATGGGCACGCCGAGGACCATGCCCCACAGGCCGAAGAGCTTGTGGCCGATATAGAGGATGACCAGGGTGATCAGCGGGCTGATCTTGAACATGGCGGCCACGATGCGCGGATTGAGGACGTAGGTCTCGATGGTGTGCACGATGACGATCATGGCGATGGCCCACAGGGCGTGGCCGGGACCGACGGTGTTGACGGCCACGAGCACGATGGGGGCCGAGGAGATGAAGGTGCCGAGGACCGGGATCAGGCCGCAGAAGAAGACCACCGTGGACAGGAGCATCACGGGCTGGATGCCGAGGATGTACATGCCGATGGCGGTCAGGACGGTGTTGAGGGCGGCGATCATCATCTGGGCCCGGAATCCCATGCCCACCACCACGGCGAACCGGACCACGCTGCGGGCCGTGACGTCGTAGATGTCGCGCAGCCGCGAATCGCGCAGGGCGATGGTCTTGGCGCGCAGGTTGGGCAGGTCGAGCATGATGAGGAAGCTGAAAAGCGTGCCCAGGAGGAAAATGGAGATGTAGGCGGTGATCTGGTTGAACGAATTGACGGCCAGGACGAACACGGTTTCGGTCTTGACGCCGACCAGGGCTTCCAGAGTCAGGTAGTCCTTGATCCTGGAGATGGGCGCGGCCATGTCCGGGGCCAGCCAGGCCCAGGCGTCGAGACGCTGGCGCAGGGTCTCCAGAGTGTCGGGGAGCTTTTTGAGGAACGCGGTGGATTCCGCGCCGAGCTTGGGCAGCACCGAGGAGGCGATGGTCAGCACCACGGATACGAAAAGCAGGTAGATCACCACGGTCCACAGAGTGCGCGGCAGCCTGGTCTTGGCGGCGAGCCGTTCGATGGGGCCGTTGAAGAGGAAACACAGGATATAGGTGATGAAAACGAGGCCGAACAGGCCGTAATAGCTGGCCAGCCAGACAAGGCCGAAAAAGGCGGCCCAGATGACCAGCGTCTTGTTGGTGCGCAGGATCTGCGTGACGTCGAATGGCATAGGAGGGGAGGGCTAGCACAAATCCGACCGGCCCACAATCACGGTCGGCGGACATCGTGGAAACGTTATTTTCGGAAAAGCCACAGCAGGAGAGAGGCGACGAGGCTGACCACAAGACAGGTGACCCAGGGGAAATACACGGAGAACCGTTTCCCTTGGATGTGCACGTCCCCCGGGAGCCGGCCCAGGGGGAGCCGGTCCCACAGGTTCTGCCACAGGCCCGGTTTGTCGGTCAGAACCAGGACCAACCCGAGGACGGCCAGGAGCAGGCCGAGCAGCAGAAGCACCTTGCCGATCGATGCAATCATCGGTATGTCCGCTTTCTTTCGTCCACCGACCGTATCCGGTCCCAACAAGGAACGCAAACGCCGTGCAGCTGCCCCCCTTTCGCCTGGAACGGTTTTTCGCGGAGCATGAATTTTCCGCGCCCCACCTGCTGTGCGCCTCGGACGGCGAAACCCTGTCCGTGCAGGAGCTCCTGGACCTGGCGCCCGGGGCCGCAGACGGCCTGGCCCGGCTGCGCCTGGGCTATACAGACTCCAGGGGCGCGCCCGAGCTGCGCCAGGCCATCGCCAACCTCTACGACACCATCTCTCCGGACGACGTCCTGGTCCACGTGGGGGCCGAGGAGGCCATCTACACGTTCATGCAGGCCGCGCTGTCGCCGGGCGACGAGATCGTGGTCACCACGCCGTGCTACCAGTCCCTGTCCGACGTGGCCCGCAGCCTCTCCTGCCGGGTGGCCCCCTGGCGCTGCGACCCGGCCTGGGGATTCGCCCCGGACATGGCCGACCTCGACGCCCTGCTCGGCGGCCGGGCCAAGGTGCTGGTGGTCAATTTTCCCCACAACCCCACCGGCTATCTGCCCTCCCGCGAGGCCTTCGCCGCCATGGCCGACCTGGCCCGGGAGCGCGGGGCCCGGATCTTTTCCGACGAGGTCTACCGGTTCTCCGAGGCCGAGGGGGTTCCCGCCCTGCCGGCCGCCTGCGACATGGACCCGAAGGCCGCATCCCTCGGGGTGCTGTCCAAGTCCTTCGGCCTGGCCGGCCTGCGGGTCGGGTGGGTGGCCTGCCGCGACCGGGAGCTGCTTGGCCGCATGGCCGCGGTCAAGGACTACCTGTCCATCTGCGGTTCGGCGCCGTCGGAATTCCTGGCCGCCTGCGCCCTGGCCGCCCGCGAACCGATCCTGGCCAGGATGCGCCGCCTGCTGTCGGCCAACCGGCGGCTCCTGGAGGCCTTTTTCCTGGAGCGGGCCGACATGTTCCACTTCGTGTCCCCGCGCGGCGGGCTGACGGCCTTTCCGGGCCTGCTCGCGGCCACGGCCGACGATTTCTGCCGAGCCGCCCTGGACCGGGCCGGCATCCTCCTCCTGCCCGGACGCCTCTACGGCGAGGAATGGCCGGCGCGGTTCCGCATCGGTTTCGGGCGGGCGGATTTTCCGGCAAACCTGGAAAAACTGGCTGATTTTTGCCAAGTTTGGAATTCGGACGAAGCGGTCCGCAAGGGCGCGGCCCAGCCGAAATAAGGGCGATGCGATCTTGAATTTTGGTGTCGTTTCGGCCACAAGGATGCGACGCGCAATCCGGTGCGAAGGGACTGTCCCTTTACTGTTTTGACACTTCCAAACAACAGGAGCCTTTCATGGTCAAAAAACTCGCCCTGGCCCTCGTGCTCGTCGCCATGACCGCCTCCGCGTCCCTGGCCAAGACCATTGTCTTCGCCACCGACGCGACCTGGCCGCCCATGGAGTTCGTCAACGCGAACAAAGAGATTTCCGGCTACGCCATCGACTACATGAAGGCCGCCGGCAAGGAAGCGGGATTCACCGCCGAATTCAAGGCCGTGGCCTGGGACGGCATCTTCGCGGGCCTGGCCGCCGGCAAGTACAACGCCATCTGCTCCTCGGTCACCATCACCGACGAACGCAAGAACACCATGGATTTCTCCACCCCGTACTTCAAGGTCCGCCAGGCCCTGGTCGTGCCGGTCAAATCCACGGCCAAGTGCATCGACGACATGAAGGGCAAGACTCTGGGCGCCCAGATCAGCACCACCGGCCACTTCGCCATCAAGAAGACCGAAGGCATCAAGGACAAGTCCTACGACGAAGTCGGCCTGGCCTTCGAAGACCTGTACAACGGCCGCATCGACGGCGTGGTCTGCGACGATCCGGTCGCGGCCCAGTACGCCCTGCAGAACGACAAGTACAAGGGCGCGCTCAAGATCGCCTGCATCATCGAGGCCGGCGAAGACGAGTTCTACGGCATCGCCGTGCAGAAGGGCAACAAGGAAGATCTCGACCTGATCAACAAGGGCATCGAGGAGGTGCAGAAGAAAGGCATCGATAAGGAACTGCTGGCCAAGTGGATCGGCGCCGGCAAGTAAGGCCGCGGGACTTTTTGCAGACGGTTTCCGCCGGCTCCCCCGGCCGGCGGAAACCCCAACCGGACATGGCTCATGAATAAAAAAGGCAAGGTCGTTGTGGAAGAAGCACCTGTCGTCATCGACGTCGGCGACGGGGCCGCCATCCCGAAACCCTCGGACAAGGGCCTGGTCTCGGCCTGGCGCATCTCGTTCGCCGGCGCGATCCTCGTGCTGGCGGCGCTGCTCTATTTCAAGCCCGATCCGTACCTGCGCATCTTCAAGTTCGTGCCGGACGGCATCCTGGTCACCTTCCAGGTCACCATCAGCTCCATCGCCCTGGCCCTGGTCTTCGGGCTCATCACCGGCCTCGGCCGGATCTCGCGCAACAAGTACATCAATCTCATCGCCTCGACCTACGTCGAAATCGTGCGCGGCGTGCCGCTTCTGGTCCAGCTCTTCTACATCTACTACGCCCTCGGCCGTTTCGTGCATGTGCCGGACCTGCTCGCCGCCGTCATTTCCATGAGCGTCTGCTACGGCGCCTACATGGGCGAGGTCTTCCGGGCCGGCATCACCGCCATCCCGGTCGGCCAGACCGAGGCCGCCCGGTCGCTCGGGTTCAACCGCGCCCAGACCATGTACCACGTCATCCTGCCCCAGGCCTGGCGCACCATCCTGCCGCCCGTGGGCAACGAATTCATCGCCCTGCTGAAGGACACCTCCCTGGTCTCCATCCTGGGCGTGGCCGACCTGCTGCGCCGGGGCCGCGAATTCGCCTCGGAATCGTTCCAGTATTTCGAAACCTTTACCATGGTTGCCGTGATCTACCTGATCATCACCCTGATCCTCTCCAAGCTCGTGAGCATCATGGAGGAGCGTCTGTCCCACCATGTCAAACGATAATGCCCCCATCATCCGCATCACGGACGTCAGCAAGCACTTCGAGCACGTCACCGCCCTGTCCCGGGTGAGCCTTGACGTGGCCAGCGGCGAAAAGGTCGTCATCATCGGCCCGTCCGGCTCGGGCAAGTCCACGCTCCTGCGCACCATCAACCGGCTCGAGGACATCAGCGCCGGCACGATCGTGGTGGACGGCTTCAACCTCTACGACCCGGCCGTGGACATCAACAAGGTGCGCATGGAAGTCGGCATGGTCTTCCAGAGCTTCAACCTGTTCCCGCACAAGACCGTGCTCCAGAACGTCACCCTCGCGCCCATCAAGCTCAAGGGCATGGACCAGGCCGACGCCGACGCCATGGCCAACAAGCTCCTGGACAAGGTCGGCATCCTCGACAAGGCCGACGTCTTTCCGGCCAAGCTGTCCGGCGGCCAGCAGCAGCGCGTGGCCATCGCCCGGGCCCTGGCCATGAGCCCGAAAATCATGCTCTTCGACGAGCCGACCTCGGCGCTCGACCCGGAAATGATCGGCGAAGTCCTCGACGTCATGGTCAAGCTGGCCCGGGAAGGCATGACCATGGTCTGCGTGACCCACGAAATGGGCTTCGCCCGGGAGGTCGCGGACCGCATCGTCTTCATGGACGAAGGCCAGATCCTCGAAGTCGCCACCCCGGCCGAATTCTACGCCAACCCCAAGCACCCCCGCACCCAGAAGTTTTTGGAACAGATTCTGTAGGTAGCCGGGGGAAGAGGCCTCCGGCGGCCGGGAGGGGGTCACCCCCTCCCGGCTCCCCGGGCGGGGAAAGGGGGTGATGCGATCACGGAGTCGCTCCGGCGACCTTGACGTCGTGCCGCCTCTTGCGTATCAGCTCCCCCATACTTGTTTCTTATTGAAGAGGACATTTTTTTGAGCATGAGCACCATGGATCTTGTGACACTGGTTGCCGGCGAGAGCCGCGGCCAGTAACCGCTCCCAAGGCATCTTTCCCCTGCGGAGCGCTCTGTTCCGTTCGCACCGGTCCTGCCCGTAACTCTGGGCCGGCCTTTCCTTGCTCTCGTCCGGCAACCACTCCCCTTGCGCGTTCTGGCCCTTCGTGGCCGCATTCTGTCGCGCGCGGCAAAGGCACAACAGCACTGCCATCACCTGCGTCACTCGCGAAGGGATGCGGCTCGCGAACCGAGTTCCAGGGCGTTGCACCCCATTCCAGCGAACCGGGGCGCAATGCCAAGCATGAAAAGGAGCTTTTGCAGTGGACATTCCACGGATATTCACCATTTCCGAAAGCGCGCATCGCATCCATAACCCACTTACACCGGAAAAGCTGGCCACGCTTGGCGCGGCGCTGCGTTTGGAACCGGGCACCCGTGTCCTCGACCTCGGCAGCGGTTCGGGCGAGATGTTGTGCACCTGGGCACGCGATTACGGAATCAGCGGCACTGGCATCGACATGAGCCGCTTGTTCACCGCACAAGCGAAACGCCGCGCTGACGCACTCGGCGTCGCCGATCGGGTCGCGTTCCTCCACGCAGACGCCGCCGGCTACGTTGCCGACGAAAAGGCCGGAGTGGCCGCCTGTGTCGGCGCCACCTGGATCGGTGGGGGCGTCGCCGGCACCATCAGGCTTCTGGCCAAGAGTCTCCGGCCGGGAGGGATTCTCCTCATCGGCGAACCCTACTGGCTGCGATTGCCGCCGACAGAAGCGGTCGCCAAGGCATGCCAGGCCGGTTCCATCGCGGACTTTCTCTTGCTGCCGGACCTTCTCGCGGCTTTCGGCAACCTCGGCTACGACGTCGTGGAGATGGTTCTGGCGGACCAGGACAGCTGGGACAGGTACGAGGCGGCCAAGTGGCTCACGATGCGCCGATGGCTCGAAACGAACCCTGACGATGACTTCGCCAAAGAGGTTCGGGCCGAACTGACTGCGGCGCCCGAACGCTACGCCACGTACACCCGTGCCTACTTCGGCTGGGGTGTGTTCGCGCTCATGTCGCGGTGAGGTGAGACAATAGCGCAAGGAGGGGCTCCCGCATCGGCGGGACGCCCCTCCCCGGCACTCCCATAAACGAAACGGCCACCCGCTGCTGCTGGTGGCCGTTTTCTATTTCTTGAATTTCAGTTTCTTGAAAAAAATCCGAATCACCCGTCAGCGGACGACAAGGCAAAATCATACTTTGCCTTGCCCCTTGAGGGGATTCCAAAGGGCGGCAGCCCTTTGGCCGCCGGAGGCTTCCACCCTCTCCATTGTTACAATAAAAGGCGTCACCGCCGGCGGGACGCATCCACGATGCGGCGCAGCGCGGTGGCCGCCTCGCAAGGGTCGGCGGCCGCGCACACGGCCGAGACCACGGCGATGCCGGCCGCGCCCTGGGCCATGACCGAGGCGGCGTTTTCGCAGGTGATCGCGCCGATGGCCACCACCGGCACCCCGGCCAGGGCGATCATGGCGGCAAGGCCGGTCAAGCCCTGGGCCGCGCCGGCGTCGGGCTTGGTGGCCGTGGTGAAGACCGGTCCCGCCCCCAGATAGTCCACGGGCAGGCCCCGGGCCAGCCGCGCCTCGTCCTCGCCGGTCACGGACAGTCCGATGATGGCCGCAGGGCCGAGGAGCGCCCGGACGTCGGCCGGGTGCATGTCGTCCTGGCCCACGTGCACGCCGTCCGCCCCGACCGCCAGGGCCACGTCCACCCGGTCGTTGACCAGAAACGGGATCCGGTACGGCCGCAAAAGACCGGCCACGGCCCGGGCCAGTTCCACGAACTCCCGGGTGGCCGCGTTTTTCTCCCGCAACTGCACCATGGACACCCCGCCGGTCACGGCCCGGGCGACCACGTCCAGGAGGTCCCGGCCGGCCAGGGCCGGCCGGTCCGTGACCAGGTACAGGCCGAGGTCGAAAACAGGGCTGTTCACGACGCCACCCGCGCCCCGGCCGCGATGCCGGCCTCGTCCAGGGTGAAGAGCGTGTCCAGGAACCGGACGGCAAGGCTTCCCGGCCCGGCCGCGCCCTGGGCGGCCAGGGTTCCGGTGGCGGCCATGACGGCCATGGCGTGGACAACGGCCGCGAACCGGTCGGCGTTGACGGCCAGAAACGCGCCCACCAGGGCCGTGGCCGTGCAGCCGAGGCCCGTGACCTTGGTCATCAGCGGATGGCCGCCGGCCAGTTCCAGGGTTTTTCGGCCGTCGGTGACGACGTCCACCTCGCCGCTGACGCAGACCACGCAGGCCAGCGACGCGGCCAGGGCCATGGCGGCCTCGCGGGCCTCCAGGCTGCCGCGCAGGCTGTCCACGCCGCGCGAGGCGGCGGCCTCCCCGGCCAGACTCAGGATCTCGGAGGCATTGCCCCGGACGGCGGCCAGGGGCGCGGCGTCGAGGATGCGCCGGGCCACCTCGCGCCGCCAGGCCGTGGCCCCGCAGGCCACGGGGTCGAAGACGACCGGAATCCCGGCCGCGTCGGCCGCCCGGGTCGCGGCCAGCATGGCGGCCACATTCTCCTCGCCGGGCGTGCCCATGTTGCAGACCACGGCTCCGGCCAGGCCGGCCAGGGCGGCGGCGTCGGCCGGGTGGTGGGTCATGGCCGGGGAGGCTCCCAGGGCGAGCAGGGCGTTGGCGGTGGTGTTGGTGACCACGTTGTTGGTGATGTTGACCACGAGCGGGCTCTGCTCGCGGATACGGCGCACATCGGCGAAGGCGGACGCGGCAAGGGGCATGGCGTTATCCCGGTTGGCGGTGTCGGCCGAACGGCCGCGACGGGTCGGGGCGGAGGAGAACTGCGGGGCAGGCATCCGAATTCCCTCCGGCGGTACGAACCGCGTCAGGTTCCATGGGTCTTATCTCAGCCGCCTCCACGGGACGCGGCACCCCAATCGGACGCCGAACCGTAGCCCCTCGCCCTGTCCCTGGCAAGCCGGCCAACGAAAAGGGCGCGGCACCCATGCGCCGCGCCCTTTTCTCCCCAGACGGGTGGGTCCGGGAGGGGTCACCCCTCCCGGCCGCCGGAGGCCTCTTCCTTCTTGCTACACGAACGCCAGTTGCTCGTCGCGCACGTCCACGGTGACGGTCTGGCCGTCGGAGACCTGGCCGCCGATGAGGGCCTTGGCCAGCGGCGTCTCCACGTGGGCTTGCAGGTAGCGCCGCAGGGGCCTGGCGCCGAAGACCGGATCGTAGGCCGTTTCGGCGATAAAGGCCTTGGCCGCGTCGGTCAGGACCAGGTCGATCTTGCGGTCCGCCAGCCGGGCCCGCAGCCCGCCGAGCATGAGCTCCACGATGGCCGCGATCTGCTCGCGCAAAAGCGGCTTGAAGAGCACGATCTCGTCCACGCGGTTCAGAAACTCCGGTCGGAAGTGCCCGCGCAGGGTGTTCATGACCGCGTCCGACACGCCCTCCTTGAATTCGCCGTCGGGCTCGATGCCGTCGAGCAGGTACTGGGCGCCGAGGTTCGAGGTCATGATGATGATCGTGTTCTTGAAGTCCACGGTCCGGCCGTGGCTGTCGGTCAGTCGGCCGTCGTCGAGGATCTGGAGCAGGGTGTTGAACACGTCGCCGTGGGCCTTTTCGATCTCGTCGAAAAGGACCACGCTGTAGGGCTTCCTGCGCACGGCCTCGGTCAGCTGGCCGCCCTCGTCGTAGCCGATGTAGCCCGGGGGCGCGCCGATCAGGCGGGCCACGGTGTGGCGCTCCATGTATTCGGACATGTCGAGCCGCACCATGTTGTCCTCGGTGTCGAAAAGCGCGGCGGCCAGCGTCTTGCAGAGCTCGGTCTTGCCGACGCCGGTGGGGCCGAGGAAGATGAACGAGCCGATGGGGCGGCGCGGGTCCTTGAGCCCGGCCCGGGCCCGCAGGACCGCGTCGGCCACGGCCGTGACCGCTTCGTCCTGGCCCACCACCCGGGCGTGGAGCAGGTCGCCCAGGCGCAGGAGCTTTTCGCGCTCGCTCTCCAGGAGCCGGGTGACCGGGATGCCGGTCCAGCGCGAGATGACCATGGCCACGTCGTCCGGGCCGACCTCCTCGCGGATCATGCGCGTGCCGCCGGCCGCCTTGCCGATGGCCTCCTCCTGGCCGGCCAGTTCCTTCTCCAGGGCCGCCAGCCGGCCGTAGCGCAACTCCGCCGCCCGGTTGAGGTCGTAGTCGCGTTCGGCCTCCTCGATGGCCAGCCGGGTCTTTTCGATGTCTTCCTTGATGCGCCGCAGTCCCTCGACCGCGCCCTTTTCCTTTTCCCACTGGGCGAGGTAGCCGCCCTGGTCCTCCTTGAGGTTGGCCAGCTCCTCCTCCAGTTTTTCCAGGCGCTCCCGCGAGGCCTTGTCGGTCTCGCGCTTGAGGGCCTCGCGCTCGATCTCGAGCTGCATGACCTTGCGGTTGATCTGGTCGAGCTCGGCCGGCAGGGAGTCGATCTCGGTGCGGATGAGGGCCGCGGCCTCGTCGATCAGGTCGATGGCCTTGTCCGGGAGCTGCCGGTCCGAGATGTAGCGGGCCGAGAGCACCGCGGCCTCGACAACGGCCGAGTCGCTGATGCGCACGCCGTGGTGGACTTCGAACCGTTCGCGAAGGCCGCGCAGGATGGAGATGGTGTCCTCCACGGTCGGCTCGTCCACGAAGACCGGCTGGAACCGACGCTCCAGGGCCGGGTCCTTTTCGATGTACTTGCGGTACTCGTCCAGCGTGGTCGCGCCGATGCAGTGGAGCTCGCCCCGGGCCAGCATGGGCTTGAGCATGTTGCCCGCGTCCATGGAGCCCTCGGTCTTGCCCGCGCCGACAATGGTGTGGAGCTCGTCCACGAACAGGATGATCCGGCCCTCGGACTGCTGGACCTCCTTCAGCACGGCCTTGAGGCGTTCCTCGAACTCGCCCCGGTACTTGGCCCCGGCGATCAGCGACCCCATGTCCAGGGCGAAGATGGTCTTGTCCTTCAGGCCCTCTGGCACGTCCTTGTTGACGATGCGCATGGCCAGGCCCTCGACGATGGCCGTCTTGCCGACGCCGGCTTCGCCGATGACCACGGGGTTGTTCTTGGTGCGCCGCGACAGGATGCGGATGACCCGGCGGATCTCCTCGTCCCGGCCGATGACCGGATCGATCTTGCCCTTGCGGGCGGCGTCGACCAGATCGCGGCCGTACTTGGCCAGGGCCTCGTAGGTCCCCTCGGGGTCGGCCGAGGTGACCCGCTGGCCGCCCCGGATTTCACTGAGGGCGGCCAGGACCCGGTTCTTGTCGACGCCCAGGTCCTTGTTGATCTTCCCGGCCATGGTGGAAGGCGGCTCGTCGCAAAAAGCCAGGAACAGGTGCTCCACGCTGACGTATTCGTCCTTCAGGTGCTTGGCCAGGTCCTGGGCCTTGACCAGAATTTCGTTCAGGCGCGGGGTGACGTAGACCTGTCCGGGCGTGGACCCCGGGCCGCTGACCTTGGGGAGTCTCCCCAGGGCCCGTTCCAGTTCGGCCAGATAGGCGTCGGGCGCGTACCCGGCCTTTTCCAGGATGCGCGGCACAAGGCCCTGCTCCTGGGTGAGCAGGGCATAGAGCAGGTGCTCGGCGTCGACCTGCTGCTGGCCCATGCGCACGGCCGCTGCCTGGGCTTCGCTGATGGCCTGCTGGGATTTTTGCGTGAATTTGTTGAGATCCATATGTCCTCCTCCGTGACTGCGGGAGAGATAAGAACGCCTGCCCGGTTGGCAATATCTTGTATCTTATAAAAGCTGATTGAGTTCCCGCACCTTGTTTTCCAGATGCTCGATGCGCTCCAGCAGATCGACCACGATGCTGGCTCCCAGAAGCGGCAGTTCGAAATCGCGGCAGATGCGGTCGAGCTTGCGCAGCCTGTAGACGTCCCGGGTCCGGAACAGGTAGGCGTCGGCCAGGGTGCGTTCCGGCGTGATCCAGCCAAGCTCGATCAGTTCGCCCACAACGGTCGGATGCAGGCCCGTCAGTTCCTGGAGCTGGGCAAAGCTCAGACGCTCGGACCGGGCGGGCACGGAGGCGACGGTGACGACTTTCTTGATTTCCATGACGACCTCGCTTGGGCGCTAAAACGACCGGGGGCTGAATTCCGAGGCTGCGGCGAGCTGTTCCCACAGCGCGCGCTGCTCGTCCGTGACGCTCGGCGGCACGGCCACCATGAGGCGCACGAGCTGGTCGCCGCGCTGCCCCCGACCGCCCAGGCCCTTGCCGGCCAGACGCAGCTTGCGGCCCGACGACGAGCCGGCCGGAATCTGCATCTCCACGGCCCCGTCCAGGGTCGGCACCCGGACCTTGGCCCCGAGAACCGCCTCCCAGGGGGCCAGCGGCAGGTCCAGGATCACGTTGCCTTCCTCCAGCTTGAACAGCGCATGGGGCAGGATCTTGACCTTCAGGTACAGGTCTCCGGCCTTGCCCCCGGCCCGGCCGGGATTGCCCTGGCCGGACAGCCGGATCTTGCCGCCGTCGCGCACGCCGGCCGGAATGGAGACGTTCAGGGTCTTGGTCCCCAGGCGCGGCGAGCCGTCCGGCCCGATGGTCTGCTCCTGGAGCGTGATGGCCTTGGCCCCGCCCCGGTAGGCCTCCTCCAGGGTCAGCTCCAGGGTGGCGTTGGCGTCCGAGCCCCGCGACGGGGCGCGGGAATAGCCCCCGCCGCCGAAACCGCCCCCGAAATCGCCGAACGAGCCGCCGCGCTCGAACCTGGCGCCGCCCGGCCGGCCGCCCTGGCCGCCGAAACCGCCGCCGAAGATGGTCTCGAAAAAGTCCGAAAACGCCCCGGCGTCGAACTGCTGGCCGCCCGCGCCGCCGAAATTGAACTGCGCGCCCTCGAATCCCGGTGGACGCTGGAAATTCTGCCCGTCCTTCCAGTTGGGGCCCAGGGAGTCGTAGAGCTTGCGCTTCTCCGGGTCCTTGAGGACCTCATACGCTTCGTTGAATTCCTTGAACTTCTTCTCGGCCTCGGCATCGTTGGGATTGAGGTCGGGGTGGTGTTTCCTGGCCAGCTTCTTGAACGCCTTGGAGATTTCATCCTGGCTGGCGGTCCTGGAAACGCCGAGGAGCTTGTAATAATCCTTGTATTCCACGCTCATAAGGGCAACATCTCCCGTTATTCCGGCTGGTTTCCCGGCAAGTTTACATAATAAGGCGAGTTCGGATTCCGTCAACCATCCCGGACGATTATCCGTACGTGGGCCGGCCCTTCCAGTCTTATACCAGGGCGCGGGCAAAGGCCATAGCCGCCGGGCCTTGGGCGGGGCCGCTTGCCAAGGTTGCGCCTTGCCGGTAGCCTCCGCCGCCATGTCGAAAAAGGATCAACCCGACGCCCACCGTCCCTTTGCCGCCGCCCTCAAGGGGGTCAAGGTCGCCAAGAAAAAACACGTGCCCGACGTGGTGGCCAAGGCGGTTTCCGCCGCCTCCAAGCCCGACACGCCCCAGGAAGCCGACGAGTCCGATTTCCTGCGGGCCATGAACGGCGTGGCCCCCATGGATCGGGAAAAGACCAAGGGCCGCGACGTCCGGCCGGTCACCCCGCCCCCGACCCCTCCGTCCGCCGTGGACGAGGAGGCAAAGGCCCTGGCCGCCCTCCATGACCTTGTGGCCGGAAAGGTCGAATTCACCCTCGAATACACCGACGAATACGTGCAGGGGTTCGTCACGGACCTCGACCCCAAGGTCTACCGCCAGCTGCGGGCCGGCCAGTTCTCCCCGGAAGCCCACCTGGACCTCCACGGCCTCAACGCCGACCAGGCCATGCTCTCCCTGCTCCATTTCGCGCGCGAACAGTACCTGGCCGGCAAGCGGTGCCTGCTCGTCATCCCCGGCCGGGGCGCGAACTCCCCGGGCGGCGTGTCCGTGCTCAAGGAAGAGCTCAAGGCCTGGCTCACCCGCGACCCCCTCAAACGCGTCGTCCTGGCCTTCACCACCGCCCTGCCGCGCCACGGCGGGGCCGGCGCGCTCTATGTCCTGCTGCGCAAATTCAAAAAGACCAAGGGCAAGGTCCGCTTCGAAAAGGACTGGCCCGATTTCGGTTAGGAAGAGGAAGATGTCTCCGGCGACCCGGGGGGGTCCACCCCCCCCGCCCCCCCCGGCGGGGGGCCGAACCGGGCGCGGTTGATAAGGCGAATGGAACGCGAGTGGGGGGGT
>CAZIJE010000079.1:14284-17488 GCA_964539435.1 uncultured Desulfovibrio sp.
CCCCCGGACCCCCTGGGCGGGGGCAATCAGCGGGAGCGTTTGATCAGGCAAAGGGACAGGTAGTGGGGCTTTTCCGGGGCCTTGGCCAGGTCGCGTTCCACGGCCTCGCCCTGGTGGCCGAGCCGGGTGACGAAGGTCGTTTTTCCGGCCAGGCCCATGGCGGCCAGAAGTGCCCGGAGCCTGGGAAAGTGGCGGTAGGCCTTGAGGATCACGGCGTTGTCCGCCGCATCCAGGGCCCGGCGCAACCGGCCGTCCTCGTCCACGCCCGAGACGATGAGCAGATTCTCGCCGGATTCGGCCAGCACGTCGCCGGTCCTTGCGGCGGCCGCCTGAAACGAGGTGACGCCCGGCACGATGACCACCGGCAGGCCCGGCAGACGCTGGCGCACAAGCGGCAACACATACCCGAACGTGCTGTAGAGGAGCGGATCGCCGAGGGTCACGAAGGCCGCGTCGCGTCCGGCCCCGAGGACCGCGGCCATGGCCGCGGCGTTGGCCTCCCAGGCCGCGTCCAGGGCGGACCGGTCGCGGGTCATGGGGAAGGGCAGGCGGGTGACGGCCGTGCCCGGCGGCAGGTGCGGCCCGATGATGGCCTCGGCGATGGAATAGTCGTTTGTGCTCGACGAGGCAGCGAAGACCGCCTCGACCTGGCCGAGGATCCGGGCGGCCTTGATGGTCAGGAGCTCGGGGTCGCCCGGGCCGACGCCTAGTCCATAGAGGGTGCCAAGGGTGCTCACGGCCGGACCTCCGAACCGGGTTTCGCGGCCAGGAGCCGGGCCAGTTCTTCCACGGCCGCCACGCTCCCCGGTCCCGGCCGGGAAAAGACGGTTTCCTCCACCACATGGGCCCGGCCGTTTTTGACGCAGGGAAGCGACGTGTTTTGCGGCCGTTCGGCCATGGGCCGGGCCTCGGGATTCATGGGGCCGCGCTGGGTCAGGCAGACCTCCGGGGCCAGCCGCAGGAGCTCCTCGTCGGACAGGCGCACCAGCTTTTTCTCCACAACCACGGCGTTTTGTCCGCCGGCGGCGGCAATGACCGCGTCGACCATGGACCCCTGGCCGGCGGCCAGCAGGCTCCCGGACCGGACTTCGAAAAAAACCGTCGGCTTTTCCGCTGTCGCGGCGGCCGAGGCCACGGCGTCCAGACGTGCTTGCAGGGCCGCAACGAGGGAGGCGGCCGCCTCGGTCGCGCCGGCCAGTTCGCCGATGCGCCGGATGGCGGTGAAGAGGCCGGCAAAGTCGTTGACGGCAAAGACCGCCACCGGCAGGCCCAGGGCGGTCAGCTGGTCCGCCGCCTCCATGGCCTCGCCGCGTCCGGCCATCTGGAGCACCAGGTCGGGCTTGACCGTCAGGACCCGCTCCAGGTTCGGCCGCATGTGCGTGCCGATGACCGGCAGGCCGGCAATGGCCGGCGGCTGGTCGTCGGCTTCGGTCCGGGCCACGATCCGGTCGACGAGCCCCATGCCGGCCAGGATCTCGTTGAACGCGCCGTACAGGGCCACGATGCGTTTTGCCGGAGCGGGCAGAACGATCCGCCGGCCCAGGTCATCCGTGGCCGTGACCTCGGCTCTGGCCGGCGCGGCCAGCAGCAGGGCCGCAAGGAGCAGGAACGGCCAGGGCCTGGGGCGTGCCGGTTTTGGGGTGGGCGATGACGGTGATGTCGGTTTCATAGATCCTCGACAGGGTGTGTGCGGTAAAGACCTCGGCCACGGGGCCGTCGGCCTCGATGCGTCCGTTTTTGAGAAAAACCAGCCTGGGGCAGAAAAGCGCCGCCAGGTTGAGGTCATGCAGGGCGGCCACGATGGTCGTCCCGGCCGCGTTGCGCGCGGCCAGCAGGGCGTAGAGCTCCATCTTGCGGGCCATGTCCAGGCTGGCCGAGGCCTCGTCCAGGACCAGGACGTCGGCGGCCTGGGCCAGGGCCCGGGCGGCCAGGACCCGCTGGAATTCGCCGCCGGACAGCTCTCCGAGCAGGCGGTTTTCCAGGCCGGCCACGCCGACCGCGTCCATGGCCGCGTCCGCGGCGGCCTGGTCGTCCGGACCGTAGCCGCCAAGGAGGGTCAGAAAAGGATAGCGGCCCATGAGGACCAGGGACCGGACCGACAGTTCGCCGGCGCTTTCGGCCCGCTGGGGCACGGCCGCGACCAGCCGCGCCCGCTCCCGGGACCCCAGGCGGCCGATGTCGCGGCCCCCGAGGGCCACCGCGCCGCCGGTGGGGGCCAGGGCGCCGGTTGCGGCCAGAAGCAGGGTGGTCTTGCCCGCGCCGTTGGGGCCGAGGAGTCCCACCATTTCGCCGCGGCCGATGCGCAGGTCCAGGCCGTGCAGGACATCGCGGCCGTGGTAGCCGGCCCGCAGCCCGGTCAGCCGGATCACGGCCGGCCTCCGGCCCGGCGCGACAGGAGCAGGAAACAGAAAAAGGGGGCCCCGAGCAGGGCCGTGACCACGCCGACCGGCAGCTCGGCCCCGCCCGGCAGGACCACCCGGGCCAGGACGTCGGAGGTCACCAGGAGAGCCCCGCCGGCCAGGGCGCTTCGGGGCAGGAGCCGGCCGTGCTCGGCCCCGGACAGGCGGCGGCAGGCGTGGGGGGCGATGAGCCCGACAAAGCCGATCACTCCGGACACGGCCACGGCCCCGGCCGTGAGCAGGCTCGCCCCGGCCAACAGGGCCAGCCTGGCCCGGCCGGCCGGCACGCCGAGCTGGCGGGCCTGGGTCTCGCCCAGGAGCAGGATGTCCAGTTCCCGGACGTAGAGCCGGATGAGGACCAGACCGGCGGCGAAACAGGGGAGGAAAAGCGCCAGTTCGGGCTTTCCCCGGCCTTGCAGGCCGCCCATGATCCAGAAGACGATGCCGGCCACGGACTCTTCGTTCAGGGCCTTGACCAGGGACAGGAGGGCCGAGAGGAAGGTGGCCGTGATGATGCCAGACAGCACCACCGTCTCCCGGCGCAGGCCGCCGGACAGGCGCGACAGGGCCAGGACGCCGAAAAGGGCCGCGCCGCCGCCGAGCAGGGCGCAGGCCGGGGTGGCCAGGACCTTGCCCGTGGCGGCGGCCAGCCCGAGGGTCAGGGACAGGGCCGCGCCAAAGGCCGCGCCGCCCGAAACCCCCAGGGTGAAGGGGTCGGCCAGGGGGTTTCGCAGCACGCCCTGGAACACGCCGCCGGCCACGGCCAGGGCCGCGCCCACGCCGTAGGCCAAAACCGCCCGCCACA
>CAZIJE010000080.1:0-7980 GCA_964539435.1 uncultured Desulfovibrio sp.
GGCTTTGCAGCCGGGCAAACGCGGCTCACAGGACGGGTGGGTCCGGGAGGGGGTGACCCCCTCCCGGCCGCCGGAGGCATCTTCCTTCTTTGCCTTCCCTAAATATTCGGTCGCGACCGCACGGTGCGGATGGCTTCGCGCAGCATGAGCCGCACGGTCTCGTCGGTGACGGGTTCGTCGATGACGAGGGAGACGGCCTGGGCGTAGCGGGCCGGCAGCATGTTGAGGGTCAGGGCGTAGATGTCTTCGATGTCGGTCCGACAGAAATCGAAATCGGGAAACTCAGCCAACACTTCCGGCATGAGGTTGATGACGCGCTCTTCGTTCCTGTTGCGGATCGCGTGAAAATCCAGGCCGAGTGCTGCGTAGTCCATGCGCCCTCCGGGGTGGTTTTCCCGGTTTCAATGTAGCCGGACTATCGGATATTGCAAACCATTTTCCCGGGGAGGTGCGACTGGTGCCAGCGCCAGGCGGTTTCGACGATGGCGTCCATGTCCATGTAGCGGGGCTTCCAGCCGAGTTCCCGGATGATGGCTCCGGAATCGGCGTAGAGACCGGGCGAGTCGCCGGCCCGGCGGGGTCCCTCGACCACGGGCACGGGCTTGCCCGAGACCTTTTCCACGGCCCGGATGACCTCGCGCACGGAGTTGCCCGTGCCGGTGCCGAGGTTGTAGGTGGCGCTGGCCCCGCCGTCGATCAGCTTCTTGACGGCCAGGATGTGGGCGTCGGCCAGGTCGGCGACGTGGATGTAGTCGCGCACGGCCGTGCCGTCGGGGGTGGGATAGTCGGTGCCGTAGATTTCGACCTGGGGAATGCGGCCGAGGCCGGCGGCGATGACCAGGGGGATCAGATGGGTTTCGGGCTTGTGGTCCTCGCCGATCTCCCCGTCGGGATCGGCTCCGGCGGCGTTGAAGTAGCGCAGGGCCGTGTGGGTGATGCCGTAGGCGACTTCGAAGTCCTTGAGCATCTGCTCGATCATGAGCTTGGTGGTACCGTAGGGACTCAGGGGCCTGGTCGGGTGGTCCTCGGTCAGGGGCACCCGCTCGGGCGCGCCGTAGGTGGCGCAGGTGCTGGAAAAGACGATGTGTTTGCAGCCGGCCTTGCGCATGGCGGACAGGAGCGAGAGGGAGCCGGCCACGTTGTTGCGGTAGTATTTCTCGGGGTCGGACACGGATTCGCCGACATAGGCGAAGGCCGCGAAGTGGAGCACGGCCACGGGCTTGAACTCGTCGAAGGCCTCGTCGAGGGTGCCCCGGTGCAGGATGTCGCCGCGCACCAGCGGGCCCCATTTGACGGCCCAGTCGTGGCCGTAGACCATGTTGTCGTAGGTGACCGGGGTCAGTCCGGCCGCCCTCAGGGCCTTGCAGGTGTGGGAGCCGATGTAGCCCGCGCCGCCGGTCACAAGGATGTTTGCCATGGTGTCGTCTTCCTTGGTGTTACTTGTCCGATAGGACCATGGCCACGGGCGCGGCCTTGGCGGCGTCGCGGCCCAGGGTCATGGTCATTTCCCGATAGAACGTGGAGACGGAGAGACGGAGCGCAAGGGGCATGCCCGGAGACAGCCGGTCCACGCCGAGGAGCCTGGCCGGCAGGGCCATCTCCACCGCGATGTGCGGCAGGGGCTTGTCCAGGACCTGGACCACGTTTCCGGCCTCCAGGCGGTCGAGGCGGCCGTCGTCGGCCACGGCGTAGAGTTCGGGCCCGAGCTCGAACCGGCCGGGATACTTGGCGTGGGGGCGCGGCACGAGACAGACGGCGAAGCGGCGCGGACCGGCCCCGGCATCCACCTCCAGGCGGAGCTGGTAGGTCTCGGCGACCGGAAACCCGCCTTCGTGGGCCAGGAGATAGAGGTCCGCGTAGTTCTGGGCCAGGTTAAACAGGTTGAGGCTGTCCGGACTCCAGGAGACGTGGACATCGCCGAAGGGCACATGGGGGGCCGGGACCGTGAACCAGGGCAGGCGGGTGCCGGCCTTGTCCGGCCAGTCGGCCAGGGAGTCGTCGGCCGCGTCCACCGGCCGGGCGGCCGGACGCACGGGCACGACCGGCGGCAGGGGCGGGACGGCCTTGGCGCTTGCGGCATGGATGGCCGGCACGGCGGCGTTGGCGCGGGTCAGGGCTTCCACCAGTCCCTCGTAGGGTTGGTTGCGGATATCCACAAGGCCCATGTTGAAGTTTTCGCCGTCCCCGCGCCCGCCCGACGGCTCGTCGTAGTACTGGAACCAGTGGATGCCGACGACGTTGGGGAAGGCGGCGAAGTTCCGGACCGCCGCGGCCGCGCCCACGGCCCGCTCGGCCTGGGTCTTCACGTGCATCAGGTGGCCGTTGTTGATGTTGCCGGAGCGGTTCTCGTCGGCGGCGAAGAAAAATTCCGAAATCAGGACCGGCGCGTCCGTGAGCTTGGCCAGGCCCTCGAAATAGTACGGCGCGACCCAGCCGTCCGGGGTGTCCACGTTGTAGTTGGTGGACAGGACGTCGAGAAAGCCGCGCGAGGCCAGGACCGCGTCCTGGTTGTAATAGAGCGGCAGCCGGTCGCCCATGACCAGCCGGCCGGGGTCAGCGGCCTTGATGGCCTTGTAGGCCAGTTCGTAATAGCGGCCGGCGCAGGCGGCGGTGAATTTCTGGATGAGCCGGATGCCCTGGCCGCCGGGCCGGAGCCTCAGCTCGGCCCGGCCCCTTTTCAGGTCCTCGAAGGAGGCCACATCCGGGCCGGGCACGAAATCGGCCAGGAGCCGGTCCCACTTCCCCTGGTAATGGTTGAAGATCATGCGCCACAAGAACTGCTTGGTGTAGAGGGCCCACTCGTTGCCGAGGTACCAGCGGAAAAGCGGCGCGTTCCACCACCCCACCTCGTTGTCCGTGAAGTAGCCGATGACCGCCGGGTTGTCCTTGTAGGTCGCGGTCAGTTCCCGGGCCTTGGCGATGGTCTTCTCCAGGGCGTCCGGGGCGAAGGGGTCGAACCAGTGGAGCCGGCTGTTGCGGCCAAGGTCGATCTCCGGGACCAGGGGCAGGGTCATGGCCGTGGTCGGATCGGACCAGCCGCCGCGCGTGTTGAACCCCCAGGCCCGCAGCCGGGCCTCGGTGTCCGCGGCCCAGGCGGCCCGGTCGGCGTAGCAGGCCTGGAAGGAATAGGCGTCGGCCTGGACGGGCTCGGTGCCGCAGTTGACGGTGTCCGCGCCGATGGAGAAAAAGCGCGGCCCACCGGGCAGGGTCAGCCAGGCAACGCCGGCCTCGCGGGCCACGCCGAAGCCGGCGGCCTGGACGCAGCCGGCAAAGGCCAGGGACAGGGCCACGAGGATAAAAAACAGGCGGAGGATGCGTTTCATGGCGTGGGCGGGTTAGCGGTACGCTTCGCGGCGGTTGGCGATACGGATCACCAGCACCAGCAGGTGATCGTCCTCGATTTTATAGATGACCCTGAAATCGCCGACCCGCAGCCGGTAATAGCCGTGCATGCCGGTCAAGGGCAAAACTCCGGCCGGACGGGGTTCCTCGGCCAGGGCGTCGATACGCGGGGCGATGCGCCGCCTGGCGGCGTCGGGCAGGCGTTTGAACTCCCGCCCGGCCGCCGGAGTCAGTTCGATGCGGTAGGCCATGGTTCCCGGCTACAGCCCGCATTCCCGCTTGAGCGTCTCCCAGGGCACGGTTCCTTCCCGGGCCGCCTCGGCCTCGGCTTCGGCGATGGCCTCTTTCTCGGCCCGCTCTTCCAGGCCAAGAAGCACGAGCAGATCGTCCATGGGCACCACGGCAGCCACGGCTTTGCCGCGCCGGGACAGGACGATCCGCTCCTTGCCGTAGGCGGCGCGGTTGACCACTTCCGCGAAGTGTTCCCGTGCGGCCGCCGCGCTCATGTGCAGCGATTTTGTTTCGGGTGTTTCCATGAAAGCCTCCCTGTCTCTACAGGCTGTGCTTCGTGTACAAATCAGCCAATTCGTACAAAACGGACACCCATTTGTCTACCGCAGCGCGTCGGCCAGGAGCTTGGCCAGGACGTTGTTGGCGTCGAAATACTTCGCCGCAAAGGCCTTGGCCGCCTTGGAGTGGCGATCCCAGTCGGCCATGACCGCCTCGATGCCGGCCAGGGCCCCGGCCTCGTCGGAAAACGCCAGCACGCCCTCGCCCACGTCCATGAACCGGGAATAGCCGGTGTCCTGGACCACGGCCGGCCGGCCCGAGGCCAGGTAGCAGGCCGTGCGGCAGGAGAACCAGCCGCTTTTGGTGGCCACGTAGGCGTTTTTGGCCGTGGAGAATTCCGCGAAGCTGTCCCAGATGTAGTCCCGGTAGACCCAGGGGGTCTGGGACATGGAAAAGCCGTCGCGAAGGGTCCAGCCCTTTTCCTCCAGCAGCTCCCGGGGCGGCCGGCCGCCGCCCAGGGCCAGTTCCAGCGTGGCCTCGGTCTTTTGCGGCAGGTCGAGCATCTTTTCGAATTCCATGTTCTTGCCGCCGTACTGGACCCCGCCGACCAGCGGCCCCTTCTGGGCCGGCTGCCAGGACAGGACCGTGGTGAAGACGTCGCGGCCCGGCCGGGCCGGAGCCTTTGCCCAGCTGCCCAAGACGATGGGCTGGCGGGTCGGCATCCAGTCCACCACCCCCTTGGGCACGGTGCAGAAGTCCTGGCCCACGTTCTCGCCGAAGGAGAAAAACACGTCGTGGCGGCGCATGTTCTCGATGTTGCGCTTCTCCTCGTCCGTGGCCGTGCCGTCAAGATAGGCGGGAAAACCCGACTGGGTGTAGAGCGGGTCGGAGTCGATCAGCACCTTGACCGGAATCCTGGCGTAGCTGTCGCGCAGCTGGCAGGTGGTGGAGATATTGAAGAAGACGTCGGCCCGCCTGACCACCGCGTCCAGGTCCTCGGCCGCCATGCCCCAGTGGCGCTCGTCCGGGCCGATGACGCAGAACCGCTTCTCCAGGCCCGGGTCCAGGTTTTTCAAAAAATCGCCCAGATACTTGGTGTGATAGGTCAAATCGTCAACGAACGTGACGTTGAACGGGTCGTAGGCCCAGCCGCCGGTGTCTTCCAGATAGTAGACGTCGTGGCCGAGGCGGTAGAAGCCGTGCAGGTACTGGATGTAGTCCCAGGCCACGCCGCCCAGCGGATAGGTGGCGGCCAGGCCGGAAACGATGATGGTCCGCTTTTTCATGTCACAACCCATGCCGGGCAACCGCCCGCCCTTTCGTATGCCGGCCCCGGTTGGGGAGGGTCCGGGAGGGGATCATCCCCTCCCGGCCGCCGGAGGCCGCTTCTCCCGATTCGGATGTGCGCAACCGACGCTCGCGCCGGTGGCTGTAAGACAGCCCGGCCAACGGCGCAAGGCCTTGACCGCGGCGAAGCGGGGCGCGGGCCGGCTTCCCCGGGGCAGAAACCGGCCCGGCTGGCGCGGCCGTTGTCAGGCCACGAGCGGCCTGGGGGGAAGCTTTTCGGGACGGCCCTTGCCCATCTGGATGGCGTGGAGTCGGGCGAACTCGCCGTTTTTGGCCATGAGTTCGTCGTAGGACCCCATCTCGTGGATGCGCTGGTTTTTGATCACCAGGATCATGTCGGCCCGGCGCATCATGGACAGGCGGTGGGCGATGACGAAGGTGGTGCGGTTTTGCATGAGCCGGTCGAGGCCTTCCATGATCAGGGCCTCGGTCTCGGCGTCCAGCGCCGAGGTCGGCTCGTCGAGGATGAGAAGCGGCGCGTCCTTGAGCAGGGCCCGGGCGATGGCCAGGCGCTGGCGCTGGCCGCCGGACAGGTTGGCCCCCTTCTCGCCGAGCACGGTGTCGTAGCCGTCCGGCAGCTGGGTGATGAAGTCGTGGGCGTTGGCGAGCCTGGCCACCCGCTCCACTTCCTCGCGGCTGGCCTGCTTTTTCCCGTAGGCGATGTTGTCGTGCACGGTCATGGGAAAAAGCTGGGTCTCCTGGAGCACGATGGCGATGTGGCGGCGCAGGCTTTTGAGCGACACGTCGCGGAGGTCCTGGCCGTCGATGACGATGGCCCCCTTTTGGGGATCGTAAAAGCGCAAAAGCAGGCTGATGAGCGAGGTCTTGCCGGCCCCGGTCTGGCCGACCACGGCCACGGTGGCCCCGCCCGGACAGGTGAAGGTCACGTCGTTTAAGACCATCTTTTCCGGCGTGTAGCCGAAGCTCACGTCCGAAAACCGGACCTCGCCCTTGGAAATGGCCAGGGCCGGGGCGTTTTCCCGCTCGGGCACGGCCTCGTCCACGGCCAGGACGTCCATGACGCGCCGGGCCCGGGCCAGCGACGCCCGAATGCCGGCCACGGTGTCGCTTAAGCTGTTCAAGGGCGTGTAGAGCGAGGCCAGGTAGGCGATGAACACGAGGAGCTCGCCGGTGGAGAGCTGGCCGTCCAGGACGTGGCGCACGCCGATGTAGAGGACGAGCGCCGTGCCCGAGGCGGTGATGCCCGAGACCAGCCAGCCGTAGACGGTCTGCAGGGCGTAGAGCGAGAGCTTCCGGTCGAAGGAGTGCTTGGACTCGGCCACGAACTTGCGGCGCTCCTCCTCCTCGCGGCCAAAGGCCTGGACCAGGGTGATGGAGGAAAAGATCCGCTCCACCGTGGTGTAGACCTGGGACTCCTTGAGGTGGGTCTCGGTGGTCAGGTCGCCGATCTTGCGCGACACCCGGGAGATGGCCAGGAAGAGAAACGGGATGACGCACAGGGCGTAGAGCGTCAGCTCCACGTCCATCTGCAGACAGACGACCAGCATGCCGATCAGCAGCGCCGAGCTGGTCAGGGTGGTGAAGACGCCGTTCATGAGGAGCGTCTGCACGGCGTAGGTGTCGCCCATGATCCGGTAGATCAGGTCGCCGGTGGGCCACTTCTGGTGGAAGAGCAGGGACTGGCGCTGCAGGTGGTCGAACAGGTCGCAGCGCAGGTCCTGGACCATGTCCTGGCCCATGCGGATGGTCAGGTAGTTGTTGCACAGCTGCACGAACCCGACCAGGAAGTGGACGCCGACCAGCATGCCGACCACGGCGGCGAGCTTGGTCCCGAGCGACCAGACCGCCAGGTCCGGGGTCCAGCCGAAGACCTCCAGGGGCTTTTGGCCGATGATCTGGTCCACGGCGAGCTTGAGCGGCCAGGGTTTGAGGAGCTCCATGGCGCTGGCCATGCCGACCAGGAAGAGCCCGAAGAGAAAGAGGTACTTGTACGGTTTCAAGTACCCAAGCAGCGTGCGGAACATGCTCATGGCGGTTGTCCTTGGCAGGGGCTCTCCCCCTGCGCTGCGCCGGGGGCGTCATGGCGTCATGGCCCCCGGTTCCCCGACCGGGCGGGGATATTTTCCATCCACGCCGGACGGCTGGCCCGGGGGCGCCCCCCGGGATACGCCGGCCGCCCCCGGCCGCGAACCAAGGCGCGGGACGGGGGCGGCGGCTGTGGCGACGGTTTCTAGGCGGCGGCGGTTTCGATTTCCGGTGCGGCGTCGGCGACCGCTTCGGTCCCCTCGGCCTCCACGGCCTTCTGGGGCCGGACCACCCGGGCCACCCGCTCCTCCTTGGGCTCGGTCATGGAGCAGCCGGGGCGGGTGACCATCACGTACTGGGTGATGGTGGCCACCAGGGAGGCGGCGCGGAAGAGTCCGAAGCCCATCCAGCCGGCCAGGACCACGGCCGCGGCGCAGGCGGCCAGGGCGACCAGCGGCTTGACCAGGGCGAAGCCGGCGGCCAGGCCCAGGCAGGCGACCAGGGCGGCGGTGGACAGGCCCGAGGGCAGGACCGAGCCGGCCATGCGCACGAACCGCTTGTCGCCGCCGTGGTTTTCCACGGTCACGCGCAGCCGGGCGGTGGTCAGGCGGCCGCTCCGGACCGCCAGGTCCCAGGGCGGCGTGGACGAGGAGGCGGCAAACCCGGTGTCCAGGGCGTAGGAGACGCCGAGGGTCCGCATGAGGCCGATGATGGAGCCGAGCAGCTCGTCGCGCTCCAGGCCCTTGTTGTTCCAGAAGAACCGGTGGAAGGACAGGCGGTGGGCCAGGATGCCGC
>CAZIJE010000080.1:7990-15437 GCA_964539435.1 uncultured Desulfovibrio sp.
TAGGCGGAAGGGTTTTCTTTGCGTCGCAAGCAGGATTTTCAGCGGCCTTGGAGGCGGTGGGCCAGGATGCCGCCGGTGGCGGCCAGGCGGCGGAAGATGCCGACGCGCGGCAGGGCGGCCTCGTCGCAGGCGGCGGTGTCGGCCAGGGGCAGGGGGCAGGCGTTGCGGCCGGCGGCGCGCCTGAGGCCGCACACGGTCTTGTACCGGGTCCAGCCGCGCAGGACCGGCTGGGCCAGGGTCAGGCCGGCGATGGTCAGGCGGGCGGCCATGCAGTCGTGGTTTTCCGGCAGCCGGGCCTTGCCGACCCGGTAGGCCACGAAGGCCAGGGTGGCGGCGGCCATGAGCAGGCCCACGGCCCCGGCCACAAAGCTTACGGGCGTCGCCAGCATGGCGGCCACGGCCAGGACCATCCACTCCATGGACAGGGGCAGGTAGGCGGCCAGGCTGCCCTTGGGCTCGTACAGGGTCTGGAAAAGCCCCATGCCGAAGGCCCCGTGGTAGACGATGGGCCGGGCGGCCAGGAGCGCGCCCGAGATGTCGCCGTAGATCCGGCCGGCCCAGCGGGAGTTGCCGAGCATGTTGAACCGGTCCTTGTGCTTGGGCAGAAGCAGGGCCTCGGCCCGGCCGTAGCCCTTCTGCTGCTTCAAGTAGGCCGAGACGGTGTTGCGGCGGTGGTGCCACACGGTCATGGCCGCGGAAAAACCGATGAGGTGCCCCTGGTCCTGGAGCCGCCAGCAGACGTCCACGTCGTCGCCGGCCGCCCGGTAGGTGGCGTCGAACCCGCCGATGGCGGCCAGGTATTCCTTGCGGTAGGCCATGTTGCAGCCCGGGATGTGCTCGGCGATCTCGTCGGTGAGGAGCACGTGGGTCGGCGCGCCCGGGGAGACGGCCACGCAGGCCGCGGTCCGGTTGTCCTCGGGCGGGGCCAGGTTCGGGCCGCCCACGGCCACGAACCGCTCGTCCGTGAAGGCCCAGGCCATGTAGTGGAGCCAGTGTGGGTCCACGTAGCAGTCCGAGTCGGTGTAGGCCACGATCTCGCCCCGGGCCGCGTTCATGCCCACGTTGCGGGCGGCGGACAGGCCCAGGTTGGGCTGGTGGATGACGTGGATGTAGGGCGCGGCCGCGGCGTGGCGGTCGGAGATCTCGCCCGTGGCGTCGGTGGAGCCGTCGTCCACCACGATGACCTCGAAGTTCGGGTAGGTCACCTTGGAAAAGGACTTGAGGCACCCGTCCATGGTGGAGTCGGCGTTGTAGGCGCAGACCACCACCGAGATAAAGGGCGCATGTTGCGGCAGCATGGGCAGCTTCTGGCGGTAGACGTCGGCCACGGCCTGATACGCCGGCTTGGGCTTTCGCACGTCGGACACGATGCCGAACTTCCAGTCCTCGATCAGGTGGCCGCCGGTGTACCACTCGTCGGTCCAGGCGAAGACCATGGTGCCGGAGACGCCGAGCTCGAAGGCGGCGGAGAGCTGCCAGGACAGGGTCTCGGCCACGTGCTCCTCGGTGTTGCGGATCGAGTCCATGCCGAATTCCGACAGGACGAGCGGCAGTTCGCCGGCCACGTTCTGGAGCCGCTTGACATAGGACCGGAAGGCCTTGGGGTCGTGCAGGTAGACGTTGACCGACAGGAAGTCGAGAAACGGCAGGCGCAGGTACTCGGTGGACGGGTAGTTGGCGTAGGTGACCATGCCTTCCGGGTCTTCCTCGCGCACGATGGCCGCGAGCTTGGCCAGGAACTTCTCCACCTTGCCCGCGCCGTGCCAGCGCACGATGTGGCTCGGGATCTCGTTGCCGATCAGCCAGGCCAGGATGGCCGGGTGGCCGGCCAGGGAGGCCACGGCCTCGCGCACCGTGGTTTTGATGTCTTCCTTCACTTCCCACTGGTCGAGGAAGCACAGGTGCTGGGGCCAGGGGATGCCGACCATGACGCGGATGCCGTGGCGGGCGGCGATGTCCAGGAACCGGCGCGGGGGCACGTAGTACACGCGGATGGCGTTGACGCCGGCCCGGCGCATGAGCTCGAAATCGCGGGCCACGGTCTCGTCCTCGGGCAGGGGCTCGCCCCGGGAGTTCTCCGGAAACGGGCCGTAGGTGACGCCCTTGATGAAGAACTTGTCCTCTCCGGCAAACAGGTAACGGCCCTTGGCCCGGACACGGGGCAGGCTTTTCACGCCGGCAAGACCATCTTCGATCTGGAACATAGCTCCCCTTCTCCTGGTATGGGCGATCCCTCGCCCTTTTTGCGGCCGGCCGCGCCCTTCGGGCGATCCGGCGTCGTACTTTTTGACCTTGCGCGAGACGTCCAGCCAACCATTCGTGATCATTTACACTTTTCCAATTCTGACCACGGGGTGCGGCCGGCTCGCAGGGGGCCGAAAAGCAAGGGGCGTGCCAGCGGTAAAAAGGCAGGAAGGGAACATGGTTAGGAGAAAAGGCCCCGGCCCCGGACGCGGCCGGTTACGAAAACTTCCCACTCGATTACGTTATCGTAATCGGCCCGGGCGCTGCGAAAGATAAAGCAATTAAATCAGCGAAATGAAACAGGAGAAACGGCGCGCGACCGGCAGGCCTTCCAGGACGCGGGCCGGACGCCCGGCCCGGGTCAGGGCCGGGACGGAAGGCAGGAGGCGGTCAGGGCGAGGAGCTTGAGGACAGGGTCGGACAGGAGCCGCGAACGGTCCAGGTCCCCGGTCCGGGCGGCCAGCTCCAGCTCGTAGGCGGCCTGACGCAGGGGCTCGGCAAAGATGGTGCCGGCCACGCCCTTGAGGGAATGGGCCAGGTGGGTCAGCCTGGGCAGGTCCCCGGTGGCCAGGGCCGCGAGGATCCCCTCCCGGCGCTCCGGGGCCTCCTCGAGAAAGACCGTGAAGATTTCGCCGAGCAGTTCGTCGTCCCCGTCAAACCGGAGCCGCAGCTTTTCCAGGTCGAGCAGCCTGCCGCCGGTGTCGCATCGATCGGACATATCCCCCCCTGTGGTCCGTGTCAGGCCGTGGCCCCGAACGGATCCGGTTTCGCCCCGGCCAGGGCCGGCTGCAGCAAGAGCGTCAGGGCGCAGCCCCCGTCCGGCTGGGCCACGGCCTCCACCGCGCCGCCGAAGTCCTCCACCACCTTTTTGACCATGGCCAGCCCCAGGCCGTATTCGCACTCCCCGCCCTTGTAGAACGGGCTGAACATGTTCTCCAGGATCTCGCGGCTGAGCCCCCGTCCGCTGTCCGTCACCCGCAGCCGCACCCGTCCCTCGAGCAGGTCGGCCGAAACGGTCACCAGCCCGCCGCCCTTGAGGGCGGCCACGGCGTTTCGCAGCAGGTTGACCAGGCACTGCTTGAGCAGGGCCGGATCAAAGGCCACGGCGGCAAGTCCCGGGGCAAGGGCCACGGCCAGGCCCACCCCCCGCTCCTCGGCCTCCCGGCGCGTGGTCTCCATGGCGTCGCTCATGGCCCGGGACACGTCGGCCACGCCGACCATGCCGCCGGCCGGGCGGGCGAAATCCAGGAACTGCTTGAGCAGGGCCTCCATCCGGGTCAGCTCCTCGACCACGATGCCGGCCTTTTCCCGGGCCTTTTCCGGCAGGTCGTCCATGAGCGACAGGCGCCGGGCGAAGCCGCTGGCCGCGAACAGCGGGTTTCGGATCTCATGGGCCAGGTAGGAGGACAGCCGGCCCACGGTCTCGATCCGTTCGGCCTGGCGGGCGCTGATTTCTCCCAGGGTCCTGTCCGTGATGTCGCGCCGAAAGACCACCACATGGCCGACCTGGCCCGAGGCGTCGCGGATGGGATAGGAATAGGTGCGGTAGTAGCGCAGCCGGCCGTCGTCGGCCACGGTGGTGTGCAGGCGTTCGGCCTTCTGGCCCGTGGTCAGGGCCATGCGGAACGGACAGGCCGGATCGTCGGGATTGCAAAAAGGCGGGTCCGTGGGGCCGCCGCGCAGGTCCAGGCAGGAACTGCCGACCATCTCCTCCTTGGTCTTTCCGAGACGCCGCAGGAGGTTGCGGTTGAGGTCCACCACCTTGCCCGTGGCCGAGACCAGGGCGATGTCCTCCTGGACCTCGTCCACGATGGCTTCGAGCAGAAGCTTCTGGTGGTCCAGCCGCATCCGGCAGTGGGTGCCCACGGACACGGCGTGGGACAGGGCGCACAGGAGAAAGGAGGCCGTGCTGTCGATCAGCGACGCCCCGGCCGGCATGGCCCCGGCCATGGTCTTGGAGCAGAGTCCGCTTTGCAGGGACACCACCAGGTTGATGTCCGGGTGGCGGGCGAACAGTTCATGGTAGGAGGCATACAGCGGCACGCCGCGCAACAGCGGCCCTTCCCGCCGGAGATCGCCGACGGGCAGCCCGGCCACCCCGGCCAGGCGCATGGGCGGCAGGAACTCCCGGAACTCCTCGCCGGCCACGATTTCGAGAATGGTGTCGAAGCCCGGGCCGCCGCCGACCACACCGACGAGGTATTCCCGGTCCTCGGCGTCCAATAGGCAGGAGGCTTCCCTGGGAACGTCCGGACCTGCGACCATGCGGGTTTTTTCCCTTTTGAGGTCAGTGGTTTTCCCGAACAGGCAGCATGGCATAAACCTCCTTGACGGTCCATCCCGAAAGCCTGGCCGCCGCCCGCCTGGCCACCTCCCGGGGCTTGCCCCCGGCCGCCGCCTCCTCGGCGGCCACGGCCCGGGCCGTGGCCTCGGACGCCTTGGCCGCCTGGCCCGGCCCGACCACCACGGTCACCTCGCCCAACAACTCCAGGTCGCGGCCCGCGAAATCCGACAGCCGGCCCGGCAAAAACTCCTCAAAGGTCTTGGTCAGCTCCCGGCAGATGACGCACTCCCGGTCGCCGAGCGCCGCCAGGGCCGCGGCCAGGGTCTGGCCGAGCCTGTTTTTGCGCTCGAAAAAAACCAGCGTCGCCCCGGTCGCGCCGAACCGGGCGAAGAGCTCTCCGGCGTCGGCCGCGCCGCGCGGCGGGAATCCGAGAAAGGAGAACGGATACGGCGCGACCCCGGCGGCCGAGAGCGCGGCCAGCACGGCCGACGGCCCGGGCACGGGCGAAACCGCGTACCCGGCCTCCCGGGCCGCCCGGACCAGCCGGTAACCCGGATCGGCCAGCAGCGGCGTGCCGGCGTCGGAGACCAGGGCCACGTCCGCGCCCGAGGCCAGCCAGCCGAGGACCTGGGGCAGCCGGGCCTCCTCGTTGTGCTCGTGAAAACTGACGAGCCGCCGGGCCGCGATGCCGAGGGTCTTGAGCAAAAGCCCGGTGCGGCGGGTGTCCTCGGCCAGGACCGCGCCGGCCCCGGCCAGGACCCCGGCCGCGCGCGGCGACAGGTCCGCGGCGTTCCCCAGGGGGGTGGCCACGATGAAAAGCGTTGCCTTGCCGTCTGGTTCCACAAAGCCCTCCTTGCCGCCCCCCTCGTTACCGTCCCCACCCGGCTCCGGCAAGCGCCCCCATTGACATGGACGGGCTTTGGACTACTTTAGCCACGTTTCCCGACGCCTCCACGCAAGGGTCGGGTTTCATAGAACTTATTTCCGAGTTTCCTGGTAGGCAACGCCGTCGCCGGACACCGGGCCGACCGCGCCCCGCAACCGACAACCATACGAAACGCAAGGACACACCATGCCAGAACAGGTCGTCATCATCGGAGCCGTGGCCCTGGGCCCCAAGGCCGCCTGCCGTTTCAAGCGGCTTTCCCCGGACAGCAAGGTCATCATGCTCGACCGAGGCTCGCGCATCTCCTACGGAGGCTGCGGCATCCCCTACTATGTTTCCGGCGAGGTCAGCGAGGTTTCGGCCCTGCAGTCCACGGCCTTCCACATGGTGCGGTCGCCCGAGTTCTTCCACGACGTGAAGGACGTGGAGGCCCGGCCCGAGACCGAGGTCCTGTCCATCGACCGCCAGGCCCGGACCGTGACCACCCGCCACATCCCCACCGGCCGCGAAGAGACCCTCGCCTACGGCAAGCTGGTCATGGCCACGGGCAGCACGCCCCGCCGCCTGTCCATCCCGGGCCTCGACCTGCCGGGCGTCCATGCGGTCAACAGCCTGGAAGCGGCCGAATCCATCAAGGCGGCCGTGGCCGGCGGCTCGGTCGGGTCCGTGGCCATCATCGGCTCCGGCTTCATCGGCCTGGAAATGGCCGTGGCCTTTGCCGACATGTGGGGCCTGGACGTCACGGTCATCGAGCTCTTCGACCAGATCCTCCCCGGCGTGACCGGCCCGGCCCTGTCCGGCATGGCCCGCAAGCACATGGAGGAAAAGGGCGTGACCTTCCGCCTGGCCGAGCAGGTGTCCCGGATCGAGGGCGACGGCAAGGCCGAACGGGTGATCACGGATAAGGGCGAGATCGAGGCCGACCTGGTCATCGTGTCCGTGGGCGTCGTGCCCAACGACGAACTGGCCAAGGCGGCGGGCCTGGAAGTCTCCCCGCGCGGCGGCATCGTGGTGGACGAATACCTGCGGACCTCGGACCCGGACATCTACGCCGGCGGCGACTGCGTGGTGGTGAAAAACCTGATCACGGGCCAGCCCATGTTCCTGCCGCTCGGGTCCATGGCCAACCGCCAGGGCCGGGTCATCGGCGACAACTTGGCCGGCGGCCAGTCGAAGTTCCCCGGCGTGGTCGGCTCCTGGTGCGTCAAGCTCTTCGACCTGGGCGTGGCCGGCACCGGCCTGACCCTGGCCGCGGCCAAGAAAAGCGGCTTCGACGCCGTGTCCACCCACATCACGGCCGTGGACCGGGCCCATTTCTATCCGGAGCACGGGCTCATGTCCCTGGAGCTGGTGGCCGAGCGCGGCACCGGCCGGGTGCTCGGACTCCAGGGCCTGGGCGTCAACGGCGACGCCGTGGTCGGCAAGGTCAACACCGTGGCCGCCATGCTGCCGAACATCCCCACCGTGGCCGACGTCTCCAACGTCGAAGTGGCCTACTCCCCGCCCTTTGCCGCGGCCATGGACATCCTGAACACCGTGGCCAACGTGGCCGACAACATCCTGGCCGGCAAGAACAAGGGCATGGACGTGACCGCGTTCGGCAAGCTGTGGAGCCAGGACGACCTGGGCGACGCCTACATCATCGACTGCCGCGAGGAGGCCCAGGGCGGACCGCTTACGGCCAAGCACCCGGGCCGCTGGCACAACATCCCCCAGGGCCAGCTGCGCGGCCGCCTGAACGAAGTCCCCCGCGACAAGCGGATCGTGCTCATGTGCAACACCGGCGCCCGCTCCTACGAGGCGCTCATCACCCTGGCCCACATGGGCTTCGAGCAGGTGGTCAGCGTGGAGGGCGGCATGGCCGCCGTGGCCGCCGCCGGCATCGACGTCTAGTCCCTTTTGTTCCGCTCCGGGAGCCGGCCCCCAAGCCGGCGCCCGGGCCCCCCCGCCCCCCCCCCCCCCCCCCCCCACAGCCCCAAAAAAAGGCCCCCCCCCCCGCCCCCCCCACGACCGCCGGCGACGGCGGGGGGGGG
>CAZIJE010000080.1:15447-17473 GCA_964539435.1 uncultured Desulfovibrio sp.
CCCCCACCCCGCCCCCCGGCCCCCCTTCCCCCGCCTCCCCTGGCCCCATTCCGCATGAAATTCGGCCTTCCCTGACGGCCGCGAAACGGCCGTCGCGATCGTTCGGCTTGGTCCCGACCGACGTCCGGCCCGATGGAACCGCCGCCGAAAGCCGTCCCCCGAGGCCACGTCCCGACGGCCTTTACTTGAAGCCCGGTTTTCCTTATCCACGGGCCTTCGCGCAAAGCGTGCGACAAGTGGTTGCAATAACAACGGTATCCCGTCGACGGTCCCGGCCTTGACGCCGGTCCGTCGCGCGCCGGGACCGCGTCGGCCGCTTGTTGCCCCGCGCCGGCCGCGCCGTCGGCGTCGCCAACGCGCCACCCCGCCCGAGGCCACGGCCCCGCCGTTTCCGGGCGATCCAGCTGCCCTTGAACCTGCAACGCAAGGAAGGAGTTATGAAACGTTTCGCAGTGCCGGTCCTTTTGGCCGTGTTCCTGGCGGCCGCGACCGGCCTGGCCCGGGCCGCCACGGAAGTGAAGATCACCGGCGACTCCCGCGTCTACGGCGTCTATTTCTCGGGCCACAACTTCACGGGCTGGAACGATCCGAGCTGGACGTCCAACGGGCCGACCTGGAAGAGCGCCGGCACCAAGACCGAGGACACCTTCGAAATCTGGCAGCGCATCCGCGTGCGCACCGATTTCGTGGCCAACGAAAACCTGAAGTTCCGCCTCGCCACCAAGGTGGACAACACCTGGGGCAACGGCACCTACACCGCCGCCAACCCGGAGGTGGCCATCCAGGTCTACCAGGCCTACCTCCAGTTCAAATACCCGGGCACGGACGTGGAAATAAACGCCGGCCTGCAGCCCATGGCCCTTCCCCAGAGCGCGCTTTTCAACGACAGCATCGTCTTCACCGACTGGGCCGCCGCCCTGATCGTCAAGGCGCCGCTGATCGAAGGCCACCTGGACATGGTCGCCGGCTTCTCGCGCCTGATCGACACCAACCGGACCTTTGACCCCACCACCACCCAGGTGGCCGACGAGCTGGACCTCTACTTCCTGACCCTGCCCGTCACGGTCCAGGGACTCAAGGCCACGCCCTGGGCCGCCGTGGCCGTGGCCGGAGACAAGGCCGGCTACTACACCGCCTACGCCTCGTCCTTTGCCGAGGCCTCCTACGCCGAGGACCTGCTGTCCGCCGGCACCCTGGTCGGAACCACCGGCTGGAAAAACAACCAGAACCCCTACTACTGGGTCGGCGGCGCGTTCGAGGTCTCGGCCCTCGATCCCGTCAAGTTCTACGCCGACGTCATCAACGGCGGCGGGGCCCTGTCCGACCGCGAGAAGAGCCGCCGCCAGGGCTGGTTCGTGGACCTCGGCGCGGAATACACCGGCTGGGACGTCCTCACGCCCCAGGTCTTCGGCTGGTGGTCCACGGGCGAGGACGGGTCCACGGCCAACGGTTCCGAGCGCATGCCCCACACCCGGCCCAACTGGGGCCCGGGCGGCTCGTTCCTGTTTGACGACAGCCAGGTCTTTGCCCGCAACTCCAACATGGGCATGGACCCGGTCGGCGCCATGGGCCTTGGCGCGTCGCTGAACAACATCACGCTGGTCGAAAAGCTGTCCCAGCGCCTGACCTTCACCTACCTCAAGGGCAACAACTCGCCCCGGGCCATCCGGTCCCTCAACTATGCCCTCGGGTCCAACCCCTACTTCACCATGGGCCGCGACCTGACCTGGAACGAACACGCCCTGGGCGTCAATTTTGACAGCCAATACATGCTCTACGAGAACCTGGCCGCCCGCCTCGAAACCGGCTGGGCCCACGGCGAATTCCAGAAAAGCGTCTGGGGCAGCCGCCTGGTCAACAAGTCCCGGGACGGCGATACCTGGAAGGTGGCGTTGGGCCTGACGTACAAGTTCTAGGAGAGGCCTCCGGCGGCCGGGGGGAATGATTCCCCCCGGACCCCCTCGACTTGAAAAACAACCGGGCGGTCCTGCGAGGCAGGACCGCCCGGTTGTTTTTCAGGACGGGA
>CAZIJE010000081.1:0-17348 GCA_964539435.1 uncultured Desulfovibrio sp.
AACCCTTTTTGAAAAATGGGTTCCCCCGGACCCCTTCCCAAAACCTTTACAGGGCTTCGCGTCAGACGGACGTCCATCCGTCACTCCGGTTCGGGGCCATCTCCCGGATCGTCGGACGGGCTCATCCGTCGCGACTCCCTCTCGGGGAACACCGCCAGGCACCTCCAAACCTACCTTCTCTACCTGGCAGCCCTGGCCGCCGGCATGCTGACCCCCGGCCCGGCCATGCTCCAGGCCCTGACCCTGGGCCTGCGTTTCGGTCCCCGGCCCGTGGCCGTGGTCGCCTGCGGCAATGTCTGCTCGTCCGTCGTCCAGGTGGCGGTGGCCCTGTCCGGGCTGTCGCTCCTGGCCGGCCACCCCGGACTCCTGCGCGGCGCGGGCCTGTGCGGCGCGGCCTACCTCGGCTGGCTGGGCCTCAAGCTCTGGATGGCGTCCGGCCGGCCCGCGCCGGCTGGCGCGGACGGAAGCGCGCCCCCGGTCCCGGCCTCCCGGGCCGCCCTGTTCGGCCAGGGAGCCTTGGTGGCCTTCACCAACCCCAAGGCCTGGGGCTTTCTGGCGGCCATGCTGCCCCCCTTTGCCGCGGCCGGCCGGCCCGAGGCCGCCACCCTGGCCCTGCTCGCCGCGCCCATCGCCTTGCTCGCCTTCGGCGGCATGATGGCCTACGCCTGCTTCGGAGCCTGGCTGACCCGGACCCTGGCCTCGCCGCGACGGATGCAATGGATTTTCCGGCTCTTCGCGGCCACGCTCTGGTGGTGCGCCGCCGGCCTGGCCCTTGGCTGGAACTGATGTCTGGGAACCGATCGAGGGGGGCCGGGGGGAATGAATCCCCCCGGCTGGGGAGGATTTTTCTCAATCGCACCGGTGGCGGCTGCAGGCCCCTTCGCGAATAAAGACCACCGATTCGGCGATGTTGGCGCACTGGTCGCAGACCCGCTTGAGGCCGTGGGCGATGAAGCAGATCTGCACGGCCCGCTCCACGGGCCGGGCCTCGTCGCGCATGTATTCGGTCATCTCCTGGAGGACGGCCATGTTGAGGTCCAGGATTTCGCCCGACTCCTCGCACAGCCGCCGGGCCAGGTCCAGGTCCAGCCTGGCGAAGCATTCGGCCGTCCTGGCCATGTAGTCCCGGGTGTGGTCGGCCAGTTCCACCAGCCGCTCCGGCGGAGCCATGGGTTGGCGGTCGATGAGCAGCAGGCCCCGTTCGGCAATGCCCACGGCCTGGTCGCCGATGCGCTCGATGTCGCCCACGGCCCGCATGCAGCCGAGGATGTAGCGCAGGTCCCGGGCCACTGGCTGGTGCAGGGCCAGAAGGCGGAGGGTTTCGGAATCCAGGGCGCATTCCAGGGCGTCGATGTCCGCGTCGCCGTCGATGACGGCCTGGGCCATCTCCGGGTCCCGGTCGAACACCGTGCCCAGGGACTTTTCCACGGCCGCCTGGGCCATGTGGAAGGCCGTCAGCATGTCGGTCTTGAGCTTTTCCAGGTCCGTTTCGATGATCCGTTCCACAGGCAGCCTCCAGGCAGACGAAACCGCATCGTGCTGGAAAAGGTATCCACCGGCGAGACTTCTGGCAAGGGGCGGGCTACAATGGCCGACGGCCGCGACCGCCGCCTTGACGCCCCGGCCGCGAGGGAACACAACACCGGGCGAAAACCGTCTTTGAAGAGGACCCTTCCATGCCCCGCCCAACCGCCGGCTCCCCGGCCATGGTGCTCGCCACCGTCTGCATCGCCCAGTTCATGGCCCCCTTCATGCTGACCGCCGTGGGCGTGGCCCTGCCGTCGCTGGGGCGCGACCTGCACGCCACGGCCATGCAGCTCGGGCTCATCGAACAGCTCTATGTCGTGTCCCTGGCCATGGGCATGCTGGCCTTCGGCCGCCTGGGCGACATCGTGGGCCAGCGCCGGGTCCTCCTGCCCGGCCTGGCCGTCTTTACCGGCCTGACCTGCTCGCTGGGGTTCACCCGGTCCGTGGAAATGATCATGGTCCAGCGGTTCTTCCAGGGGCTCGGGGCCTGCATGGTCCTGTCCGGGTCCCTGGCCCTGGTGGCCGCCGCCTATCCGCCGGAACTGCGGGGCCGGAAAATCGGCCTGGTCTCGGCCTGCACCTACGCCGGTCTGTCGCTCGGGCCGGTCATCGGCGGCTACGTCACCGGCCACTTCGGCTGGCGCTTCGTGTTCCTCATGTCCGTGCCCCTGGGCCTGGCCGCCACGGCCATGTGCCTGCTTGGCATGCGGGACGCGCCGCGAAACGTCTGCGGCGAGCGCATGGATTGGCGCGGCGGGGCCTTTTACGCGGTTAGCGTGGCCCTTTTTATGCTCGGCGCGGCCCATGCCCGGGAACTGCCCCTGGGGCCGGCCATGATCGCCGGCGGCCTCCTCGGCCTGGCCGTGTTCCTGCGGCTCCAGGCCCGGACCAAAAGCGCGCTTTTGGACATCAACCTCTTGACCCGGAACCGGTTTTTCACCCTGAGCTGCCTGGCGGCCCTCGGCAACTACGCCGCCACCTTCGGCATCACCTTCATGATGAGCCTCTACCTCCAGTACGCCAAGGGCCTGCCCCCGCGCCTGGCCGGGTTCTTGCTCCTGTTCCAGCCCGTGGCCCAGCTGGTCGCCTCGCCCATTGCCGGCCGGCTGACCGAACGCCACCGGCCGGCCACCCTGGCCACCATCGGCATGTGCGTCAGTTCCATCGGCCTTTTGGCCGCGGCCGCCACCCTGCACGAACAGACGCCGATCTGGCTGCTGGGCCTGGAGCTGGTCGTGATCGGCACGGGGTTTGGCGTCTTCATCACGCCCAATTCCACGGCCATCATGGCCAGCGTGCAAAAGCGCCAGTTCGGCCTGGCCTCGGGCATGATCGCGTCCATGCGCACCCTTGGCATGGCCGTGTCCATGACCACGGTGACGCTTGTCTTCTCGCTTTTGATGGGCGATGCCGCCATCACCCCTGCCACCCTGGCCCCGTTTCTGACCAGCATGCGGGTGGGACTGGCGGCCTTTGCCGTGTTCTCGTGCCTGGGCGTGATCCTGGCCTTTTTCCGGGGAAAGAAAGGGGCCGCCGCACCTGTGCCGCGCGCCCCTTCCGGAGACTGCGCCGACAAGGGTGGGCCACGGGAATGACCTCGCGGCGACAAAGAATCGCCCGGAGACAGCCATGATCATCGTCATCGCCGGGGTTGCCGGCAGCGGCAAAACGACCGTGGGCAGGCTCCTGGCCGCGCGGACCGGCTGGACGTTCCTTGACGCCGACGACTACCACGCCGCGGCGTCAAAAACGAAAATGGCCGCCGGCCTGCCGCTGACGGACGCGGACCGGCGACAGTGGCTGGAAACCTTGCACGGAGTGCTCGCGGCGGCCTGCCGGCGCGGCGAACATCTCATTCTGGCCTGCTCCGCGCTGACGGAAACGTACCGGTCGTTTCTCTTGAAGGACGTCCGCAACCCGTATCTGGTCTGGCTGGAGGGCGACGCCGGCCTGCTGGCGGGCCGCATCGCCTCGCGGGCCGGCCATTTCTTTCCGGCCCCCCTGCTGGACTCGCAACTGTCCCTGGCCGAGAGGCCGTCTGGAGCCAGGGTCTTTGACGTGGCCGCCTCGCCCGAGGCCATTGTCGCGGCCATCCTTTCGGACCTCGAATCCCGAGGCCATTCCCTTCCCTGCTGACCGGCTGTTGCCTTTCGCCGCAGGCGCGCCGTTTCGAAGGGGGTTTGGGGAAAACGCTTTTCAAAAGCGTTTCCCCCAATCTTTTCTCCTACTTATAGTAGATCTTGATCTCGTTCGTGCCCGGCATGTTGTTGCCCGGGGTCGGCCGGCCGGCGGTGATGACGACCGGATCGCCCGGGGCGATGTCCGGGCAGGCGGTGACGAAGTCTTCGACCCGGGCCATGTGGTCGTCGCCGGTCATCTCGATCAGGCGCGGCTTCACGCCCCAGGCGAAGTTCAGGAACCGCAGGACGCGCGGGTCCGGAGTCAGGGCGTAGATGTCCTGGCGCGGCCGGCGGCTGGAGGTCAGCCGGGCGTTGGTGCCGCTGACCGTGTGGCACACCAGCGCCTTGCCCTCCAGGTTGTCGGCGATCAGGCAGGCCGAGTAGGCCACGAACTTGTTGGGATTTTTCTCGCGTTTGGGCGCGTACGGAGCCTGGATCCGCTCCAGGTAGTACTCCAGGGCGTTTTGCGAAATCTCCTGCATCACCTTGACCGTGTCCACCACATGGTCGCCCACGGCCGTCTCCTCGGACAGCATGACGCAGTCGGCCCCGTCCAGGATGGCGTTGGCCACGTCGGTCGTCTCGGCCCGGGTCGGGATCGGGTTTTTGACCATGGACAGGAGCATCTGGGTGGCCACGATCACCGGCCGCTGGGCGTGGCGGCAAGCCCGGATGATCTTTTTCTGGATGATCGGCAGCTCCGGCAGGGGGCATTCCAGGCCCAGGTCGCCCCGGGCGACCATGACCGCGTCCGTGAGCTTTAAAATCTCGTCCAGGTTGTCCACGGCGTTTTGCCGTTCGAGCTTGGACACCACCGGTATCCACACGCCGTGCTTTTTGATCTCTTCCTTGGTCATGGCCACGTCGCCGGCGTTTTGCACGAACGAGATGGCCACCGCGTCCACGCCCACGTCGATGCCCTCGTGCAGGTCCTTGACGTCCTTGGCGGTCAGGGCCGGCAGGGGGTGGTGCTTGCCCGGAAAGGCGATGCCTTTGTTCGACGACAAAAGTCCGGCGTTTTGCGCCTCGATCTCGTAGAGCCGGTCGGCCTTGAGCTCCCGGGTCACGTGGAACTGGAGCAGACCGTCGCTCAAGTTGACGGACATGCCGACCCGCAGCCCGGCCAGGAGTTCCGGCATGTCGAGCGACACGAAGACCCGCTCGTCCCGGGCCGGGTCCGGCCGCTCGTCGGGCAGGCCCAAGAGCAGGTATTCGCCCTTGCCCACGGTGCGCGGCGACTCGGCCACCTCGCCGATGCGGGTCTTGGGGCCGCACAGGTCGGCCATGGCGGTCAGCGGGATGCCGAACTCGCTTTCCAGGGACCGGATCGTCTTGACCACGGGCTCGAAATAGGCGGCATCGGCGTGGGAGAAATTGAGCCGGAAGATGCGGACGCCGTGGCGCACCATGTTCCGCATGGTTTCTGGCTGGAGCGAGGCGGGGCCGAGGGTGGCCACGATTTTCGTGTGCATGGTTGCCTCCAGGCCGGTCCGACGCCCGCCCGCCCGGGCCGGGCCGGGAAAAAGCGGATGCAGGACGGACGGGTTTGGGATAATCTGCATCCCGACTGGTTGCCGTTTCGCGACACATCCCTATCTAATGGGCACGCGCATAGAGGACAAGGCCCAAGGGCCTGTTGTAAGGAGGAAAACGTTCCATGGGAACCGATGCTGCTTTCAAAGCAACCGGGGAAGGCGGCGCGCACGCCGGGACCTGCAAGGAGTCCCGGCCGGGCCAGGAACCCTGCTTTCCGCCGGTTTCGTTCATCACCTTCATCCTGTCGCTTGCCCAGTCGGCCATGGTGCTGATGGGCGAAGCCCCGGACCCGGAGTCCGGAACCTACATGCAAAACCTGCCCCAGGCCAAGCACACCATCGACATCCTGGCCATGCTCGACTGCAAGACGCGCGGCAACCTCGCCCCGGAAGAACGGGAAGTGCTTGAATCTCTCCTGTGCGAGCTGCGGCTGGCCTACGTCAAGAAACAGTAACGCGCGGAGCGACACATGGAAACCATCCCCGTCGGCCTGGTCGGCGTGACCGGGTATACCGGCATGGAGCTGGCCCGGCTCCTGGCCGTCCATCCGGGCCTGCGCCTCGTGCGGGCCACCTCCCGGGCCGAGGCCGGCAAATCCCTGTCCGACCTGTACCCCTTTCTCCAGGGATTTCCCCTCGGCGGCCTGACCGTGACCGCGCCGGACGCCGCCGACCTGGCCGAGGCCTGCCGCCTGGTCTTTCTGGCCGTGCCCCACGGCGCGGCCATGGACTACGCCGCCGAGCTCCTGGCCGCCGGACTTTCCGTGGTCGACCTGTCCGCCGACTTCCGCCTGGCCGACGCCGGGGTCTACGCCGCCTGGTACGGCCTGGCCCACCGCCACCCGGCCCTCTTGCCCCAGGCGGTCTACGGCCTGCCGGAACTCTACGCCGAGCGCCTCAAGACCGCCACGCTGACGGCCAACCCCGGCTGCTACCCCACCTCCGTCATCCTCGGCCTGGCCCCGGCCCTGGCCGCCGGCCTGATCGAGACCGACGGCATCGTGGCCGACAGCAAGTCCGGAGCCTCCGGGGCCGGACGCAAGGCCGCCGTGGGCACGCTTTTCTGCGAGGTCCACGACACCTTCCGGGCCTACAACCTGGGCAAGCACCGCCACACCCCGGAGATCGAGCAGGAACTGTCCAAGCTCGGCGGCGCGGACATCACCGTTTCGTTCAATCCGCACCTGCTCCCCATCGACCGGGGCATCCTCTCCACCGTCTACACCCGGCTGGCCCGCGAGGTCCCGGTGGAAGAGGTCCACGCCCTGTACGCCAAGTACTACGCCTGCGCCCCCTGGGTCCGGGTCCTGCCGCTCGGCAAGCTCCCGGAGACCCGGTTCGTGCGCGGCACCATGTTCTGCGACTTGGGCCTGGTGGTCGACCCGCGCACCGGCCGGCTCATTGTCGTTTCCGCCATCGACAACCTGTGCCGGGGCGCGTCCGGCCAGGCCGTGGCCTGCGCCAACCTGATGTCCGGCCTGCCCGTGGACACGGGGCTTAGGCTTGCGCCCATGATGCCGTAAGAAAGGAATGCGGGGAGGGTAACCCTTTTTGAAAAAAGGGTTTCCTTCCCCGCGCCCCTCCCTTCCCAAAAACTCTCAAGGGGGGTGGGGTGTTGCCCATCGCGGAGGCGTTCTTGTCTTTGGCCCGTCGTTGACATAGGTTGCGGCAGACCTTATTTCTTTCCCGAGCATACCCGCCGGCAGCGTGCTGCCGGCTCAAGGGCTGTTCCGGGGACTCCTGGGCAGCCCTTGCTTTTTCTGGGGGCATGCGTGCGCACCTCGGTCTACATCGATGGATTCAACTTCTATTACCGTGCGCTTCGAGGGACGCCCTTCAAGTGGCTCGACCCTCTTGCCTTGGTCACGCAGCTTCTAAGCCCCGCCAACGTTGTCACCACCATCCGCTACTACACCGCCCGCGTCTCGGGGCATGTCGATCCGGACCAGCCCCGCAGGCAGCAGCTCTATCTCGACGCCCTCCAGAGCATCCCCTGCCTGTCCATCTGTTATGGCAGCTTCCTTGCCTCGCCCAAACGGAGGCCCCTGGTCCATCCGCCCGCAGACGGGCCTCGTTTCGTCGAGGTCATGAATTTCGAGGAAAAAGGCTCGGACGTAAATCTGGCGAGCCATCTCATTCATGACGGCTGGCGCGGTGCCTACGATGTGGCGGTCGTCATCTCGAAAGACACAGACCTGGTCGAGCCCATCCGCATCGTGACCCAGGAACTCGGCAAGCCTGTCGGAATCCTGTGCCCGCCTCCGCCGTTGTCTCCCCAGATGGCCGCTGTGGCGAAATTTATCCGGACAATCCGGCCGCAACACTTGCGAAAGGCCCAGTTCCCCAACCCTCTGCCCCTGCCGGACGGAAGGGTGGTCACCAAGCCGGACACGTGGTAACTTTTCCACGGGCGTTCCTCTCCTGGGACCTTCCAGGGGAGAAGAAGCGCCGCCCTGTTTTTCTCGAATTCCAACGGCGCAACGCGATACGCGTTTGAATGAAATTCCATTGCTCCGGCAACGCCGCGAGGCTGGCCTCAGGGAACAGTTGGCAATGGGCAAACGGAGGGAACATGACGCTGGACAATGTGCGGCGGCTTTTCGAGCGGATCGGGGAAGACGAGGCGCTTCGCCAGAAGCTGTACAAGGCCGAGGGGCCGGAAGGCCGGGAGGCCGTGCTGCGCGAGGAAGATCTTTTTTTCTCCGACGCCGAGTTCGACGCAATGGACGGCGTGCTCCACGTCAAGTGCCAGACCGTCGAGGAAGCCGAACGGTTTTTCGAATTCCGCAACTGGTGGAATTTCCTGCGCCGGACCTGACCCCCCCTCTCCCCTTCCCCGCCGCAGGCCCGGCCGACGATCCCCGTGAAAAGGGTTCCCGGCCGTCCCCTGCTTGACAAGAAAAACCAATTCGCATGTAGACTGCTTCTCTTCGGCTGCCCGAAGACTGGGAAGGGCCGCATCGGCCTCGTCCTTCCCAGGGGACCAACCACGGACCGGAGTGAAGCACCGCATGCCTGACACCCCGCCAGCCGCCCCACCGACCCTCCAGGACGCCGCCCCGGAGGCCAGGCCGGCCGCCGACGCCGCGTCTGAAGCGGCCTCCACGGCCGTCCCGCCGCCGCCCGAAGCCGCGCCGCCCCGGAAGCGGCGGCCCCTGTGGCGCAGGCCCTGGGTCTGGCTGCTGGCCGCCGTCCTGAGCATCGGGGCCGTGGTCTACTGGCTCCACGACCGGCAATTCGAGTCCACGGACGACGCCTTCATCGCCGGCCACGTCACCGCCGTCTCGGCCCAGGTGCCGGGCCGGGTAAAGGCCGTGCTCGTGGACGACAACCAGAAGGTCAGGCGCGGCGACGTCCTGGTCCGCATCGACCCGGCCGACTACCAGGTCCGCCTCGACCAGGCCCAGGCGGCCCTGGCCACGGCCAAGCGCAACCTGAACGAGGCCATGACCCAGCAGGAGGCCGCCCGGGCCACGGCTGAAACCAGCCGGGCCCAAGTGGCGTCGGAGTTGGCCACGGCCGAGAACACGGCCAAGGAGCAGAAGCGCTACGCCACCCTGATCGCCCAGCGCGTCGTGGCCCAGGAGGCCAAGGACAACGCGGACACCGCCGCCCGCACGGCCCAGGCCGCCCTGGATGTGGCCCGAAAAAAACACGCCGCCGACCAGACCCAGATCGCCCTGGCCGGCAACCGCATCGAAACGGCCAGGGCCCAGGTGAAAGAGGCCAAGGCCGCCGTGGACAAGGACGCCTTGGACCTGGAGCATACCGAGGTCAAGGCCCGGGTTTCGGGCCGGGTGACCAACAAGGCCGTGGAGCCCGGCGACTACATCCAGACCGGCCAGAACGTCATGAGCCTGGTGCGCGCGGACGTCTGGGTGTTGGCCAACTTCAAGGAGACCCAGCTGACCCTGATGCGGCCGGGCCAGTCCGTGTCCGTGACCGTGGACGCCTATCCGGGACGCGAGATCAGGGGTACGGTGGAGAGCGTCCAGCGGGGCACGGGCGCGGCGTTCAGCCTTCTGCCCCCGGAAAACGCCACCGGCAACTACGTCAAGGTCGTGCAGCGGGTGCCTGTCAAAATCGTGCTCGACCGGACCGACGCGGACGCGGACATGCTGCTGGTTCCGGGCATGTCCGTGGTGCCGACCGTGCGGGTCCGCTAGGGCCGGAACCGGAGGCCGCCGTGGCAACGCCCGAAGCCCGCGCGCCGGACGCCTGGCGGCCGCGCGCCAACCCCTGGCTGATCGCCGTCTCGGTCATGCTGGCCACCTTCATGGAGGTCCTGGACACGTCGGTGGCCAACGTGGCCCTGCCCTACATGGCCGGCAACCTGTCGGCCTCCCTGTCGGAATCCACCTGGGTCCTGACCAGCTATCTGGTGTCGAACGCCATTGTCCTGCCCATGACCGGGTGGCTCTCCACCACGTTTGGCCGCAAGCGGTTCCTCATGACCTGCGTGGCCGGCTTCACCCTGGCCTCGGCGGCCTGCGGCGCGGCCCCGACCATGGCCCTGCTGGTGGTTGCTCGCATCCTCCAGGGCGCGGCCGGCGGCGCGCTCCAGCCCATGTCCCAGGCCATCCTCATGGAGAGCTTTCCGCCGGAAAAACGCGGCATGGCCATGGCGATTTTCGGCATGGGCGTGGTGGTCGCGCCCATCGTCGGGCCGCTGCTCGGCGGCTGGATCACGGACAACATGTCCTGGCGCTGGATTTTTTTCATCAACCTGCCCATCGGCGTGGCCGCGCTTTTCCTGTGCCAGGCTTTTCTCGAAGACCCGCCCTACCTGTCGACGGTTAAGGCCAGGCGGGGCGGCAAAATCGATTACGTGGGATTTGCCTTCCTGGTCCTGTGGCTGGCCACGCTCCAGATCATGCTGGACAAGGGCCAGGAGGAGGACTGGTTCGCGGCGGTCTGGATCCGGTGGTTCGCCGGCGTCAGCGTCGCGTCCCTGTTCGCCTTCGTGGTCTGGGAGCTGCGCGCGGCCTCGCCGCTGGTGGACCTGCGGGTGCTGCGCGACCGCGACTTCGCGGCCTGCACGGCCATGATCGGCGTGGTCGGCGTGGTGCTCTACAGCGCCATCACCCTCCTGCCGCTTTTTCTGCAGAACCTGATGGGCTATTCGGCCTTTGCCAGCGGCCTGGCCCTGTCGCCCCGGGGGGTCGGGGCCGTCATTGCCATGATCCTGGTCGGACGCCTCATCGGCAAGGTGGACACGCGGGTCCTGATCGGCTGCGGCTTCGCCCTCATGGCCTATGCGTCCTACCGGTTCGCGGCCATCAACCTGGAGATCTCCATCCGGGCCATCGTCTGGCCCGGCCTGATCCTGGGCCTGGCCATCGCCATGGTCTTCGTGCCCCTGACCACCCAGGCCATGTCCAACCTGCCAAACGAGCAGATCGGCAACGCGGCCGGCATCTTCAACCTCATGCGCAACATCGGCGGCAGCATCGGCATCGCCTTGCTGATCACAGCCGTGGACCGGGGAGCCCAGACCCACCAGAACCTGCTCGCGGGCCACCTCCGGCCGGACAATCCCCGCTTCCTGGCCCTGTTCCAGGGGCTCCAGGAGGCCCTGTCCCGGTCCTTCGACCCGGTCACGGCCCGGCTCAAGGCCCTGGGCCTGTCATACGAACTGTTGCAGCAACAGGCGGCGCTTCTGTCCTACATGGACGCCTTCCGGGTCCTGGCCTGGCTGTGCCTGGCCTGCATTCCGGCGGTCCTGCTCCTGCGCCGGGCCAAAAAGGCGGCCGGACCGGGCCTGATGCACTAGGCGGCGTCAGGGCTCGGTCATGGCCTCGTGCAGGCCGGCCATGACCGGATCGAGGAGATAATCGGCCACGCGCCTTTTCCCGACCAGGATCTCGGCCGTCAGCGTCATGCCGGGCAACAGCCGAAACCCGGGCCCCACGTCGCGCAGGGTGTCGCCGGTCAGGCGCAGCCGGGCCTTGTAGGTGACCCCGCCCTCCCCGTCCTCGGCCCCCTGGCCGGCTCCCACCAGGGCCGCCCCTTCCTCCACGAAAGCGTCGGGGCTGACCATCCGGACCACCGCGTCGAGAAACCCGTGGCGCTGAAACGGATAGGCCGTCAGCTTGATGCGCACCTTGTTGCCTTCCTGGATGTGGCCGATGTCCTTGGCCGCGATCCTGACCTCGGCCTCCAGGGGGCCGGCCGCGTCGCCGATGGGCACCAGCGTGCAGAAGGTCTCGGCCGCCTTGGCCACCGACCCTTCGGACAGCGGGGCCACGTCCTTGACCACGGCGTCGGCCACGGCGCACAGCTCCACCAGTTCGCTGCGGCGGGAGGCCTTGGCCAGGGTGTGCTCCACCTCGCCCAGCTTCTGCCGGGTCTCCAGGAGCTGGGTGGCGGTCTGGCCGTACCAGTTGCTGATAAAGGCCTGCCGCTCCATCCTGGCCTGGTTCAGCCGCTCCTTGAGCTGCTCCTGCTTGTCCACGGTCTTGGCGTAGAGGTCGTCCACCCGGAGCCGCTCGCGCAGGGCGCTCAGGTACTCGACCTTGCTGGAACTGCCGTCAGGAAAGAGCTTGGCGTACATCTGCTCGATCTGGCGGGCCAGGCCGAACTGCTCGGCCAGGCGCTTCTGCTCGTTGGCCGTGGCCGTCAGGCTTTCCTCCAGGGCGGCCACCTCCCGGTCGTTGGCCTCGACCTTGGCCCGGTACTCCTCCTTGCGCAGGGTGAAAAGCGTCAGCCGGACCCGCTCCTCGGCGTCCCCGGCCACGGCCTCCTGGTCCAGGGCCGGCAGGGGCCGGCCGTCGAGTTCGGCCGTGAGAAAGGCCAGGAAGGCGGTCAGGAATCGCCGCTTGGCCGTCAGGTCGCCGAGGTCGGCCGAGGCGAAGGTCGGATCGAGGGTGGCCAGGACCGCGCCCTTTTTCACCACGTCGCCCGGCCGGACGTGGATGGCGCGGACGACCGCCGTTTCCAGGGGCTGGACCACGATGGCCGGGGTCTGGGTGACGAGCAGGCCCCGGGCCGACACCACCCGGTCGAGCTCGGAAAACCAGGCCCAGCCCCCGCCGAAGACCAGGGCCGCAAAGATGACGTACAGCGCCCACCGGGCCTGGGGCGGCACCCGGCCCTCGCCCACGGCCACGGCGTCGGGCTGGAAGTCCATGGCTTCGGGACGGATGCGGGCCATGGTCAGGAACCCTTCCCGAGGTGGAATGCGACAGGGGCGGGGGGGGAAGCCTTCGGCGACCAAAGGGCTTGGCCCTTTGGAAACCCCGGACGGAAACCGGGGACGGCCGCCAGGGCGTGGGAAGCCGTCTGGGCGCGGCGGGTAAGGGCGCTTCCGGACATCAGCGCATCCCCTTGGTCTGGCGCTCCCACAGGGTGCGGTAGATGTCGCAGCGTTCGAGCAGCGCGGCGTGCGGTCCGATGTCCGCCACCTTCCCCTGGTCCAGGACCATGATCCGGTCGGCGTTGCGCAGGGTCGAGAGCCGGTGGGCCACGATGATGGTGGTCCGGCCCCGGGCGATGCCGTCCAGGTTCTCCTGGATCCTGGCCTCGCTTTCCGGGTCCAGGGCGCTGGTCGCCTCGTCGAAGATCATGATGCGCGGGTCCTTGAGCAGCGCCCGGGCGATGGCCAGGCGCTGCTTCTGGCCACCGGACAGGTTGGAGCCGTTTTCCTCCAGCACGGTGTCGTAGCCGCCGGGCAGGCGGTCGATGAACTCGTCGGCCCCGGCCAGGGCGGCCGCCCGGCGCACGGCGTCCAGGTCGGCCCCGGGCCGGGTGATGGCGATGTTGTCGCGCACCGTGCCGCTGAAAATGAAGTTCTCCTGCAGGACCACGCCGATGTTTTGGCGCAGGTGCACGATGTCCAGGTCCGCGATGGGCGCGCCGTCAAAGAGGATGCGGCCGCCGCCCAGGGGATAGAGGCCCTGGATCAGCCGGGTCAGCGTGGTCTTGCCCGAGCCGCTGCGGCCGACCACGCCCAGGATCTCGCCCGGCGCCAGCCGCAGGGACACGCCGTCCAGGGCCGGGGGGTCGCCCGGGTTGTAGGCGAACCGCGCCTCCTCGACGACCACCTCGCCCCGGATCTCCGGCCGGGCCCCGCCCCGGACCAGGCCCGGCTCGGGTTTGCGGTTCATGACCTCGCCGAGCATGGCCACGGCCAGATGGACCTTCTGGTACTCGTGGATCAGTTCCACGATGCGGATGAGCGGCATGGTCACGGACTGGGACAGCATCTGGAAGGCGATCAGCTCGCCCATGGTCAGGGTGTTGTCGAACACCCCCCTGGCCCCGACCCAGATGACGGCCACGGTCATGAGCCTCTCCAGGGTCTTGATCAGCGCGTTGCCCGCGGCCGACATCTTGCGGACATCGAAGTTGCGGGCCACGGCCCCGGCCGACCCCTCCTCCCACCGCCGCTCCCGGCCGCCCTCCAGGGCCAGGGACTTGATGGTGTTGACCCCGTGGATGGTCTCGACCAGAAGCGCCTGCCGCTCGCCCTCGGCCGCGTACAGGGCCATGAGCCGGCGGTGGAACGGCCCGACCATGAGCCCGATGGCCCCGGCCGTGACCAGGGCGAAAACCAGGACGAGCCCGGTCAGCTTGGGGCTGTAGAGGTACAGCACCGGCAGGAAGACGATAAGCGACGAGGCGTCGAGCAAGGTATTGAGCAGGTTGCCGGTCAGAAACTCCCGGACCTGGTCGGTCTGCTGCATGTGCTTGATGATCACGCCGGCGAAGCTGCGCTCGAAAAAGGGCAAGGGCAGCTTGACCATGTGGGCGAAGGTCTCCATGGCCAGGCGCAGGTCGATGCGGGTGGTGGCGAACCGCAGCAGGTACTCGCGCAGGTAGCGCAACGCGCCTTCGAAGAGGATGGCCCCCACCACGCCCACGCCAAGGACGTTGAGGGTGGACAGCGTGTGGTGGGCCAGGACCTTGTCCACCACGTTCTGGAAATAAAGCGGCACGGCAAAGGCGAGGCCGTGCATGAAAAAGGCGATGCCCGCGATTTCGACGAAGATCCGCCGCTCCCGGGCCACCTGGGGCCAGAACCAGCCCAGGCTGAACCGCTTGCCGTCCCCGGCTGCGGCCTTTTTCTTGCGGAAAAGGGCCACCTGCCCGGTGAACCGGCTGGCCAGTTCGGCTTCCGGCACGAAAACGAAGGGCGCGCCCGACGCCGCCCCCTGTCGGTCGTAGAGAACCAGTTCCCGGGTTCCGTCCGGGCCGGGACGCGCGCCCGAGACCACGGCCATGGTTCCGTCTTTTTGCACGGCCAGGGCCGGGTAGGCCTCGCCCAGGTCGAGCAGGCCCCGGGCCGGCACGCGCCGGCTCTTGGCCGCGACGCCGTTGCGGCCGGCCAGGCGCAGGAGGGTGGCCAGGGTGACGGCGCGGCCGGCCAGGCCGTTTCGGTCGATCAGGTCGCCCGTGGTCGCGGTCAGGCCGTGGTGGCGCAGGATGACGACCAGATCGTCCAGGGCCGACAGCGGCAGGCGGGTCATGACGCAGCCGCCGTGAGGGGAAGGGAGGAGAGATGCCTCCGGCGGCCGGGGGGGATGATCCCCCCGGGCCCCCTCGATGGAGGGGGGAGAGGAAAGAGGGTCGGCGAGGTGCGGTCCGGGAGGACATGGCAAAGGGGGTGGGTCAGGAGGCGTCGGCCTGTCGGTCCGCTCCGTCCGGCCCGGCCTCCTGGGGCCGGGCCAGCTTGCGGCGCAGGCTTTCGCGGCTGATGCCGAGGATCCGGGCGGCCCGGGTCCGGTTGCCGCCGCATTCGGCCAGGCAGGCCTCGATGGCCTCCCGCTCCAGTTCCTTGAGCCGGCCGACCTCGGCCCGGTGGTGCACGACCGCCTCCGGGGCGGACGGAGCGTTCCAGGCCTTGGCCTGGCGCACCTCGCGGGAAAGGTCCTCCACATGGATGGTGTCGGTGTAGGCCAGGGCCACGGCCCGCTCCACCTCGTTTTCGAGCTCCCGGATGTTGCCGGGCCAGGAGTAGGCCATGAGCGCCTCCCGGGCCCGCTTGGAAAAGACCATCCGGCCCCGGCCCATGTTGCGGGCAAAGGAGGCCAGGAAGTTCTCGGCCAGAAGCGGGATGTCGTCCATGCGCTCGCGCAGCGGCGGCAGGTCCAGGTGCACGACCTTGATCCGGTAGTAGAGGTCGCGGCGGAACCGGCCGAGCTCCAGATCCTGCTTGAGGTCGCGGTTGGTGGCCGAGACCAGGCGGATGTCCACGGACTGGGGCCCGCGCCCGCCCACCGGCACCACCTCGCCGAGCTCCAGCACGCGCAGGATCTTGGCCTGGCTGGCCTCGGTCATGTCGCCGATCTCGTCGAGAAAGAGCGTGCCCCCGCTGGCCCCCTCGATGATGCCCTTGCGCTTCTCCACGCCCGTGGCCACGCCCTTTTCGATGCCGAAAAACTCGCTCTCGAAAAGCGTCTCCGGCACGGCCGTGCAGTTGACGGCCATGAACGGGCCGTGCCGCCGCCGGCCGGAATAGTGGACCACCTTGGCCACCATCTCCTTGCCCGTGCCGGTCTCGCCGGTGATGAGCACGTTGACCGTGGTCTCGGCCACCCGCTGGGCCAGTTGCAGCACCTTGGCCATGCGGGGGCTGGCCCCGATGACCTTCGAGGGAGAAAAGTTCTGGCGCAGCTGGCGCTTGAGGGCCGCGTTCTCGCTTTTCAACTGGCGCTCGATGCGCCGCAGTTCGGAGTGGGAGTTGTCCAGGCGCTCCACGGCCTCTTCGAGGAGCTTCTCGCGGTCGCGGACATAGACGAGCATCTGCTCGAAGGTGTCGAGGAGATCGGTTGCGGCCTTGGGCCGGCCGGGCACTTTTTCCAGGGCCCGGCGGCAGCCCAGGATCTCGTCCGAGGCGGCCTCGTAGTCGGCGTCGGAGATGCGCGTGGCAAAACGCAGCAGCCGGGCCGACAGGTCCGGCGTCAGGGCCAGTGAGGACGGGGGCATCACACCTCCCCGGGCCTGTCGGTCACAGGCCGGAAAAGCCGACAGTCGGCTGGTTTCACAGGTTTTTTCCCTGTACCTGAAAACGCGGTTCCAGGCAAACGCCTCCACCTCGCCGGGCCGTTCCGGACAGGGGACGGACGGGTCCCTCCCGATGGGATCCCGCATAGCGGCCAGTGCCTCGGTTACGGCCGGCCGCCGCCTCGTTTCGAGGCGAACGCCACGCGCGTCTCCAACATGAAATTCTTTTATAACAGCCTATTACGATTTGGCACGTTCTTCGCTCACCCGACACCAAGACAACGGCAACCAACAACCATCCGACAACCCACGGGAGGGTAGGGAAATGAGTCTGGCATCCTTTTTTTCCAAGGTCGTTTCGACGGTGAAGAGCGTGGCGGCGGCGGTGGCCAAGGCCTCCCCGGCCCTCAGCTCCCTGGTCGGCACGGTCTCCTCGGCCGCGAACTGGGCCGTGGACAAGGTGAGCACGGCGGTCGGGTGGGTGGCCGACAAGGTCGGCACGGCCGTGAGCTTCGTGACCGAGACCGTTTCCACGGCCTCGAGCATGATCGCGGAAGCGACCAAGGCCACGGGCGCGGCGGCGGTGGAGAAGATCGCGGACGTGGTGTCCTACGTCGGCCAGCAGGCCACAACGGCCTACGAATGGGCCAAGGACACCGTGACCACGGCCAGCAACAGGATCTCGGACACGGTGGCCACGGGCAGCCAGTACGCGGAGACCATCGTCAGCCAGGCCAAGGACGTGGTGGCGGCGGTGGGCGGCGGGTCCTCGACGACCGACACGGCCGCGACGGCAACGGCAACGACCACGGCCGCCACCTCCACCACGGACGGCACGTCCGGCGCGACTGGTGCGGCCACCGCGGCCGCCGCCACCGGCGACTCCGTGGCCTACCGGGACCACGCCGGCCTGACCACCACGGCCGCGTCCACCGAAAGCGTGAGCCAGGCCGCAGGCCAGCAAAAGACCCAGCTTCTGGCCGCTTAGAATAAGACCGGGGCGCTGCCCCGGACCCCGCCGGGGGGGATCATCCCCCCCGGTCCCCCCGGATGGGGGATAGGAGCGGGGGACGCGGGAGGAGGTCATGAAATTTTACTTTCAGGCCTTGGTGACGCAAGGTGACAAGCCTTGCCGTCCCCCTGGTTTGGGCGGCTGCGCGGT
>CAZIJE010000082.1:0-5708 GCA_964539435.1 uncultured Desulfovibrio sp.
CCCCCCCCCCCCCCCCCCCCCCCCCCCCCCCCCCCCCCCCCCCCGCCGGAGGCCTTGCATCGCAAGCCCTGGAAGCGGTGCGGCAGATCGCGGTGCATTACGGCCTGTGGCTGGCCGAGGCGGCGCACCAGTTCGGGCCGGAGGCGGCGGTGGCCATGGAGTCGCGGGTGGGGGACGCCTACCTGCCGCTTCTGGCCCGGCGCATCGAGCGGGCCCTGGACCTGCCGGACGACGTGCGGTCCGTGCTGGCGGACCTGGGCGAGGAGCGGCTGGGCAGGCTCCTGGACGCGTTGTCCGTGTCGTGGCTGGCGGCGGACGGGGTCTGGTTCCGCGAGGTCGAGGACGCGCGGGGCATGCACGACGCCAAGCGGGTCAACGATTCGTGCTGGTCGCGGCTCGGGTATTACGAGGCGATCCGGGCCAAGGCAACGCTCGGCCTGCCCGAGGCCGGCGGCTTGCCCGCCCTGCGGGCGGCCTTCGAGGCGCGGCTCGTCTCCCGGATCAACGCCTGGGACATCATCGAGGAGACGGACAACTCTTTTGTCTTTCGGATGGTCAAATGCCGGGTCCAGGCGTCCCGGGCGCGCCAGGGGCTGCCGCCGTATCCGTGCGTATCCGGGGGCACGGTGGAGTATACGGCCTTTGCCGCGGGCATCGACCCGGCCATCAAGGTCGCCTGCGTCAGCTGCCCGCCCGAGACCACGCGCGACGACTGCGCCTGCGCCTGGCGCTTTTCCGTGCCGCCTCGCCCCTAGCCTTCCCCGGTCGAGGGGGTCCGGGGGGCATCATGCCCCCCGGCCGCCGGAGGCATCTTTTCCTACTCTTTGCTGATCCCAAGTTTCCTCAGTCTGGAATCAAACGTCGAGCGGTTGACGCCGGCGGCGCGGGCGGCCTTGGTGACGTTCCACTTGTGCTTTTCGAGCAGGGCCAGGGCGTAGACCCGTTCCAGCTCGTCCCAGGTGTAGGCCGTCAGGTCCTGGGCGGCGGCACAGGGCGTGGACGCGCCGGCCGGGAGCGCGGCCGGACGGGGCGCGCCCGGTCCCTGGGGCGGGGGCAGGTCGCCGGCCTCGATGACGTCGCCGGGCACGGTGGCGAGGAGAAAGCGGACGAGGTTCTCCATCTCCCGGACATTGCCCTGGAAGGGCCGTTGGCGCAGTTCGCGAAGGGCCTGGGGCGAGAGGGCCTTTGGCGGGATGCACAGCCGGGCGGCATCGCGGGTGAGGAAGAAGTCCAGCAGTTCCGGGACGTCCTCGGGCCGGTCGCGCAGGGGCGGCAGGGCCAGGGGCAGGACGTTCAGGCGGTAGTAGAGGTCTTCGCGGAAGGTTCCGGCGGCAATGGCCCGGGTCAGGTCGCGGTTGGTGGCCGAGATGATCCGGACGTTGACGGAACGGGTTTCCGAGCCGCCCAGCGGCTTGACCTCGTTTTCCTGGAGCACGCGCAGGATGCGGGCCTGGAGCGGCAGGGCCATGTCGCCGATCTCGTCGAGAAAGACCGTGCCGCCGCTGGCCGCCTCGAACAGGCCCACCTTGTCCTTGTCCGCGCCGGTGAACGCGCCCTTTTTGTAGCCGAACAGTTCCGATTCGAGCAGGGTCTCGGGGATGGCCGAGACGTTCTGGACGAGAAACGGCTTGTCCTTGCGGGCGGACAGGCGGTGGATCTCCCGGGCGAAGAGTTCCTTGCCCGTGCCGGACTCACCGGTGATGCAGACCGGGAAGTCGGTGCGGGCGTAGTTGCGGGCGGCCTCCAGGGCGGCGCGGAAGGCCGGGCTCCTGCCGACCAGCGGGGTTTCGCCCTTGAGGCCGCCGAGGAGCTTTCGGAGCTTCTGGGTCTCTTTTTTCTGGTCCGCGAAGGCCAGGGCGTTGCCCAGGGCGATGGAGCCGATGGCCACGAACTCTTCCAGGAGCTCCAGGTATTCGCGGCCGAGGTTCAGGCGGCTGCCGCCGTGGGCCGTGTCGATGATCTCGACCGCGCCGTAGACCTCGCCGTTCTTGAGCACCAGGGGATAGCACAGGATGAGGGTGGACTTGACGTCCAGGGAGGACTCGGCCTCCTTGAAGTGGCGCTTGTCCTTGCCGGGCTCGGCAATGGTCATCTTGCCGTTTTCGATGACCCAGCCGACGATGCTCGGCTTGTCCTTGGGCACGACAAAGCCGATGAGCTGGTCGCTGAGGCCCCCCATGGCCTCGATGCACTGGTAGCCGTCCGGCCGCTTGATCCACAGGGAACCGCGCTCCACGTTCTGGAATTCCAGAAGGGATTCCAGGAAGCGGCGCTGGAGTTTGTCGGTTTCCAGCTCCTCGAACAGGGCCTTGGGGAAATCGGGTATTTGGGGCGCCATGGTGCGTACCGGCCGGGTCGGGGTTGCGACGGAAGCGTGCGATATCACGCGGCAAAGGCGTTACGCCGGCGACCATGCCGGAAAAGCGTGTGCGGGGCAAGGCTTGGAGGCGGGGGGGGGGGCGGGGGGCGGGGGGGGGGCCCGCCCCCCCGGGCGGCGGGGGACGGGCCGCGTCGCGGGGCGCGGCCCGTCCGCCGGGGAAGGCGGGCTAGTGGGTGGCCAGGGACAGTTCGCGGATGCGCCAGAAGTCTTCGGGGATTTCCAGATAGAGGTCGTTTTCGGGCAGCGGGATGACGCACAGCAGCGTGCCCGTGGATTCGATCCAGTACATATGGCCGCTTAGGCCGCGCATGACGTCGTCAAAGCTCATTCCGGTCTGGGCGGCCACTTCCTTCATGGCCCTGCGCATGGTGCTCATGGCTCCGTGGCCGATCTCGACCTCCAGGACCGAAACATGGTGGATGGCCAGCGACTCGTCGGACAACTCGGGAGGGGCGGTTTTTCGCAGCGTCAAAGCTGATTCCATGGCGACCTCCTTTGGATTGTGACCCGCGCCGGAGCGGCGCTCTCGGCCCGGGTTATTGCTAGGTATAAGCAATTGGTGTGCAATGTACACCGTCTTCGTGGAGAAAGGGGTCGGAAGGAATGGTAACAGATTGGAAATTTGGATGAAAATTCGATTCTCAGGGGGGAGCGGCGCGATGCCGCCCTGCCGGTCCGTGTCGGAAAAGGTGCAAAAACGGAGGAAGAGCGACGAATTTGTCGCTGCGTGCGTCAGGACGGTCGGTTTTCAGGACTGCCGTTGGGAGAGGGATGTCAGATAGAGGTCGGTGTAGGTCGTGGGGCACTCCTCGGTCAGGCCGAGGCCGGCGGCAAAGGCCCGGATGACGGGCAGGGCGGCCAGGCCGGCCTGGCGCGTGGCGGCCAGGTGTTCGATCTCCACGAACGTATGGGGCGCGAAATCGACCGTGACCACGGCCACGGACAGGGCCAGTCCGGCATGGACGCACCGGGAGCGGCGGCAATGCTTGGCAAAGGCCAGGCGTGGCACATATCCGAGCTGTTCCAGCATGGCCCCCATGGCCGGGCCGTCGGCCACCTCGGTCTCGATCTCCTCCTTGGAGGCCGTGGCCGGGTCGAAGGGAGGCAGTTTGCAGGTCAGGACGGTCCGGCCGTCCGCCTCGCGCAGGCGCAGCTCCCGGCCGGAGGCGGCAAAGGTCCCGTCCGGAGAGTCGAAATAGACGTCCCGGCAGACCGCGTCCGCCAGCCGCTCGCCGGGCGGTTCGAACGGCCCCTTGGCCACGTATTTGATTTCAGCCTCGAACACAGCGCTCCGATTGCGGCGGCTTGAAAGCCGGGCCGTTTGGGTTCATGATCCCGGGCCGTTACGCCAAGGCGTTCCCTCTGGCAACCGTCACGCAAAGGAAGCTCCATGTCCGACCACGGCCGCGCGGCGGCCCTGCTCACCGCCACGGCCCTCGTCTGGAGCACGGGCGGGCTGGCCATCAAGCTCGTTTCCCTGCCGCCCATGGCGGTCACGGGCGGCCGCAGCCTGCTCGCCGCCTTGCTGCTCCTGGCCCTTTTCCGGGGCAGGATCGGCTTTCGCCCGTCCTGGCCGTTCGCTGGCGCGGCCCTGGGCTATGCCGGGCTGCTCGTGACCAACGTGGCCGCCACCCGCATGACCACGGCCGCCAACGCGATCTTGCTGGCCTACACCGCGCCGGTCTACGTGGCCCTGCTCGCCCCGGTGGCGCTCGGGGAGAAGACCCGGCGTTCGGACTGGCTGTTCGTGGCCGCAGTGCTTGGCGGCATGGTCCTTTTCTTCCTGGACCGGCTGTCGCCGGAAGGGCTGTGGGGGAACGTGCTGGCCGTTGGCACCGGGATTTCCTACGCCGTTTTCACGCTCGCCATGCGGGCCGGCCGCGACGGATCGCCCGTGGCGGCGGTCATCGCCGGACACGGCCTGACGGCGCTTGCCGGGCTGCCGTTTCTGGTGGCCGCCTGGCCGCTGACGCCCGGCGACTGGCTGGGGCTTTCGTATCTGGGGCTGGTGCAGCAGGGGCTGTCGCTGTGCGCCTATGTCTGGTGCATCAAGCGGCTGCGGGCCCTGGAGGCGATCCTGCTCATGACCCTGGAGCCGATTTTCAACCCGATCTTCGTGGCCCTCGGCTACGGCGAAGTGCCGGGGCCGTGGGCCGTGGCCGGCGGCCTGGTCGTGGTCGGCGCGGTGACGGCGCGGGGCGTCATGGGGAGCCGGAGCGGGGCGTAGAGGCGCGGTGCGTCAGGAAGCGGGGCTTGGCGGTTCTCCGGACAGGAGCGGACCGGATCGAAGCCGCATATGGAGCAACGGGTACGGCTTGCCCGTCCCGTCCAGGGGAGAGCGGCCAATCGTTTCAAAGCCGTGGCGCTCATAGAATCCCACGGCCCTGCGGTTCTGTTCGTTGACATCCACGTCCGTCGCCCCGAGAACGTTGACCGCATGGCACAGCAAGAGCCTGCCGATTCCTTTGCCGATATGGGCCGGAGCGACAAAAAGCATTTCGATTTTTGCGTTCGCTACGCCAGAGAAACCAAGGATGGTGTTCCTCTGGTCTCTGGCGCAATGAAGGTCGACTCCTTCAAGCGCGCAATCGAAAATAAGGCGTTTGAAGAATTGGATGTCATTTTCCGCGACAAAGAGGTGTGTCGCCCTGACGGATGCTTCCCATACCGCGACGATTTCTTGAAATGCATCGCGGTGCGCAGGCGCAAGAACCACATGCATTGCGTCACCTTTCCACGTCCGGACAGATGGCAACCGTGGTCAACGTGTCGCAAGGAGGCCTGACGACTGCAACAATGCCGCAACTTCCGCCAACGGCAACCCCACCACATTCGTATACGACCCGCAGATCCCGCTGACGAACGCCGCCGCCTTGCCCTGGATGGCGTAGGCCCCGGCCTTGTCCATGGGCTCGCCCGTGGCCACGTAGGCGGCGATGGCGGCTTCCGGAATCTCCGTCATGGTCACGTCCGTGGACACGGTGAAGACTGTCGGCTCGACACCACAGCCGAACAGGGCGCAGCCCGTGACCACCTGGTGGGTGCGGCCGGATAAGAGCGCCAGCATGCGCCGGGCGTGGGCCGCGTCCTCGGGCTTGCCCAGGATCAGTCCGCCCACGGCCACGATGGAGTCCGCGCCAAGGACCACGGCGTCGGGGTGTTCACGGGCCACGGCCGCGGCCTTGAGCCTGGCCATGCGGGCGGCGTAGGCGGCCGGAAGTTCGCCCGCGTCCGGGGCCGGCTCCTCGGCCGGGCTCGGCAGGACCGTGAAAGCAATGCCCGCCAGGGACAGCAGTTCCCGGCGGCGCGGCGAAGCCGAAGCCAGGAT
>CAZIJE010000082.1:5772-16651 GCA_964539435.1 uncultured Desulfovibrio sp.
CGCCCCCGGGCCGCGCGGCGGGCCTCGCCCCCCGCCCCCGCCCCCGCGCCCGCCGCCGGCGCGCCGGCGGGCCCCCGCGCCCCCCCCCCCCCCCCCCCCCCCCCCCGCCGGAGGCATCTTCCCCGTCTTCCCCGTCTTCCCCGTCTTCCCCGCCGCTTACGCCACGCGCAGCATGGACCGGCGCAGGGCTTCGGCCGGCTGGATGTCCACGACGCGGCCGTCGGCGTAGCGGACCACGTCGCCGCCGAAAAAGGCCACGTCCGCCGGATCGTGGGTGACCATGACCAGCGGGATGTCGAGCCTGGAGAGGATGCCGGCGAGCTCCTCCCGTACCCGCTGGCGCAGGGGGATGTCCAGGGCCGAGAAGGGCTCGTCGAGGAGCAGGGCGCGCGGTTCGCCGGCCAGGGCCCGGGCCAGGGCCACGCGCTGGCGCTGACCGCCGGAGATGCGGCAGGGCCGGGCGTCGGCCAGGCCGGCGATGCCGAAAAGCTCCATGATCCCGGTCACCCGGTCGGCGGCTTCCCGGGACATGCGGCCAAAGAGCGAGGTGAGGCCGAAGGCCACGTTCTGGCGCACGGTCAGGTGGGGGAACAGGGCGTAGTCCTGGAACACGTAGCCGATCCGCCGCCGGCGGGGCGGCAGGCACTGGCCGCTGGCCGCGTCGAACAGGACCCGGCCGTCCAGGGTGACGGACCCGGCGTCCGGCCGCATCAGGCCGGCGATGGCCCGCAGGGTCAGGGTCTTGCCCGAACCGGACGGCCCGAAAAGGACCACCCGGTTGTCGGTGGTGGCGAAGGCGGCGTCGAGCCGGAAGTCCCGCTTGACCGCGTGGTAGGCCTTGGCGATGGAAACGGTGATGCGCATGGAGCGTCCGTGGCGTGGGCTGCCGGTTATGGTGCGCTGGCCGCCTCCCCCTGCCCCTCGACGAGGGGCAGGGGGAGGCGTGGGCCTAGGGCTTTTTGAAGCCGTACTTGGCCAGGATCTCCTGGCCCTTGGGACCGGTGACAAAGGCCACGAAGGCAGCGGCGTCCTTGGGCGCGGTCGCGGCGGCCAGGACGGCCATGGGATAGGTGACCGGCTTTTCCAGCGGAATCTCGGCTGTCACCGCGACCTTGTCGCCGGCCTGCTTGGCGTCCGTGGCGTAGACAAAGCCGGCCTCCACCTCGCCGCGCGCCAGGTAGTCCAGGACCTGACGCACGGATTCGGCCAGGACGAACTTCGGGGCCAGGGCGTCCCACTCGCCGAGCTTGGTCAGGGCGGCCTTGGTGTAGCGGCCGACAGGCACGGAATCCGGGTTGCCGATGGCCAGGCGCTTGACCTGGGCCGTTTTCAGGGAAGCCAGGTCCGTGGCCTTGGCCGGGTTGCCGGCCGGCACGGCCAGGACCAGGGCGTTTTGGGCGATGTTGACGCGCGTGGCCGGGTCGATGAGCTTTTTCTCGGCCGCCTGGTCCATGGACTTCTGGTCGGCCGAGGCAAAGACGTCCACGGGCGCGCCCTGCTCCATCTGGGACAGGAGCGTGCCCGAGGCGGCGAAGTTGAAGACCGGACGGACGCCCGGATGCTCCTTGGCGAACAGGGGGGCGATCTCGTTGAAGGCCTCGGTCAGGCTGGCGGCGGCGGACACGGTCAGGTCGGCGGCCCGGGCCGGCGCGGCCAGGGCCAGGACGAAGAGCAGGGCGGGCAGGAACTTGCGCATGGCGGACATCCTCCATCCTTCAGGCTTTGGGTTTGACGATCTTGGCCACAAGCACGAGCAGGGCCACGCAGACCACGGAAACCAGCAGCACCAGTTCGTTGGCCAGGCCGTCGTTGCCGGCCTGGGCGGCGCTGTAGACGGCCAGCGACAGGGTCTGGGTCTTGCCGGGCAGGTTGCCGGCCACCATGAGGGTGGCCCCGAACTCGCCCATGGCCCGGGCCAGGGCCAGCATGACTCCGGCCACCAGCCCCCGCAGGGCCAGGGGCAGGGAGACCCGGAAGAAGATGGCCGGCTCCGAGGCCCCGAGCGTCCGGGCCGCGTTCTCCAGGTTCTTGTCCACGCCCTCGAAGGCGGCCCGGGCCGAGCGGTAGACCAGGGGAAAGGCCACCACCGCAGCGGCCACCACCGCGCCCTGCCAGGTGAACATGATGGAAAACCCGAAGGTCTCCCACAGGTAGGTCAGGACCGCGTCGGCCAGGTCCCGGCCCGGGAACTTCCGGACCTGGGCCAGCCGGGCCAGGGCCACGGCCGGCAGGGTGGCCAGGGCCGTGGCCAGGGTGGCGACCTTGAGGGTCAGGACGAGGGGCGGCAGGGTCGTGGCGTCGAGCATGGGGTCTCTTCTTTGGCGGCGCGGGGCAAGCGGCGTGCGGCTGTCTTTCGCGCCTGGCCGTCCGCATCTGTCCATGATGCGGCCAGGATAGGGAAAGGATGTCCTTGTGTACAGAGGCTCACGACTTTACGAGAACCAGTGATGCTTGTTCCGGTTTCCCGTTAGCGCCTCCTTTGTTGCAGTGGCGCGGCTTTCGCAGTGCTGTCACGGAAAAGACAAACAGCGTGTGCGTCGGCGCGAGGCCGGCGGGATGCGCTTGCGGCCTGCGGGCACAGTGTCGCGGCGGACCGGAGCCGTGCGGTCACGGCGAGCAGCGTCAGGGACAGGATCAGGGCGGCGGACATGGCGGCCTCCTTTGTTGCGAACATGGAAAAGCAAAAGGAGTGCCAGGATAATCTGATTAAGATATAAGGATTTTTTCGGTGTGCAGGGAGGGGGCGGCGCGGGCGGACGAAAAATGGAGTGTTTTGCTACGTTTTTGTCGCCAGGCGCGGCAGGAGGAGAGCGCGGTCCGGGTCGAAGCCACGAGCCGGCGCGGCATGCGGACGGCGGGAGGCGGCCGGGATGGCCTGGAAACGAGGCGGTACGGGACGCCGGGGCTGGAGGTCAGCCGAGCACGGACAGGGCGGTCTGGAGGTAGGCGTCCAGGGACGCGCGGGTCGTCTCCGGCATGTCCTGGAACTTGAGGCCGATTTCCAGCCGATTGCCGGACAGGGCCACCCGTTTGACCGAGCAGGCCAGGTCGCCGAACAGGGCGCAGGAGAGCCCGACCCGGTCGTCGATGTCCACGGCCGGGACCTGCTCGTCGCGCAGGACCGAGAACTGGCAGCCGGACAGGCTGAGGTCCAGGATCATGCCGGCCGCTGCGGCGTCGCGGATGCGGGCACGGCCCGGCAAACAGCAGGAGATCCGCCGGTGCTTGCGCAGGTCGTGGGATTCCAGGCGGGCCGGATAGGTGAGGAAGAGCAGGGGGAAGGGGAGCTGGATCCATTTGATGATCCGGGCCGGGAAGCCGACCACCGTGCCCTCGTGCAGGTAGCGGACGATGGTGGCGTTGTCCGGGGCCAGCATCTGGAACAGGGCGTCCCGGCCGGATTCGGCGTGGCCCGGCATCTGCACGATCACGAAACGGCCCCGGACATGGCCCACGCAGACCGTGGGCAGCTTTTCGTCGTATCCGGCCACTTCGAGCAGCATTTTGGTGCCGGGCGGACAGTGGAAGCCGGCGGCCAGGGGGGCGGTCATCATCCCTCCCCGCCCGTGGCCGGAGCGACGCCCCCGGCCGCGCCGTCGCCGCCGGAACCGCTGCCGCCGGACAGGTGGTCCAGGAAGCGTCGGGCTTCGGGAAAGTCCGGCCGCAGTTCCAGGGCCCGCTCCAGGTGGCCCGTCGCCTTGGCCGTGTCGCCGGCGTCGGCCAGAGCCCGGGCGATGTTGAAATGGAGGTGTTCGTCGGTTGCGTTGCGTTCGAGGGCCTTGCCGTAAAACGTGGCGGCCTCGGCGAAGCAGCCGGCCTTGCGCAGGTGGATGCCGAACTCGTTAAAGAGGTGGCGTTCCTCTTCCTGGAACAGGGCGTCGATGTCGAAGATGCGCCGCAGGGCCGCGGCCAGCTTCTTGCCGTCGCCTTTTTGCAGGTGGATCTTGCCGAGCTCGATGTTGGCCTTGGGGTGCTTCTCGTCGAGGAGTAGGGCCTTGCAGAACTCTTTTTCCGCCCCGTCCAGGTCGTCCTCGGCCAGATGTTCCTCGGCCAGGGCGATCTTTTTCTTGAGCGAGGCGATGAACGGCAGGCACCGCTTTTCGTAGTAGCCCGGTTCCGGCCGGTAGTTGCGGGCCAGTTCGCCCTTGGTGATAACGGTGGTGGGGCCGGAAGGGATGGAGTTGGCGTTCAGCGGCTGGACCGAATAGGCGTCGTCGCTTTGTCGGCGCACGAACCAGTGGGTCTTTTGGGCGTAGGACCGGGCCGTTGCGCCGTGGCCGGTCTGGGCCTCCGTGGACTTGACGTAGACGCCGAGGATGCGGCAGGCGGCGGATACGTCCGACGCCTGGGGCGTCTGACGTCCTTGGTCTGTTGCGGATGCTCCGTGGTCGCCGTTTCGCATGGTTCGCCTGTGCCGTCGATCGACCAGGACAAGCGTGGATCGCTGCAGCTCGAGTGTTGGTGAAGACGCGGCGCAATCCGGCTGGAGTGCGGACGCGTGTGTGGCGGCGGAAATGCCGCCGCACAACAGGCGTCATGGTTACACGGTCCCGGAGGCGGTGTCAAAAAGGCCAAGCGGCCCGCCTGCGGGGCGGGCCGCTTTTCAGGCGGCCGGACCGGTGTCCGGCCCCGGCTCAGCCGCAGCCCTCGCCGCCGCCCCCGCCGCCGCAGCAGGCCTTGCCAAGTCCCTTCTTCCGGCTTTTGAGGCGCGACAGGTCCCCTGCCCCGTAGACCTCGGCCAGAGCCGTCTCCAGGAAGCCGGAGCACTCGTAGGGCAGGACGCCGGCCGCGGTCAGGACCTTGCGCGGCGTCTCGCCGAAGGCCGCGACCAGGACCGCCCGGCAGTCGGACAGGACCTTGGCCAGTTCCTCCCACCGCTTGGGGCCGGCCCCGGGGTCCGGGGCCCACCGCTCCTCCACGAAGGCGAAGCCGACCGCCTCCTGCTTCCAGATCTGGAACTTGTGGGCCTCGCCCAGGTGCATGTTGACCAGCATGCCCTCGCGGGTGGCCACGGCCACATAGGGCCGCGCGGCCAGGTCCGCCCCGGGCACGGTGCGGGAGCATTCGCCAAGCAGCGGCGCCAGCTCGCCCGACCGGTCGTTGCAGAGTAACCCCACCGCGTCGGCCCGGCACCGCCGGCAGTGGCTCATCTGGGGAACAAGGACCCCCGCCTTTTCCCGCAGGTCCTTGATCATCGCCGAGGACGGAGCCTCGACGTCGGCAAAGGCCGTGTCCGCCACCGGGAAAAGGGGCATGATGTTCTGGATGTCCACGCCGAGCTCCGAGAGGACCTTGGACACCTCAAGGACGTGGTGGTCGTTGACGCCGGGGATGACGATGGTGTTCGATTTGACGATCACGCCTTTTTCTTTAAGGATTTTGATGCCCTCAAGCTGGCGTTCGAGCAGCAGCCTGGCCGCGGCCTCGCCTCGGTGGATGACCTTGCCGTCCCTGGCCCAGGCGTAGATCTTCGCCCCGATCTTCGGGTCCACGGCGTTGACCGTGACGGTCACGTGGGTGACGCCGAGATCGGCCAGCGCGGCGGCCTGGGCCGGCAGGGCCAGGCCGTTGGTGGACAGGCAGAAAAGCAGGTGCGGGTGCTTTTCCTTGAGCAGGCGCACGGTCTGCATGGTCTCGGGATTGGCCATGGGGTCGCCCGGGCCGGCGATGCCGCACACGGTGATGCGCGGCTCCTTCTCCAGGACCTTGTCCATGTAAACCACGGCCTGTTCCGGGGAGAGCACGGCGCTGGTGACGCCCGGGCGCGATTCGCTCACGCAGTCGTACTTGCGGTTGCAGAAATTGCACATGATGTTGCACTTGGGCGCAACAGGCAGGTGGACGCGGCCGCAGCTTCCGGCGGATTCCCGGTTGAAGCAGGGGTGCTTGGAGAGTTCCTGCGGGGTGGTCATGTCGCGCTCCTTTTAGAGATAGCCGTAGCCCACGGCAGAGTCTTCCTGTTTGCGTTCGAGGATGGTGTTGACCAGGAGGTCGAACAGGGCCATCGCGCCCCGGTAGCCGACATGGAGCATCCGCTGGCCGCCGAACCGGTCGTGGATGGGAAAGCCGACCCGCACCAGGGGCACGCCCATGGCCTTGGCGTAGCGGTAGCCCTTGCTGTGCCCGACCAGGAGATCCGGGGCGAGGCCCTCGGCCTGCTCGGCGATGTCGTGAAAGTCCACGCCCTCCCTGGCCTCGGGGGGCTCGGGCAGGATGCCGGCCGTGACCTCGGCCAGGGCGGCCTTGAAGTTCTTGCAGGTCGCGCCGGTGGCGGCGAGGATCGGTTTCATTCCGATTTCGGCCAGGAAGGCCACCATGCCGATGACGAAATCCTCCTCCCCGTAGACGATGGCCCGCTTGCCGGCCACGTACTTGTGGCCGTCCACGTAGGCGTCCACCAGTCGGCCGCGTTCGTCCGCGTATTTGGCGGGCATGGCCGCGCCGGTAAGTACCTCCAGGGCCTCGAAAAAGGCGTCGGTCTCGCGGATGCCGATGGGGATGCCGATCCGGCGCAATGGCACGCCGAACCGGCGCTTGAGGTTCGCGCCCGCGCTTTCGGCCGCGTGGTCGGCCCGGCCGCACTCGATGGATCCAAGGGCCCCGGACATGGCCCGGATGGCGGCAAGCGGCGTGCCGCCGGCCGGGAGCTTTTCGTAGTCAAGGAGCGCCGGCCGGTCCAAGGTCTCGGCAATGTCCGGCAGGACGGTGGCGGCCAGGCCGCAGTCGGCCAGGATCTCCTTGAAATGGCGGATGTCGGCCGGGGAGACGAAGCCGGGCATGAGATTCACGCGCCGCTCGGCCGGGGCCTTTTCCCGCACGAGCTGGCCGGCCAGGGCGGAGACGGCCGCGTGCCAGCCCTCCATGTGGGTGCCGGAGTAGCTCGGGGTGGACACATGGACGATCTCCGGCAGGGGCAGGTCGGCGAACTCCTTGCGGAATTCGGCCAGGAGCCGGGGCACGTCGTCGCCGATGGTCTCGGTCAGGCAGGTCGAGGCCACGCCCACGACCGTGGCCCCGTACTTGGACATGACGTTCAGGATGCCTTTTTTCAGGTTCGGGCCGCCGCCGAACACGGCCTGCTTCTCGCCGAGCGCCGAGGAGGCGATGTCCATGGGCTCGCGGAAGTGGCTGATGATGTAGCGGCGCATGTAGGTGGCGCAGCCCTGGGAACCGTGCAGGAACGGAATGGCCCCTTCCACGCCCCGGAAGGCGATGGCCGCGCCAAGCGGCGTGCACAGCTTGCAGGCGTTGGTGGTGGAGACGTAGGGCGAATCGCTCATCTCGTTTCTCCCGTGGCGTCGGCGCAGTCAGAAGCGGTGGTCCCGGCCGTGGCGGCGGCCAGGGCTTCCCGCCGGGGGACGAAGCGCCAGATGGGGCTGGTGGCCGAGGCGTGGACCTCGCGGGCGAAGTTGAGCATGCCCACGAACCCTTCCAGGGCTTCCTTGCGCTCGTGGTTGTGGTCGCAAAACCCGACCCCGAGCTTGTGGGCAATGGGCCGTTCCTTGACCCCACCGACAAACAGGTCCACGTCGAGTTCCTTGACGTACTTGGAAAGTTCCAGGGGATTGGAGTCGTCCACGATGACCGTGCCCGGGTCGCAGATGGCGGCCAGCTCGGCGTAGTCTTCCTTGGTGCCGGTCTGGGACCCGACCAGCACGACCTGCATGCCCAGGTGGCGGAAGGCCTTGATGAGGGAGAAGGCCTTGAACGCGCCGCCGACGTAGATGGCCGCCTTCTTGCCTTCCAGGTCCTTGCGGTATTCGCGGAGCTTGGGCAGCAGGACCGAGAGTTCGTCGCGCACCAGGTTCTGGGTCCGCTCCACAATGCCCGGATCGAGGTGCTTGAACCGGTCGGCCACGGCGTAGAGGGAGTCGGCCATGTCCTCGATGCCGAGGTAGGAGGCCCGGATGAAGGGGATGCCGAACTTTTCCTGCATCATCTGGGCGAGCTCCATGGTGGCCCCGGAGCACTGGACCACATTGAGCGCCGCGCCGTGGCACCGCTGGATGTCCGCCACCCGGCCGTCGCCCGTGATGTTGGCCACCACCTCGATGCCCATCTTTTCGAAGTATTCCCGGATGATCCAGATCTCGCCGGCCAGGTTGAAGTCGCCGAGGATGTTGATGGACAGGGGGCTTATGCCCGTGGCGTCGCCGGTGCCGGCCAGGGTGAACATGGCCTTGCAGGCCGCGGCGTAGCCTTCGCGCTTGTTGCCCTTGAACCCCTCCGACTGGACCGGGATGACCGGGATGCCGGTGGCTGCGGCCACGTCGCGGCACACGGCCGCCACGTCGTCGCCGATGATGCCGACGATGCAGGTGGCGTAGACAAAGGCCGCCTTGGGGCTGTGGCGGGCGATCAGCTCCAGCAGGGCGGCCTTGAGCTTTTTCTCGCCCCCGAAAATGACGTCTTTTTCCTGGAGGTCCGTGGAAAAGCTCAGGCGGTGGAGCTCCGGGCCGGACGAGAGCGCGCCCCGGATGTCCCAGGTGTAGACCGCGCAGCCGATGGGGCCGTGCACCAGGTGCAGGGCGTCGGCGATGGGGTAGAGGACCACCCGCGAGCCGCAGAAGACGCAGGCCCGCTGGGAAACGGCCCCGGCCAGGCTGTCGCGGTTGCAGGCCAGCTCGAAAGGGCCTTCGCCTGTGCGGTGGATCTGGTCCCGCCGTTCCTCGAAAATGGCCTGTTCCATAACGCTCCTTTTTTCCCGGTCGCCAACGTTTGGGGACACCGGGATTGAGCAAGGAGCGGGCCAGGTTGTAACCCATTAAAAATAAATACCCTATTTTTCGGGATGGGCGCTTGCGGACAAATTTGTACGGAGTGCCTCGACAGAATTGTAGAAACCCGGGCCACGCGGCCAGGGCCGTGGACCATCCGGCCTTCCCGTGTCCTGGCGCGCCGGAACGGCGGGACGCGGTATCGTCGCTTGGCCGTCACCGGGCCGTCGTCCGGTCTTCCCCGGCATGGGGTAGTTGCGGATGCAACAACCACCCGCAACCCACCCATCCTCCATGCCCACATCCATCGCCGCCCGTGTCCAGGACGCCCTGTTCGGCCGCATCCACAACACAAGCCTGGTCTACAACACCTGCTGGGAAGACCCGCGCCTGGACCGCCGGCTCCTTGGGCTGGGCCCGGAGTCCCGGGTCGTGGGCATCACCTCGGCCGGGGACAACGTCCTGGACTACCTGCTGGACGGGCCGGCCCGAGTCCACTGCGTGGACGTCAACTACCGGCAAAACGCCCTGCTCGAACTCAAGCGGGCGCTCTACCTCCACGGCGACTTCGAGGACCTTTACGCCTTTTTCGGCCAAGGCGGCGGCCCGTCCTGCGCCGGCGTCTACGCCCGGGTGCGCCACGCCCTGCCGGCCTACGCCGCCGCCTTCTGGGATCGGCGCATCGACTATTTCCGGTCCGGCCGGCTGTCGCGGTCGTTTTACTACCACGGCGCGTCAGGCCTGGCCGCGTTCGTCTTTTCGCGGTGTCTCGGCGCGCTGAAGCCGCGTCTGCGCCGCGCCCTTCCGGCCCTGCTCGAAGCCGGCACGCCCGAGGAGCAGCGCCGGATCTTCGAGGCCATCGAACCCGTGTTCTGGGACCGCGTCAGCCGCTGGCTGGTGTCCCGGCCCGAACTCATGGCGTTGGTTGGCGTGCCGCGCCCCCAGATCGACCTGATCCGCCGCTCCCACCCCGGCGGCCTCGAAGGATACGTCCGGGACAAGGTCCGCCAGGTCTTCACCGATCTGCCCATGGCCGAGAACTATTTCTGGCGCGTCTACCTTACCGGCCGCTACACCCGTCGCTGCTGCCCGGAATACCTGAAGGAATCCAACTTTCCGACCATCCGCCGCCGCCTGCCCGTCCTCGCCGCCCACACGGACACCCTCAGCCGTTTTCTGGCCGCCAATCCCGGCCCCTACACCCACTTCGTTCTCCTCGACCACCAGGACTGGCTGGCCAGCCACGCCCCGGCCGCCCTGGCCGAGGAGTGGGACCGGATCCTGGCCTGCGCAGCGCCCGGCGCGAAAATCCTCCTGCGAACGGCCGGACCCGACGCCTCGTTCATCCCCGGCCGCATCCGCCAACGGCTGCGGTTTTTCCCGGAATTGACCGCGCCGCTCCACCTCCAGGACCGGGTCGGCACCTACGGCAGCCAGCACCTGGCCGAGGTCGCGTGACCACCGCCGCCGGCCACCCCCTTGAACGCTACTACCGGTGGCACGCCCGGATCTACGACGCCACCCGCTGGAGCTTTCTCTTCGGCCGCACTCGCCTCGTGCGCCTGGCCGCCGGGCACCTCGCCGCCGGCCCTTTGCGCATCGCCGAAATAGGCTGCGGCACGGGCCATAACCTGGCCGTCCTGGCCCGGACCTTTCCCCAGGCCTCCCTGACCGGCCTGGACCTGTGCCAACCCATGCTCCGACGCGCCCGGCGGACCCTGGCCCGGGCCGCTCCCCGCGCCAACCTCGTTTGCGGGGCCTACGGCCCGGACAGCCTGCCGCCAGCCGCCACCGACCTTCTCGTCTTTTCCTACGCCCTGACCATGTTCAATCCCGGCAGGGAGGCCGCCCTGGACGCCGGGGCCAGACACCTGGCCCCGGGCGGCCTCGTCGCCGTGGCCGACTTCCACCAGACGCCCGCGCCCTGGTTTCGCGCCTGGATGGGCGTCAACCACGTGCGCCTGGACGGCCACCTGCTGCCGGCGCTCCGGACGCGGTTCGAAACCGTGCGCCTGGAGACGCGCCCGGCCTACGGCGGCCTGTGGCAGTACTTCTGCTATCTGGGACGGGTGCGCTAAGGGAAGACGGGGGAGCGGGAAGGAGGGGGGATGCCTCCGGCGGCCGGGGGGGATCATCCCCCCCGGACCCCCTGGACGGGAGAG
>CAZIJE010000083.1:0-15933 GCA_964539435.1 uncultured Desulfovibrio sp.
AGGCCCTTGCGCCGGCGTCCGGAGCCCGGGGAGGCCGGATGGACCCGGGGCGGGGCTGCGACGGCCTGGGCCGGACCGATGGCGGTCGCCTGGTCCTGCGGGTCAAGGCGCTCCGGGACAGGGGGCGCGGCGGCCGTTTCTCCCTCGGCCTCCGGGGCCTTGCCGGACGGCGCCGGGGCCACGGTCCGGAAGGCGTCGTCCGCCGGCGCGGCCTGGCCCGGGAGGGTGGCGTCCGTGTCGCCGGCGTCGCCGGCGGCGGGCGGACACACGGTTTGTTGTCCGTCCCGGGCCTGGATGTCTTCGGTTCCGGGACCGGCCAGGGGCCACCGGGACAGGGGTGGGAGCGTGGCCCGGAGGCGGCGGACCGCTTCGAGAAACGCTTCGGCGCTCGGAAAGCGGTCCTCGGGCGATTTGGCCAGGGCCCTGGCGATGAGGTCGCGGCAGCCCTGGCCGGCCGCGTCGTCCGGAAGCCGGGTCAACGGCAGGGGCTCTTTTTCCAGGTGCCCCATCATGATTTCCAGGTCCGTGTTGCCCACAAAGGGCGGGGAACCGGAGAGGAGCTCGTGCAGGGTCGCGCCGAGGCTGTAGATGTCCACGGCAAAGCTGACCGTGCCGGCCCGGATGAGTTCCGGGGCCATGTAATGCAGGGTGCCGATGCCGCCGCCGAAGCGGGTCAGCCCGCTTTCCTCGTCCACCAGCCTGGCGATGCCGAAGTCCGTGACCTTGACCAGGCCGTCCTTGGACACCATGATGTTGCTCGGCTTGATGTCCCGGTGGACCACGCCGTTTTTGTGCATGAAGGCCAGGCCGCAAAGCACCCCCTCGGCAATGGCCAGGGTCTCGGACATGGTGAGCTGCTCGCGGCCGGCCAGCATGGCCTTGGCGGTCAGGCCCTCGACATGTTCCATGATCAGGAAGATGCCCTGCTCGTTCTCGACCAGGTCGAAGATGCTGACGACATTGGGGTGGGGAAGGCGGGCCTGCAGACGGGCTTCCTGGAGGAAGCGCTTGAGCATGTCCTGGTTCTGGGAGAGCTGCGGCGCCAACCGCTTGATGGCCACCTGGCGGTCCAACCGACGGTGGAGGGCGCGGAACACCTGTCCCATGCCGCCCTCGCCGATCTTTTCCAGGATGTCATAGCCCTCGATCTGTTCCAAAGCTCCCCCCACGGACGGCAGGCCTGCATGCCGGGACACAGGCAGCCTGACGGCCGGCCCCAAGCAACGCCGCGCCGCCCGCATCCTTCGGACGCATGAGGCCGCGCGGCCTCATGCGGCCATGTTTCTTTCTTTTTTTAGAAGGATAGTGGGAAAAACAGTCCCCGGGCTATCAAGGATTTCCGTGATTTTGCGTAGCGGAATTCCGGGACAGGCGGGCCGTTTTCGGCCATGGGGGCGGGACGCAAAGGCGGGGAAGCCCGGACGGAATTTTTCCGGCCGGGCCTGGCAAGGCGGAAAGAGGGTTTTGCGTCAGGCCTGCCGCCGGATGGCGAACTTGCGCAGTTCCTTCATGCCGGAAAGGCCGAGCTTGCGGATGAGGCGGCCGTAGTAGGTCTCCACGGTGTGGAAGCTGATGTTCAGGGCGCGGCCCAGCTCGTCGCTGGTTTCGCCCCGTCCGAGCCCGTCCAGGATCTGCTCCTCGCGCTGGCTGAGGGCGGCCTCCCCGCCCGTGTCCGGAGCGAGGACCCGCTCGGCCAGGCTGCGCATGGCCTCTGGGCTGGCGTAGCGCCGCCCGGCGGCAACCGCCCGAATGGCCTCCATCAGGATGTCCTCCACCTCGCGCTTGGTGACGTAGCCCCTGGCCCCCCGGCCAAAGGCCCGCTCGATGCTCCTGCGGTCCCCGTGCATGGAATAGATCAGCGTCGGCACGCCCCGGGCCGTCAGGTCGTCGACCAGGTCCAGCCCGGACTCCTCGGCCAGGGACAGGTCCACCAGGGCCACGGCGGGCCGGGCGCCGTCGAGGCGGGCCAGGAGCTCCGACCGGTTGCCGGCCTCGCCGCAGACCACATGGCCGCTTTGCCGCAGCAGCACCGACAGGCCGCCCCGCATGACGGGATGGTCGTCGACCAGAAAGACGCGGACTCCGGCCCCTTCGCTGTCAGACATCGGCATGCTCCGGTGTTGTCCTGGCTGCCGCGCACGTCAGGGAACAGGCCACGATGGTCCCCCCGGCCGCGGCGTCGTCTATGGCAAGGGTCGCTCCGATCATCTTGGCCCGGTAGGCCATGATGCGCATGCCCAGTCCCCCGACGGTCGGAAAGGCCATGCGCCGGCCGATGCCGTTGTCGCACACGGCCAGGGTCAGCCGCCGGTCCGGACCGCAGCCCAGGGAGACGGTGATCCGGCCGGGGCTGGCATGCTTGACCGCGTTGGCCACGGCCTCCTGGGCGATGCGGTACAGCTGGACGAGATGCTCGTTGTGGCACGGCGCGCAGGCCAGGTCTTCCACATAGTCGATGCGCACGCCGCTCGAAACGCCGATGCGCCGGGCCAGTTCGGCCAGGGACGCCCCGACCTCGCCCGGGCCGTGTTCCACCGGCCAGAGCCCCCGGGAGAGGTCATAGGCCTGGCTGACCGAATGGTTGAGCAACCCGGCGATCGCCGCGACTTCCGTCGCCACCTCCCGCTCGGCAATGGGGTGGCGGGCCAGGGCCGAGCAGCGCAACCGGGTGCCGGCCAGCTGCTGGCACAGGCCGTCGTGCAGGTCGTGGCTCAAACGGCGGCGCTCCTCCTCGCTGACGCTCACGATTTCCCGCTCCAGCCGGGTCCGCTCGTCCATTTCCCTGCGCAAGGACGAGGACAGGTTTTCCACGGCCGTAAACGCGTTGGTGAAGCGTTGGGCCATGGCCAGGGCCTGGGAAAGGACAAAGGCCAGCAACCCGAACGGCAGGAGGTTCAGGCCGTTGAAGCTGAAGATATGCCCGTAGATTTCGTTGAGCGATGTCGCCGACAGGATGAGGAAGCCGAGGAGCAGGACAAGGGCCCCGTCCTGGCCATGGCGCAGGCAAAGGAACAACTGGACCAGATAACAGACATTGAGGCCAAAGGCGACAATGGCCACCCACGGCAGGACGTCGTAGACGACGTGCTCCGGTTGCGTGAAAACGATCAGTCCGAAGACAACGCTTCTGATGTCGCAGACATACTGTATGAAAACGATGAATTCTTTCGGATACAGGGACCGGTAAAACCGGTAGAGGACGGACCCCGAAACGGCAAACGCGAAGAGGCAGATCCTGGCGATGCGTTCCGGATCGGCGTCCGGGACAAACAGGGTGGCCAGCCAGTCCGAAGAGTCCAATGTGGCGTAGATGCAGGCAAAGACAATGCAGCCCAAGCCGAAATAGAGGGTGGAGGCCTCTTTTTTCCGCATGAAATAGAGGGCGAAATGATAGACGGCCATGATGAGCAGGCTGCCAGCGCAAAACATGGCCCAGGCCCAGCGAAGAATACGCGCCCGCTCCAACTGGTCCGGCAGCCCCAGCTCGATGGGCTGCAGCGCCCCGCCCCGGCGCAGCGCGTGGTTGGAGACCTGCAGCACCAGATCGACGGGCGCGGACCGGGTCTCCAACACGGCAAAGACGAGGGAGCGGTGCGGGATTTCGGTCTCCCTGCTCGCTCCCACCACGCCGCTTGCGGCGATGAGCCGGCCGTCGGCCCACAGCCGGTAGGCGGCATGGATGGCGAAAAGCCGTAGCGCCAACTGGCGAACGCCCTGCCCCGGCAACAGGCGCAGGCGAAAGGTGGCCTGTCCCCGGCCGGGCAGGGACTGGCCGTGGAGCGGGTATCCTTTCCAGGACTCGGGGAAATCCAGATACCCGGACGGTTCGAGGAGGCCGGCGGCCGACTGGAAGTCTTCCGGATCAAGCAGCCGGTCCCAATAGAACTCCCACTGCCCGTTGAGGGCGATCGGCCCGTCCCTGGCCGCATCCCAGCCGGAAAGGTCGAGCACGCCTTGCCGGGCCACGGGCGTCTGCTCGCCCTGCCGGACGCAACCCAGGCAGGACAAGAGGAGCAGGAGCGCCAGGGCGACGCCGCGCCCTGCCCGGGGTCGCGGCAGCCGCGCGCCGTTGGAACAGGTGTCGGAGGCGGGAAGGCGCGGCAGGCCCATGGCAACAGGGGGGGGCGTTTTCGAGGCAAGGGGGCGACAGCAATACGGCCATGCGGCGTTGGGAGGAGGCGGCCCGCCGGTCCGCACGCCTCGTCCGACCGCCCGAAGCGGGAAGTCCGGTCGCCATGCCGCGCTATGCCACATCGACTCCCGCCGCTTGTTGGAGTCTTCGCCAAGCCGCCTGCCGCCGCCACATCCCAGGGCGCGGCCACGGCCGCCAGCCTGCCGGGAGGGCGCTCCGGCGAAACAGGAAAACGCCCCGCCACGGCAAGAGCACGCGCGCCGCACCGCCCACGCGCCGAGCGGTCGCTGGGCTTCAACGTGCCGACAGGCCGTTCGCTGCAACCAACGTGATGGGAGATAACCAGCAGGAAAAAGGGAATTCGTCAACCATGGCCGGCGGACGGGCACGAGGCCCCAATGGCCAGCCGTCCGTGCCGGCAGCCTTCCTCTGCTCCGGCTCCCACCTGGCGAACGCTGGTCCGGCCGATGCGCCAGGGGTCACGATGGCGGCCGCAGCATCGCTTGCCTACGGCTCCCTCGTGGTCGTCGCAAACAGCCCCCATGGTTCCGATGGTTCGAAAAGGGCTGGGCAAGCATGGCTGCAGAGGTCTTCGGAAATGCGTCTGCCGTTCGCCCTATTCATGCATTGCATTCGCCTGGATTGGCGTCGAATTCTCTATGCATGAATACGATCCTGTTAAAAATATCGAATAATGCGATATTTCACTTCATTTTACAATTCTTAGCGCCGTTGTCGAAGCACTTTACATCATAATCATTGTTTACAACAATTAATTGAATGATTTCATGTTGATATTTACGGCATGTCTTATGCTATTATTTGTATTGATCCGCACATGTGGCAAAAAAATCGAGAACACTGCAACCAAAAGGAGAGGCCTGTCATGAGAAGAACATGTATCAGCTTTATGGTCCTGCTCGTTGGCCTGGTGTACGCTTCGTCAGCCTTTGCCGCCCTCGTTCGCATCAATGCGTCGAACTTTACCCCGCTGGCCAGCGTCATTACCTTTTCCGAATTTCCCGGCGGCACCCAGAATCCCAGCTACTCCTTTACGGCTCTTCCTACGCTCGGAGATGTGACCGTGAATTTCGGCGGGAACTTCTTGGGCCAGGTCGTAACAGGCGGATTTCCGGTAGGGTTGTCCGACACAACCCCGAGCGACCCCTTGACGCTCGATCCCGCGGGGCCCCTTACCTTCATCACCAATGACGGCGCCAACCCGACCTCTCCTGTGTTAAGCGGGAGCCCGATTTTCAATGGACCCATCTCCGTGCTCTTCAGCGTCCCTGTGGTGGCCGTCGGCCTGGACGGCGGGTTTTTCGACGCGGTCGGTTCCATGGGTATTCAGGCGTATGACGCCCAGGGCAATATCCTTGGCACCGTGACCAACACTGTCACCGGCATCGAATTCTTCGGATTGGCCGATGACAACGGGCAGCGCCTTATCTCCGGCATTTCCTTCTTCATCACAGGCAACGAACCTGCCGGGTTCGCCATCGACAACCTGACCTTCGGCGCGGCCGAGGCGGTGATCATCGGCACCGTTCCCGAACCCTGCACAATGGCGTTAATGGGGCTGGGTTGCGCGGGCATGGCCTTCCTGAGACGCAGACACGGCATGGCCAAGGCCTAGTTTCTCGGGACTTTTTTGTTCAAGCCATTGTTACCGCCCCGGCCCGGCGCCTCGCCGGCCGGGGCTTTTTCACGGGCGAGTTGCGGCGAAGCCGCGGAGACGCGCATTGGGATTGCCGCCTTGACGGAGCGGCCGAAACGGTCTTCCTAGACCTCCAGCCTCCCCAAAAAGGCCTTGACGGAGACCCTGTTTTTGTTTGCCTTATTTGCAGGGAATGGACGGAGATCCTTCCGGCCAGGGCCAAGAACGCGGCGAACAAGAAGCCGCCTGAAATCCGGAATCGGTTTGGGCCCGACGCGCTCTTGGGCCGAATCAGCCCGCCAAGCCCCATTTTGGCAAGATCAGGGACCGGGACGAAACCTTCCCTTGCCACGCCGACATTTCCGAGACGGAACGGGGGAAGCGTCCTATCCTTAAGGCCAGGGCCAGGCGTTGGCCAAGGTCTTGAAGACCTCGTGCAACGTCTTTCTGGAAGAAACAGGCCTTTTGGAACTGCCGAACAGGCAGCAGGCTGGTGCTCCTAACGTTAGCCTCAGTCAGCGACGCTGCACGCAGTCTGGCGGCGAGGAACCGAGATCGCCGCGTTTCGGAAATATTGCATGGCTCCACCTTCGGTTGGAGCACATTTGGAGCACAAAACAACAAGGCGATCCGCCGTTTCCGACAGACCGCCTTTGCTTCTTGTGACTATTGGCCGTTCGTTGGCGCGCCCGGAGCGATTCGAACGCCCGACCGTCGGATTCGAAGTCCGATGCTCTATCCAGCTGAGCCACGGGCGCGCGGCTGGAACCTAAATGCCGGGACCTGCCGCGTCAAGGCGCGGGGGTCTGTGAGGCGGCCATGCCGACGCACAGCGCCAGCCCTATCCTCCCCGTGACCGTGGCCGCCGCGCTGCGGCCCATTTTCGGGCAGTTTCTCGACATCCAGCGCCGCCAGGTCGCGGCCATGGAGGCCGCCCTGGGCCAGGGAGACATGGAGACCGTGGTCCGCCTGGCCCATGCGGTCAAGGGCGCGGCCGCCACCTACCAGCTGCCCGAGGCCGCCGCCCTGGCCCGGAACCTCGAAGCCGGCGTCCGGCAGGGCGACCGGGACGCGGCCCCGGCCCTGATCGCGGCCCTGGCCCGCTATTTCCGGGACGTGAAGGTCGTTTTCGAGGGAAACGGCTGAAACAGCGGGAGGGCCGGTTGCGGCTCCCCCCAAAAGTCCATAGAAATTTTCCTGACAGACTTCCGCCGGCCGGCGCCGGCCCGGGAGCGGCCACATCCGGGGGCAGCACCATGCGCTTTCTCATCGTGGACGACGACGAAAGCATCATCCTCTTCTTGCGGACCTTTCTTTCGGCCTATGCCGAATGCCTCACGGCCTGCGACGGCCTGGAGGCCCTGTCCGCCTTCCGGGCCGCCCTGGACGAGGACCAGCCGTTCACGGCCGTGTTCATGGACATCCTCATGCCCGGCATGGACGGCAACGAAGTGGTCCAGGCCCTGCGCGGCATCGAGGCCGAGCACGGATCGGCCGAACCGTTCAAGCTGATCATGATCTCGGTCCTGACGGACACCAAAAACGTCAGCGAATCCTTTTTCCACGGCCGGGCCGACGCCTATCTGCCCAAGCCCCTGCGCCGCGAGGTCCTGCTCCTGGAACTGGCCAAGCTCGGCCTCATCGAACCGCCAACGCCGCAATGACCCCGGTCGCCACAAGCCCGGGCGTCGCGGCCAACGGCGCTTCCCCGCCAATCCGCTCCGGCCTCGCCGGCCGGCGCTTTTGCCGCGCCCTGGCGGCGGCCTGCCTGGCCCTGGCCCCCCTGCTGGCGCTCCACCGGCCGGCACAGGCCGATCCATCGGCGACGCCGGCCGCGTTTTGCAACGGCCGGGCCGAACTGGCCCTGGTCTACCGGTCCCTGGGCTTTCGCGACATGCGCGAACCCCACACCGCCGACCCCGGCGAGGCCTTCATCCCCGGCCAAGGCGGCTGGATGCGCAACTGGAACGAAACCAGGGCCTATGCCGCCCTGTCCTGGCGGCTGGTGGACGCTGACTGGATCGTTTTTGCGCCCGGGCTGCACATCGGCCAGGCCGTCGGCCGGTTCGAGGCCAAAAACGCGTCCATCGGCTTTTACGAGACCTGGGAAACACGGCCGGCCCTGCTGTGGGGGCCCTCGGCCAGGCTGGTCCTGCGCCCGGGCCCCGGTCCCGGCCCCTATCTCTCGGCCGGGTATGCCCTGTTTCTGGCCCAGGCCGACGAGGCCTCCGAGGACGTGGCCAGCGCCACGGGAACGGCCCCCAACCCCGCCAACCGCGACGCCCGATTTTCCTGGACCAGCCACGAGGCCGCCCTGTCCCTGGGCTACGATTTCGGGCCCCTGGCCGTGGCGGCCGGGGCCGCGGTGACGGCCTTCCGCCTGGACAAGCGGATCGTCTCCCACGCCGCCAACACAGGCGTCGCCGGCGCGGCCCTGGCCGCCATGCTGGCCCGAAACGCCAGCCCCGCGACCTACGGCTACACCCCGAACACGCCGGTCACCCCCATCCTGTCCGTGACCTGGCGGCCGGCCCGGTCCCTGTCCCTGGACCTGGTCCTGCGGCCCGGAGCGGTCATGGACGTTTCCGCCGGCCTGGCCTGCCGGTTCTGACCAGGCCGGCCGGCGGCTAGTGTCACGTCCGCGAAACACGCGCAGGCGTGTCCCATGGACAACATACTCCAGAACCTGTGTTTTTTTGAAAAAATACTATCGTATTTTTTCAGGGACGTCGCACTAGGCCGCGGCGTCCTGGGAGGCGAAAAAGAGGCTGCTCCAGGCCATGGCCTCGCTGGCGCAGGCCTTGACCACCTCCTGGTCGAAGCCGAGCTGGCGGGTCATCTCGCCCAGGCGCTGCCAGTCGGCGTCCTCGATGCAGGCGATCAGGTCGAGCAGGGGCTGGTATTCGCTCTGGGTCTCGCGCCGAAGCGCCGCCTTGAGCTTTTCCTCCAGGGGCAGGTGCTCGGTCACGGTGGCCATGGGCAGGCCGAGGATGGCGTCGAGCAGGGAAAAAAGGCCCAGCAGGAAAAGCGAGCCCGGGTTGAAGTCCCAGAAGTCGTAGCGCGTGCCCACCTGTTCCAGGAACCGGGCCCGCTCCAGGGACAGCTCGGCCAGCTCCCGGGGCAGGTCCCCGTGCTGGGCCATGTCGGCCAGGAGCACGGCCCGCAGCCAGTTGCGCATCTTGTTGGACCCCAGGACCAGGATGGCCTGGCGGATGGACTGGATCTTCTGGGGAAAGCCGAAAGCCGCGCTGTTTAAGTAGGACAGGAGCCGAAAGCTGACCGACACGTCGCCGGAGATGGCCGCGGCCAGGGCGTCCATGTCCGGGTCCTCCTCCTCGACCAAGCGCAGGAGGTTGAAGCGGCTCAACTGGTGGGACGTGAGCTTGCGGTCGGCCACGATCTCGGGCTCCTTGAAAAACGGCCCCTGAAAAAGGGTGAAGCCCGCGGCCTTGAGGGCCTCGAACTGCTCGAGCCCCTGGACCCGGGAGGCCAGCAGGACGACCTTGCGCCCCATGGCCCGGTCCAGGAAGTCGCGCGGGTCCGCGCCAGAGCCGGCGTCGAAGCACCAGACGCCGGCCAGGTCCGCCAGCCCGGGCGTGTCGGCCATGCCCGACCCGGCGGAAAGGGCCAGGGCGTAGCCGTCGGCCCGCAACTGCCGGGCCGCGGCCAGCACCGCCTCGGGCCGGCCCACCGGCCCCACGGCCTTGACCACTCCGTGCTGGGGCGGCAGGGCATAGGGGGCCTTGGACAGGATGCCGTTCTCGTCGAACGGGGCCACCACCTTCTTGCCCCGCTCCACGGCGTGCTGCACGCCCATGTACGACGACGAGGCCAGGGAGCCGGCCACGTGCTGCGGATCGGCAAAACAGGCCAGGGCCGCGCAGGCCTCGGCCCCGCTTTGGATCTCGTAGCCCCACAGCTTGCGCTTGACGTCGAAAAGGGCCTGTTTGGTGAAGAAAAAGGGCGCTGCGCCGCTGGCATCCTTGTCGGTCATGGCGTGTTCCCCGGCTTGGCTGTTTTTTCCGACAAAAGCCCCTCTCCATTGCGGGCTTTGGTCCAACATGCCCCAGGGGCGCGGCCTTGACAACGGATTTCGGCCCGGCCGCCCGGGACGCGGCCGATCGGATCAGGCGTGCGGGACGCCGGCCGCGCCGGCCACGGGCAGGGTGAAGGTGAAACGGCTGCCCACGCCGGGCGCGCTTTGCACGTCAATGGCCCCGCCGTGGGCGTGGAGCACGGCCCGGACCAGGGACAGCCCCAGGCCCAGGCCCCGCTTCGACCGGCTCTTGTCGGCCCGGTAGAGGCGGTCGAAGATGCGCGGGATGTCCTCGGCCCCCATGCCCTCGCCGCTGTCGGCCACGCAGACCGAGACCATGCCGCCGGCAATCCCGGCCGCGACCTCCACCCTGCCCCCGGCCGGGGTATACTTGACCGCGTTGTCGAGCAGGTTGGCCAGGACCTGGCGCATCCGGTTGGCGTCGGCCACCACGGGCAGGCGCTCGGACGCGACCACGGCCAGGGCCACGCCTTTTTCCTCGGCCGCGTATTCGTAGAGCTCCACGGTTTCGGCGATCAGGGCGGCCATGTCCGCCGGCCCCAGGTGCAGGCGCATGGCCCCTGTCTCGGCCTCGGAGATGTCCATGAGGATGCCGAGCATGCTGACCATGCGCCGGGTCTCCTCGGCGCAGTCGAGCAGGGCTTCCCGCAGCTCCTCGGGCTCGTTTTTCGTGGCCGCGGCCATCTCCACGGCGGCCAGGGTCCGGGTGGCCGGGGTCCGCAGGTCGTGGGCCACGTTGTCGAGGGCCTCGCGCATGCCGGTGATCAGGCTTTTGATCTTGTCGAGCATGGCGTTGAAAAGCCTGGCCAGCTCGTTGAGCTCGCCCTCCACGCCCTCGCTCGGCACCCGGGCGTCCATGCGGCCGGTGTCGATGGCCCGGACCGTGTCGATCAGGTCCTGGATGGGTTTGAGCACCCGCCGCGCCAGGACGTAGCCGGCGGCCAGGCCCACCAGGGCCACCGGGACCATGATGCCGGCGAAAATGACCCGGAACTGCCGCAGGAGCCGCTCCCGCTCGCTGGCGTCCTTGCCCATGTACACGGCCCCGCCCCCGGGCAGTGCCCGGCTGGCCACCTCGATCAGGCCGCCGCCCTCGGCGTCGGCATCGGGCAGGAAAAACCACTGGATGGCCGGGCCGGGCGGACCGATCGGCAGCCGCTCGGGCAGGGAAGGCTGGTCCGAGGGCGAAAAAGCCAGCAGCGCCTTGCCGTCCGGGCCGTCGATGCGCAGGTAGTATTCGTCGTAGTCGTAGTTCTCGCGCTCGATGCGGATGAACTCCACCAGTCCGGCCGACCCCTTCTTCAGGCTGATGGAGGCGTATTCCCGCAGCTTCTGGGCCACGGCCACCCGGTCCCCCTCGCGCACCGCGTCCGAAAGGAGCGAATAGGCCAAGAGGAACAGGATCAGGGCGCTGGAGATGAAGATCAGGGAATAGGTGGCGGTCAGGCGGGAGGTGGTGGAACGGAAAAGGACCCTACTCCTTGAGGACATACCCGACCCCGCGCAGGGTATGCAGCATCTTCCGGTCGTAGTCCCGGTCGATCTTGTTGCGCAGCCGGCAGACCAGCACGTCGACCAGGTTGGTCTGGGGATCGAAGTGGTAGTCCCAGACGTGCTCCATGATCATGGTCTTGGACAGGACCTTGCCGGGATTGCGCATGAAGTATTCCAGGAGCGCGAATTCCCGGGGCTGGAGCTGGACCGCGTTCTCGCCCCGGTGGACCTCCCGGGTCAGCAGGTTCATGGACAGCTCGCCCACGGACAGGCGCGTCGGCTCCGAGGCGCTGGTGGACCGGCGGATGAGCGCCTGGACCCGGGCCAGGAGTTCGGAAAAGGAGAACGGCTTGGAGATGTAGTCGTCGCTGCCGGTCTCCAGGCCCCGCACCCGGTCCTCCACCGACCGCTTGGCCGACAGGATGATGATGGGGGTGTTGATCTTTTTGCGCCGCAGCTCCTCGATGACCTTGAGGCCGTCCATGCCCGGCAGCATGACGTCGATGACGGCCACGGCGTAGGGCTCGGTGGCGGCCAGGTGCAGGCCGTCCAGGCCGTTGGCCGCATGGTCCACGGCGAACCCGCTTTGGCGCAGACCGCCGATGATGAAGGAGGCGATTTTCTCGTCATCTTCGACGAGCAGGATCCGCATGGGCCGTTTTTCCTTTTCCCGGGAACCAAGAGCCGCCTGGACGTCCTGGAGGGCGTCGGAGCCGTCTTTTCGCATGGTGTACATGCAACGCCTCTTAAAGGCCAGCGGCCGGCAAAGCTATGGATATAATTTTCTTTTCACATCTGTAACCGGCCGGCAACCCAGGTGTAAGGTAGCGGAATTTTGTGTGATTTTGCTTTCAATGCTGTAATGTTGGCGTAAGAGGCCGGAAAGGGGCCGGGGCATAGACCCGATCCGTCGACAGGGGAAACCATTTCCGATCGGCGCGCAAGGGACAGCCCACGTGGGGGGGCGTCCCCTCCGGCTGGGGGGATCCGCAAAAACCCGCTACCTGCTTGAAGGAGTAGATACCATGAAAAAGATCGTCATCTTCACCGTCATTTCCTGCCTGCTCGCCACCTCCATGGCTTTCGCCGGCACCAAGAAGAAAAAGAAAAAGACCACCAAGGCCGACAGCTACTCCGTTGTCGAGGTCCTCAAGGCCAAGAAGAAGGCCAAGAAGGCCGCTCCGGCCAACTAGTTCCGGCGCGGCGCACGCGCCTGGCGGCCCCTGGGCCGCCGCAAGGCCGGGGGAAACCCCGGCCTTTTGCGTTGGCCCGAAAGCCCGTCCGTCCGCGCCACGATTGACAAAACAGGCCGCATCGCGCACTTTGGCGCATTACGGATCGCCTTGACGTCACGTCGCTGCCGACCACCGTCAGGCGGCCTGCGTTTTTTTTCGCCCAAAGGAACCGGTACGCCCATGGCCATGATCGAATTTCATAACGTCCACAAATGGTACGGCGACTTCCATGTGCTCAAGGGCATTACGGATTCCGTCGAGCAAGGCGAGGTGCTGGTCATCTGCGGCCCGTCCGGGTCCGGCAAGTCCACCCTGATCCGCTGCGTCAACCGGCTGGAGGAATACCAGCAGGGTCACATCCTCTTCGACGGCCACGACATCCACGGCGACGACATGGACGTCAACCGGCTGCGCTGCGACATCGGCATCGTCTTCCAGCAGTTCAACCTCTACCCCCACCTGTCGGTGCTCAAAAACATCACCCTGGCCCCGACCAAGGTCAAGAAGATGCCGCGCAAGGAGGCCGAGGAGATGGCCCTGGCCCTGCTGGAGCGGGTCGGCATCCACGCCCAGGCCAAGAAATTTCCCGCCGAGCTTTCGGGCGGCCAGCAGCAGCGCGTGGCCATCGCCCGAGCCCTGGCTATGAAGCCCAAGGTCATGCTGTTTGACGAGCCCACCTCGGCCCTGGACCCGGAAATGATCAACGAGGTCTTAAACGTCATGAAGGACCTGGCCCGCGACGGCATGACCATGCTGTGCGTCACCCACGAGATGGGGTTCGCCCGGGAGGTGGCCGACCGGGTCGTGTTCATGGACTTCGGCGAGATCATCGAAGGCGCGCCGCCCCTGGAGTTCTTCCAGAATCCCCGGCACGACAGGACCAAGCTCTTTCTCAAGGAAATCCTGTAGCGCGCCCTCGGCGCGCCTGGACCGAAACCCTCAACACGCTTGTACAAGGAGGCTTCCATGCGCAAGACTGCCTGGATTCTGGCCCTGGCCGGTCTGCTGACCGTCGCCCTGTCCGCGACCGCCCTGGCCGGCAAGCTCGACGACATCAAGTCCCGGGGCGCGCTGGTGGCCGGCGTCAAGGACTCGCAGCCGCCGTTCGGCTACGTGGACGAGAAGACCAACCAGATCGTCGGCTTCGAAATCGACCTCATGGAAGCCCTGGCCAAGCGCCTGGGCGTCAAGCTCGAAATCAAACCCGTCACCTCCTCCACCCGCATCCCCATGCTGGGCCAGGGCGCCATCGACATCGTGGCCGCCACCATGACCCACAAGAAAGAGCGCGAAGACCAGGTCGACTTCTCCATCACCTATTTCATGACCGGCCAGAAGCTGCTCGTCAAAAAGGGCGGCGGCGTCAACTCCGTGGCCGACCTCGGCGGCAAGAAGGTCGGCTCGGTCAAGGGCTCCACGTCCGAGCAGAACGTGAAAAAGGCCCAGCCCGACTGCACGGTCATCTCGTTCGAAACCTATCCCGAAGCCTTCCTGGCCCTCAAGCAGGGCAAGGTCCAGGCCATGACCACGGACGAATCCATCCTGGTCGGCATCAAAAACAGCGACGACAATCCCGAAGCCTGGGAGATCGTCGGCGACTACATCTCCCCGGAACCCTACGGCCTGGGGCTGCCCGAGAACGACTCCGACTTCCGCGACTTCGTGAACCTGGCGCTCATGAACATGTGGGAGACCGGCGAATACCAGCAGATCTACGAGAAGTGGTTCGGCAAGGGCAAGAAGGACTACCTGCCCCTGACCTGGAAGATGGAGCTCTGGCCCTAACCCTCGGGGCCTGTCGCACAACACCAGGCGGCCGGAAGGGAGTCCCTTCCAGCCGCCCGTCTGCCGGGGCGGGGTCCCCGGCAATCGTCATTTCGGGGAAGCATTTTGGCCTACACCTTCGACTTCGGCCAGGTGGTCAGCGGCGAATACGGACAGTGGCTGCTCTCGGGCCTGGCCACCACGCTCCATATTTCCGCCGTCTCCATCGTGCTCTCCCTCGGGCTCGGCACGCTGGTCGCCATCCTGCGCCTGTCCAAGATCAAGCCGCTGGTCTGGGCCAGCGCCTCGTTCACGGAATTTTTCCGCAACACACCGCTGTTGGTGCAGATCTTTTTCTGGTACTTCGGCTCCTACAGCATTTTGCCGAACGTCGTGAACGAATGGCTCTACCGCAGGGACTTCGAATTCGCCTGCGGCGTCATCGCGCTCACGGTCTACACGGCCGCGTTCATTGCCGAGGAGATCCGCTCCGGCATCTTCTCCATCCCCAAAAACCAGCTCGAAGCCTCGCGGGCCTGCGGCCTGTCCTTTCTCCAGGCCATGGCCTACGTCATCCTGCCCCAGGCCTTCCGGGTCATCATTCCGCCGCTGATCTCCCAGTTCCTGAACCTCATCAAGAACTCCTCGCTGGTCATGACCATCGGCGTCATGGACCTGACCTACATGGCCCGGCAGATCGAGGCCCACACCTTTCACGGCTTCGAGGCCTTCACCGTGTCCACCTGCATGTACCTGGCCATCTCCCTGACCGTTTCCCTGGGCATCAACATCTACAACCGGCGCGTGCTCCACGTGCGCTCGCGGTAGGATCGGGGGAATACGGTGCACTGGAACGTCATTTCGAAAAATTTCGACTATTTTCTCGTCGGGGCCTACCCCCAGGGGCCGCTTGGCGGCCTGGCCATGACCGTCCTCCTGGCCGTGGGCGGCATCTTCGGAGCCTTCTGGCTCGGCCTGGCCATCGGCCTGTTCCGCATCTCGACACTGCGCCGCCTGCGCTGGCCGGCCATGGTCTACATCGAGATCATCCGGGGCACGCCGCTTCTGATGGTCGTGTTCTGGTTCTACTTCCTGGCCCCGGTGCTCCTCGGCAAGACCCTGCCCGAAGCCGAAAGCGCCCTTATCGCGCTGATCGTCTTCACCAGCGCCTACATCGCCGAAATCGTCCGGGCCGGCATCGAAGCCCTGCCCAAGGGACAGATGGAAGCCGCCCGGGGCTCGGGCCTCAACCACTTCCAGACCATGGTCCACGTCATCCTGCCCCAGGCCCTGTTCAACATGATCCCGTCCTTCGTGAACCAGTTCGTGTCCCTGACCAAGGACACCTCCCTGGCGTTCATCATCGGCGTCAACGAACTCACCAAGGCCGCCACCCAGGTCAACAGCCGCACCCTCACCGCGCCCACCGAAATCTTCATCACCATCGCCCTGCTCTACTTCGTCATCTGCTACTGCCTCACCGAACTCTCCCGACGCCTCGAAAAGCACATCAACCGCTATCAGGCCCGCCGTTAAGACGCCTCCGGCGGCCGGGAGGGGGTCACCCCCTCCCGGACCCTCCCGTCCTGTGGGC
>CAZIJE010000084.1:0-15732 GCA_964539435.1 uncultured Desulfovibrio sp.
GGGTCCGGGAGGGGCTTAGCCCCTCCCGGCCGCCGGAGGCATCTTCCTCTTCCCCTCCGCAAACGCCCGCGCCGCCTTGACGAAATTACCGGCCCAATGGGGCGCGCCCTCGGCGTGGATGTGGGTGTAGGCGGCGAAGGTGTTGCGGGAAAGGAGGCCGTCGTGGCCGGAGAGCATGCCCACGCCCCGTTCCATGGCCAGGGCGAAGGCCTCGGGGCCGGGCAGGCCGGGAATCTCGCCCGAGCAGGAGCCCAGGGCCGCCTGGCAGCGGGAGTAGTGGAATTCGTGGCCGCGAAGGACCGTGCCGACCGGATGAAAGGGGTTGTCCCGCACGACCCGGGCCAGGCTGTAGCCCAGGCCCTGGGGCCGGGCGCACAGGGTGGTGGTCACGGGAAAGACGCCGGCCATGGGGTGGACCACGCCGTCGATGTCCAGGCCCTGGCACAGGTACATGAACCCACCGCATTCGGCGTAGACAGGCAGGCCGGACGCGGACAAGGCCTTGACCCGGTCGCGGACCGGGGCGTTGGCGGAAAGCCGCTCCACCTGGGTTTCGGGGAACCCGCCGCCGAGGTAGAGACCGTCGAGTTCCGGCCAGGGCGCGTCGTCAAGGAGGCTGACAAAGGCCAGCTTCGCGCCGGCCCGTTCCAGGGCTTCGAGATTTTCCGGGTAGTAGAACCACAGGGCCGCGTCGCGGACCACGCCGATGACCGGGGCCGGGCCTTGCCCGAAAACGGCTTCCGGGAGGGCATGGGGCGCGTCCGGCAGAGGCGGCGCTGCCCGGGCGATGTCGACCAGCCGTTCGAGGTCCACATGCCGGCCGACCACGTCGGCGATGTTGTCGAGGATCGGGTCCACGGCTCCGTGCTCCCGGTTGGAGACCAGCCCCATGTGGCGTTCCGGGATCGGGTTCTCCGGGATCTTGGGCAGCATGCCGAGGACGGGCACGCCGGCCAGCCGTTCGATGGCCCCGGACACGATGTCGCGGTGGCGCGGCCCGGCCGTGCGGTTGGCCACCACCCCGGCCAGATGCAGGCCCGGTTCGAAGGCGGCCACGCCGGCCACCACGGCGGCGGCGGTGCGGGTCATCTTGGTGGCGTCGAGGATCAGGACGACCGGGGCGGCGAGGGTCCTGGCCAGGGCGGCGGTGGAGCAGGAGCCTTCGAGGTCCATGCCGTCGAAGATGCCCCGGTTGCCTTCGATGATCGAGATGTCGACGCCGTGGGATTTTTCCAGGAACAGGGAGGGGAGCCTGGCTTCAGGCAGCAGAAAAGGGTCCAGATTGGTGGCGTCGCGGCCGGCGGCGAGCCCGAGCCAGGCGGCGTCGATGTAATCCGGACCCTTTTTGAACGGACGGACGCAAAGGCCCGCTTTTGCCAGGGCCCGGCAGATTCCGAGGGTCAGGATGGTCTTGCCTGCGCCCCCGGAGAGCCCGGCCAGGACAAGACGCGGGCGATCGTTCACGGCGCGTGCACTGTGCGCGCCTTGCGGCGCGGCTGGGGTTCGGGTTTCACGAGGCGATCCCGTTGCGGCCGGCCCGTTGCGCGGGCTGCGGTCGCAGCCGCCGGGGCCGGGGCCAGGTGGTCCGGATCGCGAAACGCTCCGCGCCGGAAAGACTAATCTTCCTCGGCCTTCTGCTTGCCCGCGCCGGTCATGCCGTACATGGTGGTCGAGCCGCTGGACCAGAACTCCAGCTTGCCCTCGTTGACCAGCTCGGTGAGGATCTTTTTCACTTCGCGCTGCTTTTTGTCCGGGAAGATCTTGCAGAAATCGCTGAAGTAGAACTTGGACTTGCCCGTCTTTCCGGTGAGGAACTCGAGAACTTGCTCTTTCTCGGAAGGCATACCGTCCCCTCTTTGTTTGATCCGGGCGGGGACTGGTCCCCGCCCGGAAGTTGTTGACTAGGCTTCGACGTGCTTGGTGAACTTGAACTGGGTGCTCTGGCGCCACGTGTAGTAGGCCGGATCACGGAAGTCGTCGATGCAGTGGTGGGTGAACTCCAGGTCGCACAGCTCGAAGAACTTCTCCCAGCCGATCCGCTCGGCCCAGTCGCCCAGGCGCTCGTACTTCTGCGCGTTGGCGGCGTAGACCTCGACGATGTGCTTGACCATCTTGGTCAGCGTCGGCCAGCGCGGCGGCTCGTTGGGGATGTAGGCCACAACGACCTTGGAGAACTTGGGCATGGAGATGCGGTTGGACACCTTGCCGCCGACCATGAGCACGATGCCGTCGCCCTCGCCGGAAGCGAGCGGCATGGCCGGGCACATGGTGTAGCAGTTGCCGCAGTACATGCAGCGGGAGGCGTTGACCGCGACGGAGTTCAGCTTCTTGCCGTCAACCTCGACCTTGGCCGGCTTGATGGCGCCGGTGGGGCAGGCGGAGACGGCCAGCGGGACTTCGCAGATGTTGTCCAGGCGGTCGTGCTCGACGATGGGGGGCTTGCGGTGGATGCCGACGATGCCGATGTCGGAGCAGTGGACCGCGCCGCACATGTTCAGGCAGCAGGCCAGGGAGATGCGCACCATGGCCGGCAGGGTCATGGTCTGGAAGTACTCGAACATCTCGTCCATGACGGCCTTGACCGGGCCGGAGGCGTCGGTGGCCGGGGTGTGGCAGTGCACATAGCCCTGGGTGTGGACGATGTTGGAGACCGAGGCGCCGGTGCCGCCGACCGGGAACTTGTAGCTGCCGCCGGGGAACTTGCGGGTCTCGAGGTCGGCGATCAGCTTGTCTACCGCGTCCATGGTCTCGACCATGAACTCGATGTTGTTGCGGGTGGTGAACCGCAGGTGGCCGCCGCAGTGCTTGTCCGCGATCTCGCAGATCTCGCGGATGTGCGTGACGGTCATGAGGCGGGCGGCGCCGACGCGCACGGTGAAGCAGGTGTCGCCGGACAGGCCGACGTGCTTGAGAACGCCGGGTTTGACGATCTCGTGGTAGTCCCAGGCGCCTTTGTTTTTCTTGATGACCGGCGGATAGAACTCCTCGAAATTACGAGGACCGATATCCGTGATCCGGCCTTCCATGGGTTTGTCGGGATTGTATCCGGAAGAAATGAATGCCATGTCTTTGTCCCCCCGCTTATCTCATGTGTCTCTGGCGATAGGCCTTTTCGTCATGGGCAAAGCCGCCGGGCACTTCGTCTTCCTTGAAGAAGATGTACGGGTTGGAGCGCGGCTCCACCACGTGCTGCGGCATGGCCTTGGTGTTGGTCACCTCGAGCAGCTTCTGGAAGGACAGACGCTTCATGGTCTCGCCCACGCGCTCGCGGTTCTTGCCTTCTTCCATCCACCAGTCCCAGATGTTCTCGATGACTTCCTTGACCTCGTCGTAGGGCTTTTCGACCACCACGAAGGGCACGAGCAGGGAGGACATCTGCGCGCCGTCGAGGATCGGGGCCTTGGCGCCGACCAGCAGGGACGCGCCGGTTTCCTGGCCGATCTTCAGGGCCGCCGGCATGGTGTTGATGCAGTGCATGCAGCGGGTGCAGTTGGCGTTGTCGATCGTGAGCTTGGAGCCGTCGTAGCTCATGCACTTGGTCGGGCAGCGGTCGACGACTTCCTTGACGATGTCGAACTTGCCCCAGTCGCGGCCGGCATGGGAGCCGCCGCCGGCCTTGAACTCGCCGGCCACGTAGGCCTTGACGCGCTCCTGGTCGATGCGGATGTCGTCCTTCCAGGTGCCGATGACCGAGAAGTCGGAACGGGCGATGGAGGCGACGCAGCCGTTGGGGCAGCCGTCGAACTTGAACTTGAACTTGTAGGGGAAGGCCGGGCGGTGCAGCTCGTCCTGGTAGTCGTTGGTCAGGGTGTGGCACAGGTCCTGGGTGTCGTAGCAGGCGAATTCGCAGCGCGACTGGCCCAGGCAGTCGGCCGGGGTGCGCAGGTTGCCGCCCGAGCCGCCGAGGTCGGTGTTCATCTTGTGGGTGACGTCGTAGAAGATCTCTTCGAGCTGCGGGGTGGTGGTGCCGAGCAGCACGATGTCGCCCGTGGAGCCGTGCATGTTGGTCAGGCCGGAACCGCGCAGGTCCCAGATGTCCATGATGCCGCGCAGGTAATCGGAGGTGTAGTACTTACCGGAGGGCTGGGCCAGGCGGACCGTGTGGAAGTGGGCGACGCCGGGGAACATTTCGGGCTGGTCGCAGTACCGGCCGATGACGCCGCCGCCGTAACCGAAGACGCCGACGATGCCGCCGTGCTTCCAGTGGGTCTCCTTGTCCTTGAAGGAGAGTTCCAGCACGCCGAGCAGGTCGTCAGGGCAGTCGACCGGCACCTGATAGTCGAGGCCGTCGGGATTGGCGGCCCGGTGCGCGGCTTCCTGTTTGATGTCGGACACGAAGCTGGGCCAGGGCCCGCTTTCGAGCTGGTCCAACAAGGGGGTTTGGTGTTTCGCCATTTGCTTCCTCCAGTGGGGTTTGAAGAGTTACCGCCTTAACCAGTTAACATGCGCGGCCGGCGACGACCTGCCGCCGTTGGCGCCTCCCCTTCGGCCGACCCTGCTCGTCGGCGGACGGGGGCGTTATTCACAGAGGGTCATGGTGGAAAGTGAACAATTGCACAATCGCTCCCGTCCTAAAATGCGCGCACGCTTCTGTCAACGGGAAAACGAGATTGGCACTGGTCCACGCTGCAACCGCTGGCTTATCATGTTGCCCCTGCCCATGCAAAGCCAATTTCCCCCGGACGCCCCTGCCCGGGCCTTGCCAAACCCGGCTTTTTTCCCCATGCACCTGCCCATGCCGACACCCCACGCCTCCTGCCGCCGCTGCGGGACCTGCTGCCGGGCCGGCGGGCCGGCCCTGCACCGGGCCGACCTGCCCCTTTTCGACGCCGGCCCCCTCGCCCTGGCCGACTGCGTCACCCTGCGCCGGGGCGACTTCGTGACCGACAACGTGGCCGGCGGCATCGGCCCCTCGCCAGGCGAACTGATCAAGCTCCGCCCGGGCCCGGACGGCCGGGCCTGCCGCTTCTTCACCCTCCCGGCCGCCTGCGCCGTCCACGACCGGCGGCCGGCCGAGTGCCGGGCCCTTTTCTGCGACGCCCCGGAAGCCCTGGCCGGCATGTACCAACAGGACCGCCTCACCCGGGCCGACCTCCTGCCGCCCGAAAGCCCCCTGGCCGAGCTGGTCCGCCACCACGAGGCCGCAACCGACCTGGCGCGCCTGCATGCCCTTTGCCGCCAGGCCCTGGCCGGCGACGACGCGGCCCGGGAGCAGGTCCTTGCCGCGGTGCGGTTCGACGCCGCCTTCCGGGAGCTCCTGCCGGCCAGGGCCGGGGTCCCGGCCGCGGCCCTGCTCTTCTACCTGGGCCGGCCGCCGGCCGAGGCCCTGCCCGCCTGCCGGGCCCTGATCGCCCCGGGCGGCCTTTACATCCCGCGACCCAGGGCCTAAGGAATCAAGGCCGGCAAACCATGTCGCCGGGAGGGACCATGAAACGCTTCCTGAGCTGCTGCCTGTTCGTTTTCTGCCTTGCCGCCACCGCCCAGGCCATGGACCTGCGCCAGGGGTTCGGCAAGTACGCCTTTGGCAAAAACTGCAAGGACCTCTTCTCCGGACCGTCCTTCGCCATCGAGCGGGCCCGGCCGGTCTGGGACCGGCAGGTCCAGATGTTCGGCCTGGCCTACGACCCCGAGACCGTGGCCAAGAGCCCGTTTCTCCTCTACTACGACAAGGACGAGAAGCCGGAATTCTTCGGCGTGCCCCTGGGGCGGGCCTATTACGGCTGCGACAAGGACAGCGGCCGCTTCTCCCTGGTGGTCCTGTCCCACGACCTTTTGTCCGTGCAGCAGCTCGTGCGCAAGACCACGGCCCTGCTCGGCGAACCGACCCACACCACCATGATCCAGACCATCTGGTCCCTGCCCGACCTCTACGTCCAGATCGACCAGGTCTTCATGATCATCTACGACCGCCGGGCCGGAAAGCTCTGATCCCGTTCATGGCCAGCGGCGGCGGCACGCGTTCCCTGGCCTGGATCGAGGCAGGCCGCACCGTGGCCATGGTCCTGGTGGTCTGGACCCACGCCAGCAACCTGGTCTTTTTCCGGGAGGGCGACTTCTCCCTGGCGCCGCTTTTCGCCGCGAGTCTGGTCACCGTGGCCGTGCCGGCCTTTTTCTGGATCTCCGGCTACCTCTGCGGCCATTACGACGCCCGGCGGCCGGCCGGGGAGCCCTTCGCCCGGCGGCCGGCCCGGCAGGCGGCCAGGCTTGCGCCCGCGTTTTTCGCCTGGAACGTCCTGAGCCTGCTGACCCTCAAATACGTCCACGGCGTGCCGCTGTGGCGGTGGCAGAGCCTGGTCGACCTCCTGACCGGCGCGGTCCAGCTCTACTTCATCTTCGCCATGCTCCAGTTCCTGGCCTTTTTCTGCTGCGTCAACCCCTTCGCCACGCCCCGGCGGCTCAACCGGGCCACGGCCTGGGCCCTGGCCGCCACCCTGTCCTTTTACGCCGCCTCGACCCTGCTTTTTCACGCCGACCCGCCCCGCGACTACCGGTTCGAACTGGTGGGCATCCGCTTGGCCCCGGCCTGGGCCGGCTTTTTTTTCCTTGGGGCCTGGCTGTCGCGCCACGAGGTGGTCCTCGACGGCCTGACCCGCCGCTTTCCCCTGCTCCTTGCCGGCGCGGTCCTGGCCTTCGGGCTCTACCTCTGGCAGGTGGCCGCCGAGGCGGCCGCCCTGGGGGCCAACTTTCGCCAATATTTCCTGCTTTCCGGCCTGGCCTTCCAGGTCCTCGGCTCCCTGGCCCTTTTGACCGGCCTGCGCCGCCTGGACGCCCGGGGCGGCGGCCGGGCCTTCGCGCTTCTGGCCGACGCCGGCCGAGACACCCTCGGCGTCTACATCTCCCATTACGTCCTGCTCCTGGTCTTCTACGCCCTGCTGCCGCCGCCCGTGGCCCCGGCCTGGCGGCTGCCGGTCGGGGCCCTGGGCGCAATCCTCGCCTTTGGCGGCAGCCTGCTTCTCACCCGGCTGTCCCGCCGCCTGGCCGTCCCGCGCCTGACCCGCCTCCTGTTCGCCCACGCCTGATCCCCGCCCCGATGTCCCTGGCCCCTGTCCCCCGGTCGCGGCCGGGTGCGCTCTTTTCTCTCTTCTCTAATTGACATTGGTTTTCATTTTCATATAGACCGGGGCAACGCATCCCAGCCAACCCGGGAGGAAGCATGGCCCCACGCAAGCACCTGCACGAGAACGCCGCATACGCCTGCCCCATCGTCGGCACCTGCCTGACGGTTTCCGAACTGCGCCGGATCTGCCGCAAGTGCGGCGACGCCGTGCCCGACACGGCCAGCGACTACGAGGCCCACGTGTTTCTGGTCGGCCAGGCCCAGGTGGCCGGCGGCGGGCCGGCCAAGTACCTGCAGCGGTTCCTGGACAAGAAGTACCGGCGCGACCTGCGGGCCTTCTGGAAGGTCGAGGACCCGGCGGCCCTTCGCCGGATGTGGCGCGAGCGGGCCGACGCCGGCGACATTCCGGGGCCGTTCTGGGCCCTGGTCTCCCATCCCTGCGCGCCCGAGGACTTCCTGCGCGAGGTCTACGGCGAGGTCCACATGCTCTCCCACCGGGTGGGCGCGGCCAACCGGGCCGACCTGGCCCGCCTGACCCGGCTCGAAGACCAGTTGGCCGAGGCCCGGGCCGCCCTGGACGAGGCCAAGACGGCCATGCGCCAAGCGGCGTCGGTCTGGAAGGGCCGGTGCCGGGAGGCCATGGAGGCGCTTGCGGCCGAGCGCAACGCCCGGCAGGCGGCCGAGCGGGAGCGGATCTCCCTGCGCCAGGCCATCGAGAGTTCGGCCGTGGCCGCGGTCCGCCGGGACCGGGACGTCCTGCAGCGACAGCTGGCCGAAACGGCCAATCGGCTGGAGGCCACCGAGGCCGAGGCGGGCCGGCAGGCCCTGGCCCTGGAACGGATGGACGCGGCGCTCCGGGAGGCGACCCGGGCCCTGGCCGACCGGGACAGCGAGGTCGCGGCCCTGGAGGCCACGCTCTTCGCCGCCCTCGGCGACGCGGCCGCGGCCCACGCCGCCCATGCCGCCCACCACCAGGACGACCCCGAGGCCCTGGACCGGGAAACGCCCTGCCCCTGCCGGGACACGGGCGCGGCCGGCGCGGGCTGCGGCCATGGCTGCGCCTGCCGCCAGGGCCATGCCGCCGCCGGGGCCCTGGCCGGCAAGCGGGTCCTCTACGTCGGCGGCCGGTGCTCCCTGGTGGCCCACTACAAGGTCCTGGCCGAAAATTTCGGCTGCGAGCTCACGCACCACGACGGCGGCCGGGAGCAGTCGGCCCACCGGCTGTGGGAACTCCTCGGCGCGGCCGACGCCGTGGTCTGCCCGGTGGACTGCGTCAGCCACGAGGCCTGCGCCCTGGTCAAGCAGGCCTGCAAGGGGTGCGTCAAGCCGCTGATCCTGGCCCGGTCCTCCGGCCTGTCCAGCCTGGCCCGGTCCCTGGCCGAGCTCGGCCAGACGGCCCAATAGCCGGAAAGACGGCCGGTTGCGCCCCGGCCTTTTCCCGGCTATCGTTCGCGCGGACGTCTGGCCGACGGACGTCGCCAAGGAGCATCCATGACCCAGCGGACCAACATTTCCTCGGGCTCCAAGTGGGAGCCCCTGCTCGGCTATTCCCGGGCCGTGGTGGCCGGCAACACGGTCTACGTCTCCGGCACCGTGGGCGTGGCCGCTGACGGCTCGGTCCCGGACGGGGCCTACGCCCAGGCGCGGCGGGCCCTGGAGATCATCCGGGACGCCCTGGCCCAGGCCGGGACCGACCTGACGGCCGTGGTCCGCACCCGGGTCTTCATGACCGACATCAAGGATTTCGACGCCGTGGCCAAGGCCCACGGCGAGGCCTTCGGCGAGATCCGGCCGGCCACGACCATCGTGGAAGTGGCCAAGCTGGTGGACAGCGCCTTCCTGGTCGAGATCGAGGCCGTGGCCGTCTTGTAGCCGGGCCGGCAGCGACGCCGCCGGCCGGTCCGGATCCTGTTGCAGTTTCGCAGCAGGGTCCGGGATAGGGCTTGCCGGCGGTTCTGTTTGCGGGTAACTTGTGAAAAAAGTGACAAATTGAGGCCCGCAGCCGTATGAAACATGAGATCGTCATCTGCATGGGCAGTTCGTGTTTCGCCAGGGGCAACAAGAAACACCTGCTCATGATCGAACAGTACCTGGCCGACCACGGCCTGACAGACTCCGTGGTCCTGTCGGGCAGCCGCTGCGAGGACCAGTGCACGAGCGGCCCCAACATCCGCATCGACGGCCAGCTCTACGGCGAGATCAGCGCCGAGCGGCTGATGGAGCTATTAAGCCGCCACCTTTCGGTCTAGTCCCGGGCCCGGCCCGGCAAATACCCTTTTTCCTTCCCGTTCTCCTTGCCTTTGCAGACCATGAAGACCACACTCGCATCCGAAGCGTCCCGGACTGGAACCCAGGGAGGCGGCATGCTCAAGCACTACCCCATCTACACCGTCGAGACCGAATGCCAGGACTGCTACCGGTGCCTGCGCCACTGTCCGGTCAAGGCCATTCAGGTCGAATCCGGCCGGGCCACGGTGGTGCCGGAGCTGTGCATCGCCTGCGGCCAGTGCGTGGCCGCCTGCCCGTCCCACGCCAAGCACGTCCGCAGCGACCTTTTCAGCGTTTTCAAGCTCCTGCGCTCCAGCCGGCCGGCCTACGTCTCCCTGGCCCCGTCCTGGGTGACCGAATTTCCCGACGTCTCGCCCCAGGCCATGATCGCGGCCCTGCGGCGGCTCGGGTTTTCCGGGGTCTCGGAAACCGCCCTCGGCGCCCAGGAGGTCTCGGCCGCCGTGGCCCAGATCCTGGCCCAGGGCGGCCCCAGGCTCCTGTTGTCCACGGCCTGTCCCGCGGCCGTGGATTTCATCCGGGGCTACATGCCGGAACTCGTGCCCAACCTGACGCCGCTCTTTTCGCCGCTCCTCTCCCACTGCCGGATGCTCCGCCGGGCCTACGGCCAGCAGATCGGGGTGGTCTTTTTCGGGCCCTGCGTGGCGAAAAAGACCGAGGCCGACAACCACCCGGGCCTGCTCGACGCGGCCATGACCTTCACGGACCTGCGGGCCATGCTCCGGGAGGACGGCATCAACCCGGCCGCCCTGACCCCGGGGCCGGCCGACGTGTTCATGCCCCAGCCGGCCAGGGAGGGGGCGCTCTACCCCATCGAGGGCGGCATGTCCGACACGGTCAAGGCCTACGCCGGCAACGCCGACGTCTGCTTCACCACCCTGTCCGGCATCGCCTCCATCGAGTCCGCCCTGGAAGGGATCCAGAACCACGTGCTGCCGCGCCCGGTCTTCGTGGAGATGCTGGCCTGCGTGGGCGGGTGCGTGCGCGGGCCGTGCGTGTCGAGCACCCGGCCGCGCCTGCTCGACCAGCTCGACGTGTTCAACCGAGCGGTCAAGCCCGTGCCCGACCTGCCGGTGCGGCCGGCCTCGGTCCCCATTGGCGAGCGCAAAAATCCCTCCCCGGTCGACCTGCCGGTCTACAGCGAGGACCAGTACGTCAAGGTCCTGCGCCTGATCGGCAAGTTCGGGCCCGAGGACGAGATCAACTGCGGCGGCTGCGGCCACGAGTCCTGCCGGGGCCTGGCCCGGGCCATGCTCGAGGGCATGGCCGAGCCGTCCATGTGCGTCCACTTCCTGCGCAAGCGGGCCACCCGCAAGGCCAACACCCTGCTCCGCTGCATCCCGGCCGGCGTGGTCATCGCCGACGCCAAGCTCCACATCATCGAGTGCAACGAGCACTTCGCCCGGCTGTTCGGCGAGGAGACGGTCATGGCCTACGAGGCCTCCCCGGGCATGGAGGGGGCGGCCCTGGAGAAGATCGTGCCGTTTATCGGCCTGTTCCGCCGGGCCCTGGACACCGAGACCGACATCCACCGCGACGCCCTGCGCCAGGACGACCGGGTCTTTAGCGTCACCATCTTCACCATCGAGCCGCGCAGCGTCATCGGCGGCGTCATCTTCGACGTCACCGGCTCGGAGCTCAGGCGCGACGAGATCGCCCAGCGGGCCCGCGAGATCATCCGCAAGAACCTGGAGACCGTGCAGGAGATCGCCTGCCGCCTGGGCGAGAACATGGCCGACACCGAGATCCTGCTGCGTTCCCTGGCCGAGGGCTTCTCCAGCGGGGCCCGGGCCATTTCCGAAAAGGACCTGCGGGGGCGGCGGCCATGATCGACGACGTGTTCGTCGAGGTGGAGGCGGCCCAGCGCAACCGCTACGGCGAGGACATCTGCGGCGACGCTTTCAAGACCCTGCGCCTGGCCGACGAGGGGCGGATCATCGCCGTCCTGTCCGACGGCCTGGGGCATGGGGTCAAGGCCAGCATCCTGTCGCTCATGACCGCCACCATGGCGCTCAAGTACACGGCCAACGACACGGACATCGTGCGGGCGGCCGAGGTGATCATGGACGCCCTGCCCGTGTGCCAGGTGCGCAAGATCAGCTACGCCACCTTCACCGTGGCCGACATCCAGGCCGACGGCGGGGCGCGGGTCATCGAGATGGACAACCCGCCCGTGACCCTGGTGCGCGAGGGCCGGGCCGTGGAGCTGGAATTCGAGGAGGTTTCGTCCCCGCGCTACAACGACCGGGTGATCCGGGTCTACGATCTGGCGCTGCGGCCCGGGGACCGGCTGATCATGACCTCCGACGGCGTGACCCAGGCGGGACTCGGGTCCGAGCGGATGCGGCTGGGGTGGCGGATCAAGGGCTGCCGGCAGTTCGCCCTGGAGGAGGTGGCGCGGGACCCGGGCATCTCGGCCCGGTCCCTGTCCCAGAAGATCCTCGGCCAGGCCCTGCGCCAGGAGCCGTACCAGCGGGCCTACGACGACATGACCGCGGCCGTGATCTACCTGCGCCGGCCGCGCCGGGCCATCATCCTGACCGGCCCGCCCTACGCCGCCGGCCGGGACCGGGAGTTCGCCGAGACCCTGGGGGATTTCAGCGGCCGCAAGGTCATCTGCGGCGGCACCACGGCCAACATCGTGGCCCGGGAGCTCGGCCGGACCATCCGCGACTGCCTGCGCGGCGCGGGCGGCGGGGGCGACATCCCCCCGGCCGCCGAGATGGACGGCGTGGACCTGGTGACCGAGGGGATCCTGACCCTGACCCGCACGGCCCAGCTCCTGGAGCAGGACAAGGCCCCGCGCGAGAAAAACCCGGCCGCCCAGCTCTACGAGATCCTGCTGGACAGCGACTCCATCGAGTTCGTGGTGGGCGCGCGCATCAACGAGGCCCACCAGGATCCCAACCTGCCCATCGACCTGGAGATCCGGCGCAACATCATCAAGCGCATCTGCCGGGTCCTTGAGGAGAAATACCTCAAGGAGACCTCGGTCAGCTTTTTCTAGGCCGCAAAAAAGCCCCGCCGGATACGGTTCCGGCGGGGCGCTCGCAGGGCCGCGATTACTGGCCCACGGCGCAATCCCAGGCCGGGTGGGCCCGCTCGGGCAAGGCCTTGGCAAAGTGCCCGAGGATCGTCTGGTACATCCGGCTGCCGCATCCGGCCCGGTCCCGGACCAGGGTGAGGGCCTTTTCGAATTCCCTGGCCGCCTCGTCGGTCCGGCCGGCCTCGTGCAGGGCCAGGCCCAGCCGGTAGACCGAATTGGCCGTGGCCGTGGCTACGCCGCCGCCGGCCTCGGACAGGGCCACCGAGCGCCGCAGCAGGTCCTCGGCCTGGTCCACGTCGCCCTCGCGCAACGCTTCCATGCCTGCATCGCGAAGCCTGCGGACATTGCCCGACAGTTCGCATTTTCCACCAACGCATGCCATATCTGCACCCTCCGGCAACGGGACCGGGAAGGCTCCCGCGTCCCGTCCGCCCGGCCAGACGGCGGTTCCGTCCGGCCCATCCCCTTGCGGGGAGGAAAATTGTTGTCTTGTCACGCCGCGCCTGGCGCGACGCCCGGCCTCGCACGTCCCGGGGACGCTTTCCCGGACCGGCCCCTAGAGGAGGCCCCTGGCCCAGGCTACGGCTTCGGCCTTGTCCGGCGCGCCGTCGATCTTCAGCGGCATATCCAGCACCTTGGCCCCGAGGGCGGCGGCCTTTTCGGCTATGGCGTCCACTGCCCCGCAAAAGTGGGTGTAGCTGGAATCGCCACAGCCGAAGACCGCCACCTTCCGGCCGGACAGGCCGGCCGCTTCCAGATCGTCGAACAGGGGCACGAAGTCCTCCTGCAACTCAACTTCGTCGTCGCCCCAGGTGGAGCAGCCGAAAACCACCAGATCGTACCCCTCGGCCAGCCCCTTCGGAACCACCGAGGCGGCGTTTTTGAGGTCCACGGCCATGCCCGCGTCCGCAAGGGCGCCGGCCACGTACTCGGCCACGGATTCCGTGTTGCCGGTGGTGGACCCGAAAACTACAAGCGCTTTTCCCATGCCGTACTCCCTGGGTTGGCGTTGCGGACGGCGCGGGCCGTCCTCCTGGGTTGTAAATAATGATATTGAATTTCATTGTCAACAACGAATGGTTTGATTTCTCCACCCGCCTGCGACCAGGAGGCGAGGCGGGCAACGCCATGGCCCGCAACGACGGCTCGGGCGCACGCCGGACGCGGCAATGCCTTGCTGCCGGGCGGACGCCGGAGACGGAAGAAGCCGGAGGAAAACGCGGGCCTGGTCAGGCCCGGGAACGGGGGGACGGGGCGGTCAGGTCGTCGGCGTGCAGGACCGTGTCCCGGGCCAGGCCCTTGCCCGCGATCAGGGCCATGTCGGCCAGGCGGAGGAACTCGCCCCAGCCGTCCAGGCCGCCCCCCTGGTAGCTGGACAGGCCGATGGTCACGGTCAGGGGGGCGTCGAGGCCGAAGGCCCGCCAGTCGTAGCCGGCCACGGCCCGGCGGAGCCGCTCGGCCACCCGGGCCGCCCGCTCGGGCGACGCATGGGACAAAAGGACGCAGAATTCGTCGCCGCCGAGACGGGCCGCCCAGTCGTTGCTGCGGATCTCGGTGCCGATGATCCGGGCCACCATGGCCAGGGCCTCGTCCCCGACGGCATGGCCGTGCCGGTCGTTGACGGTCTTGAAGTGGTCGATGTCGCAAACCGCCAAGCTCATCCAGGCGCCTTCCTCCCGGGCCAGCCGCTGGGCGTCTTCCAGAAGCGCCTCGAACCCCCGCCGGTTGCGGAGTCCGGTCAGGCCGTCGGTGTCGGCCAGGCGGCGGATCTCGTTTTCCACCCGCTCGCGCTGGAGCAGGACGAAACCGATGGTGCAGGCGATCAGGCTCGGCACGAAGAGCATCATGACCAGGTTCTGGATGGGCCGGGAGGCGAAGGGATCGGGAACCGCCTCGGTGGAGAGCAGGACGGACGCGGCCCGGACCAGGAAGGACAGGCCGGCCAGGAAATAGCCCACGGACAGCATCAGGATCACCCGCCGCCGAAACCCCTCCTTGCGCTCCAGGAGCAGGACCGCGATGGTCCAGGCCTGGCCGGCGTAGAGCGCGCCGAGGAGAACGGCCCTGGGCCGCACCTCGCCGAGCAGCACTCCGGCGATGGAAAGGGACAGGAAGACCGGCAGCCCGTAGAACCAGACCGGCCGCCGCCGGCCGAAAAAGACGTCGAACGAGGCCTGGTAGCAGGCGAAGGACAGGGCGAAAAATCCATTGGCACCGATAATGGAGACAGGCAGGGGCAGGAAGGCGCGCAGGGCAAACAGCGGTACGGCCACGATCTGGGACAGCAGTCCGGCGATCCAGAGCCAGGCCCCCCGCTCCCGGCTGTCGGAAAAGGCCACGGCCAGCATGCCGGCGATGCAGATGTTGCAGCCCACGTAAATGACGCTGGCTGTATGAAAATCGAGGTTCTTCACCGCCGCCAGGGGTAGCCGGAATTCCCGGGAAAGGCAAACAACCGCCGGACCTTGGCCTCGAAGGCAGGACGCCCCGGCGGTTCGCCCCCGGAATGGTCACGAAACGAAACAGGCCCGGCCAGGGCGTCGCTCGCCCTGGCCGGGCCCGTATGCGGCCGGAGCCGGGCCGGACTAGTAGCGGTAGTGGTCGGGCTTGAAGGGGCCGGCGGCCTCGATGTTGAGGTAGGCGGCCTGGGCGGGCGTCAGGGTTTCCAGCTTGGCCCCGAGGCGGGCCAGGTGGAGTCGGGCCACTTCCTCGTCCAGGAGCTTGGGCAGGGTGTAGACCCCGATCTCGTAGTCCTTGGTGGCCAGTTCGATCTGGGCCAGGGCCTGGTTGGTGAACGAGTTGGACATGACGAAGCTCGGGTGGCCGGTGGCGCAGCCGAGGTTCACCAGCCGGCCCTCGGCCAGCATCAGGATGGCGTTGCCCGACTTCATGGTCCACTTGTCGACCAGCGGCTTGATCTGGGTCTTTTTGCAGTGGGGCGTGGTCTCCAGGTAGGCGACCGCGATCTCGGAATCAAAGTGGCCGATGTTGCAGACAATGGCCCCGTCCTTCATCTTCTCCATGTGCGGCCCGGTGATGACGTCGCAGCAGCCCGTGGCCGTGACGAAGATGTCGCCCACGGCGCAGGCCTCGTCCATGGTGGTGACCTCGTAGCCTTCCATGGCCGCCTGCAGGGCGCAGATGGGGTCGATTTCGGTCACCAGCACCCGCGCGCCGAAACCGCGCATGGACTGGGCGCAGCCCTTGCCCACGTCGCCGTAGCCGGCCACGACCACGACCTTGCCGGCCACCATCACGTCCGTGGCCCTTTTGATGCCGTCGGCCAGGGACTCGCGGCAGCCGTAGAGGTTGTCGAACTTGGACTTGGTGACCGAGTCGTTGA
>CAZIJE010000085.1:0-15605 GCA_964539435.1 uncultured Desulfovibrio sp.
ACCCCCTGGACGGGTGGGTCCGGGAGGGGGTGACCCCCTCCCGGCCGCCGGAGGCATCTTCATCAACCCTGCTACTTGGTGCCGAAAATCTTGTCGCCGGCGTCGCCGAGGCCGGGGAGGATGTAGCCTTGCTCGTTGAGCCGTTCGTCCACGGCGGCGGTATAGACCATGACGTCCGGGTGTTCGCGTTCCAGCTTGGCCAGGCCTTCGGGGGCGCAGACCAGGAACAGGCCCATGATGTGGCGGCAGCCGGCTTCCTTGAGGAGGTTGATGGTGGCGATGAGCGTGCCGCCGGTGGCGAGCATGGGGTCGAGGATCATGGCCCGGCGCTTATGGATCTTTTTGGCCAGCTTGACGTAGTAGCGCACTGGTTCGAGGGTCTCCTCGTTGCGGTACATGCCCACGACGCTGACCTTGGCGCCGGGGATCATGTCGAGGACGCCGTCCATCATGCCGAGCCCGGCCCGGAGGATGGGGACCACGGTGATTTTCTTGCCCACGATCCGCTCCACGTCCACGGGGCCGGCCCAGCCGTTGATGGAGATGGTTTCGGTCTTGAGGGACTTGGTGGCCTCGTAGGTGAGCAGGCGGGCGATTTCGCCGGCCAGTTCGCGGAAGTCCTTGGTGCTGATGCCGTTTTCCCGGAGCAGGCCGAGCTTGTGGCGCACCAGGGGATGGTCGACGACGGTGACGGGCATGGGGCCTCCTGGCGGTTGCGGTGACGGGCTGCGGGGCTTTCGCGGCCACGCGCCGCAGCCGGGAAAGCGCGTGCGGCAGGTATACTGGAAACCGGGCCGGGACGCCACGGAGGGAACCCCGCCTCCGGGGACCGCACCCGGCGAGGACTTGTGCCGGCTTGCGCCGCCCGGGTCAAGCGGCTGCGGCGGAACGGCCTTTTCCTGCGGTCCGGCATGACATTTTCGCCCCGCCCTGGCAGGCGGGCGGATGGAGCCGTCTTTCCCAACCGTTCCGAAAATGTCCGGAGTCCCGGTCACCATGGGCCACTGGTTTCAAAGCCATATCGTGGACGCCGCCCGAACGGTCCACAGGTTCCTGTCCGGGGGCGCGGAAGCGTTCTCTGTGGTGCTGCGCAAGGAATACCGAACCGGTTGACGGCCGGGTCGCCAAATCGAACGCCGTCTTGTTGCGGGACTCTTTTCCACTGCAAATCCGCCGGATCGCCACGCTGCGACGCCGTCAAACCAGGCATAAGGGCAGTTTCACGGCTGCACCGTCGATTGCGTACGCGGATTCCGATTGGAAGGCATTTTTTGAACAAGCCCTCCCTCCTCCGTCACCCCGCGTTGCCGCAGTCGCACCGACGCATCCACTTTCCTGAAGCCTTCCTGCTGCGGCCCGGAACGCACGCGCCGCAACGCCCCGGCCCTCGTCTCCGGCCGCGCCGCCTCGGCCATCCGGCCGGCTTTCGCATTCCCTTCTCTTGCGCTCGCTAACGGCCCGTTATATTGAACGGAAAAATGTTCCGCTCGAGGAGGGTTCCCATGAAAAAGCTCATCGTTCTGGCCGCCGCCCTGACCCTGGCCCTGTCCGCCGCCCCGGCTTTCGCCAAAGGCAAGTCCGCCAAGAAGGCCGCCGCGAAGACCTGGCAGTGCACCGTCGGCGCCAACACCGTCATGACCGGCTCGGTGGCCGAGTGCATGAAAATGGGCGGCATGGTCGCCAACTACCCCGGCCCGGACAAGGCCGCCCCGGCCAAGGCCAAGGCCAAGAAAGGCAAAAAGTAGTTTTCTTCCTGTTTTTCGAGGGGGAAACGCCGTCGCCCGGACGCGTCCGGACGGCGGCGTTTTTTGTTGCCCGGCCCTGCGGCAGCCCTGGGGGCCGGCGCAGCTCTGTTCACCCCAGGGTCTCGACGAGAAGCATGACGTTGAGCCCGATGACCACGGCCGCGACCACGGCCAGGACGCCGGTGGTGAACGGCCGGTTGGCGTATTCCCCCATGACCGCCCGGCGCGAGGTCAGGCCGATCTGGAGCAGGATGGTCACGGGCAGCTGGATGGACAGGGCGATCTGGGAATAGATCAGGCCCTTGAGCGGATTCCCCACGAACAGGATGCAGACCGCCGCCCCGACCAGGGTGAGCAGCACGCCCAGGCGCGAGTGGCTGTCGCGGATGTCGTAGGGCTCGCCGAAGATGCCGGCGAAGATGCTGCCTCCGGCCATGCCGGCGGTCACGCTCGACGCCACGCCGGCCAGCAGCAGGCTGACGGCAAAGACCAGTCCGGCCGCCGGGCCGAGCAGCGGGGAGAGCAGGGCCTCGGCCTGCTCCAGTTCGCCCACCGACACGCCGTGGCTGAAAAAGGCGGCCGCCGCCAGGAGGATCATGGCGCTGTTGATGCAAAACCCGACCAGCATGGAAAACAGCGTGTCCAGGTATTCGTACTTGAGCTGCCGGCGGATCATTGCCGGCTCGTCCAGGTTCCACTGCCGGCTCTGGATGATCTCGGAGTGGAGAAACAGGTTGTGCGGCATGACCACCGCCCCAAGGACGCTCATGACCACGGGCAGCGACCCCTCGGGCAGGCGCGGCGTCACCCAGCCGGAGACGGCCGCGCCCCAGTCCAGCTGGACCAGGGACAGTTCGAAAATAAACGACAGCCCGATCAGGGACACGAACCCGATGATGTAGCGCTCCAGCCTGCGGTAGGACTTGGAGAACAGCATCCACAGGACCGCGGCCAGGGTCAACAGCGTGCCCGCGGCCAGGGGCAGGCCGAAGAGCATGCGCAGGGCAATGGCCCCGCCCAGAAGCTCGGCCAGGGCCGTGGACACCGCGGCCGCGCAGGCCGTGCCCAGCGCCGTGACCGCGACCGGCTTGGGCAGGTGCTTCATGGCCGCCTCGGACAGGCACAGGCCCGTGGCGATGCCCAGGTGGGCCGCGTTGTGCTGCAGCACGATCAGCATGATGGTGGACAGCGTCACCATCCACAACAGGGCGTAGCCGAAGTCCGATCCGGCGGCCACGTTGGAGGCCCAGTTGCCCGGATCAATAAATCCCACCGTGACCAGCAGCCCCGGCCCCACGTACTTGAAGATTTCCAGGGCCGTCAGGCGCGGCCGGTGGTCCTTGAACCGGACCAGGCCCGAAACCGCCTCCGACAGCCGCCGCGTCCACTCCATGCCAGCCCCCTTTCCGGAACAGTCCAGGAGGCACCCTGACAGAAGCCGCCCCCCCGGGCAAGGTCGCCCCGCGCCTTGACGCCAATGGTTGCCATGTATATTTTCCGCACAGCAACTTTCCGGGGCCGGGAATGGACCACGAGGCCTTTTTCTTCGACATGGACAACGCCGTGGGCTACGCCATCGGCCACGCCGCCGCCCGCCTCAAGATCGGGCTGCGCCGGGTGTTCGTGGCCGCCGGCCACGACGTGACGCCCGAGCAGTGGGTGGTCCTGTATCGGCTCCACGAGAGCCAGGGCCTGACCCAGTGCGGCCTGGGCGAGCGCACGGTCAAGGACAAGACCACCATCACCCGCATTCTGGACCGGCTGCAGGGCAAGGGCCTCGTCACCCGCCGCCGCGACGCCAGCGACCGCCGCAGCCAGCGGATATTTCTCACCCCGGACGGCCAGGCCCTGGTCAAGTCCCTGGTGCCGCTGGTGCAACGCTACGCGGACGCGGCCTTTGCCGACGTCCCGCCCGAGGACCGCCAGACCCTGCGGCGCATCCTCGGGAACATCGAAACCCGTCTCGACGCCCTCCTCGAAGCAAAGGACACGCCATGAAGCCGCTGTTCCGTCCCAAGCACAAGCCCGAAAACCCGTCGTCGAAAAAAAAGCGCCTGGCCCTGATCGGCCTGGCCGTGCTGGCCCTTTCGGGTTTCGGCTACTACCTCTACGTCCGCAGCCGGATCGAGACCGACGACGCCTTTGTCGACGGCCGGGTCCACCCCATCACCCCGCGCGTGGCCGGCTACGTCAACGAGGTGCCGGTGGAGGACAACCAGCTCGTGGCCGCCGGAGACGTGCTGGTGGTCCTGGACCCGACCGACTACGCCGTGGCCCTGGCCCAGGCCAAGGCCGACCTGGCCTCGGCCGAGGCCCAGCTCGCGGCCCAGGAGCTCGGCGTGCCGCTCCAGCTGTCCCAGACCTCGTCCAAGGTCACCTCGGCCAACGCCCAGCTCGAAAGCCAGCAGCGGAGCTATGAACAGGCCGTCAAGGAGCGCGACGCCGCCGTGCAGGAAGGCGACCAGGTCCAGGCCCAGCTCGACCAGGACAAGCTGGACTTTGCCCGCATCAGCCAGTTGCGCGGCAAGGACGTGGTGTCCCAATCCGACCTCGACGCCATCGAGAACAAGCGCCGGGGCCACGAGGCCCAGCTCCGGGCCGCCCGGGCCAAGGCCGAGGGCGCGAACCGCCGCCTGGAGTCCATCACCGCCGACATCAAGCGGCTGCGCTCGGAGATCGAGCTGGCCAAGACCGGCCAGGACCAGGCCGTGATCCAGGACAAGGAGGCCGCGGCCCAGCGGGCCAAGGTCGACCTGGCCCGGGAGAAGGTCCGCCAGGCCGAACTCAACCTCGGCTACACCAGGATTCTGGCCCCGGTGGCCGGCCACGTCACCAAGAAGCAGATCGAGTCCGGCCGGCTGGTGGCCGCCGGCCAGGCCCTCATGACCGTGGTCCCCCTGGACGCCGGCGAACTGTGGGTCACGGCCAACTACAAGGAGACCCAGCTGACCCACGTCCGTCCCGGCCAGAAGGTGACCATGGAGGTCGACACCTACCCCGGCCGCGCCATCACCGGGACCGTGGAGTCCATCATGGCCGGCACGGGCTCGGTCTTCTCCCTCTTCCCGGCCGAGAACGCCTCGGGCAACTACGTGAAAATCGTGCAGCGCATCCCGGTCAAGATCGTCTTTGACAAGGAAAACGGCGACCTGCCCAAACTGCGCCTGGGCATGAGCGTGGTGCCGACCATCCACGCGGAGTAGCGGAGTAGTGGGAGAAACGGGGCTCCGCCCCGGGCCCCGCCGGGGGGCATGATGCCCCCCGGGCCCCCTCGGTGGGGGGGGAAGACAGTATTTCTACGGAACGCTTCCAAGGACGGGGCGAAGACCATGGCGGAAGGCGCACCCAACAAGTGGCTCATCACCCTGGCGGTGATGGTCCCGACCCTCATCGAAATCCTGGACACCTCCATCGCCAACGTGGCCCTGGGGCACATCCAGGGGAGCCTGTCGGCCGGCCAGGACGAGGTGACCTGGGTCCTGACCTCGTACCTGGTCTCCAACGCCGTGGTCATCCCCATCAGCGGCTACCTGTCCAAGGTCTTCGGCCGCCGCAACTACCTCTTGTTGTCCGTGGCCGTCTTCACCGTGGCCTCCATGCTCTGCGGCCTGGCCACGAGCCTTGGCATGCTGATCACCTTCCGCATCATCCAGGGCATCGGGGGCGGCGGCCTCCAGCCCATGTCCCAGGCCATCCTCCTGGAGGCCTACCCGCCCCGGGAGCGGGGCCTGGCCATGGCCATCTTCGCCATGGGCGCGGTGCTCGGGCCGATCCTCGGGCCGCTGCTTGGCGGCTACATCACGGACAACTATTCCTGGCGCTGGATATTCAACATCAACGTGCCCGTCGGCGTGGCCGCCCTGGGGCTCATCTGGCTCTACATCAAGGACCCGGACTACCTGGAGCGGCGCAAGAAGGGCGAGGCCGTGGACGTCATCGGCCTGTCCCTGTTAAGCCTCGGCCTCGGCTGCCTGCAGGTGGTCCTGGACAAGGGCCAGCAGGACGACTGGCTGAGTTCGGACTTCATCCTGACCCTCTCGGTCATCGCGGTCGTGTGCCTGACCGCCTTTCTCGTCTGGGAGCTGCGGACCAAGACCCCCATCGTGGACCTGACCGTCTTCCGGGACCGCAGCTTCGCCACGGGCAACGCGGTCATGTTCTTCGGCTTTTTCGCCTTTTTCGGAGCCATCGTCCTGTTGCCCCTCTACCTGCAGAACCTGATGGGCTACACCGCCTTCCTGGCCGGGGTGGTGCTCGGGCCGGGCGGGCTGATCATGCTGGCCGTCCTGCCCGTGGTCGGCAAGCTGACCCAGAAGATCGACGCCCGCTACCTGCTGTTCGTGGGCCTTCTCATCAGCGCCTATTCGCTTTTCAACATGGCCGGCTTCACCCTCGGCATCGACCTCGGCACGGCCATTGCGGCCAGAAACATCCAGGCCGTGGGCATCGCCTTCTTCTTCGTGCCCCTGTCCTACCTGACCATGGCCTACATCCCCAAGGAAGGCATGAACAACGCCTCGGCCGTGTTCAACCTGTTGCGAAACCTGGGCGGCTCCTTCGGCGTGGCCTTCGTCACCACCCTTCTGGCCCGTCGGGCCCAGTTCCACCAGGCCCGGCTCGTCGAGAACCTGACCCCCTACGACCTGACCTACCAGACCGCCTACGAGAACCTCAAAGCCTACTTCGCGGCCAAGGCCCTCGGCGTCTACGACGCCGGCCAGATGGCGGCCGGGGCCCTGTACCGGCTCATGCTCCAGCAGGCCAACGCCATGGCCTTCTACGACGTCTTCCACGCCCAGGGCCTGCTCTTCCTGGGCCTGGCCGGGCTCATGTGGATCATGAAAAAGCCGCCCATGGGCGCGAAAATGCCCGAAGGCATGCACTAGCCCCCTGAAGGCTGCCATGTTGTTGCCGATATGGCGGCATTTCACCGGCCACCCAACGGCAGGCGGCGGTGCCCAGCGCCATCCTTCCGTCGTAACCTCCTTGAATCACTAGACTCCTTCGACAGGCCCCCTCTGGCACGGACTTGGCATTTGCGGTAACAACCAATGTGCCGGGCGGCCGGGAACCTGTCCCGGCCCGCCCCACGCCGCGTCAACCCAAGCCGTGCAACCCGCAAGGAGACGCTCCATGAACGCCCCCGTTGCCGCCTGCCTCCGCTTGGCCGCCGCCCTCGGCCTGACCGCCGCGCTGGTCCTGACCGCCGCCCCGTCCCACGCCTTCAAGCGCCACAGCACGGTCACCGGTCCGGGCGGCAGGGCCGTCACCAACGACGCCGTCACCACCCGCGCTCCGGGCGGCTACAACCGCAGCGCCACCACCACCGGTCCGGGCGGCCAGTCCGTGAACCGGTCGTCCCAGGGACAGTGGAATCCGGCCACCAAGACCTGGACCAACACCACCACCTACACCGGTCCCCAGGGCGGCAGCGCCGACGTCAACCGTTCCACCACCTTCAGCAAGTAACTTTGTAGGCTCTCTTTTTCGTTGTCAAAAAAAGGCCCTGCCCGCCTGCGGCAGGGCCTTTTCGCGTCCCATCGGCCGCTGCCGTTCATACCGTGCACGAGAATGGGTCATTTATTCTCTGCCGCCGAAGGCCATGTTTCATTTTTACCCATTTCCCGGAAATCCCGGCTCCGTACCGGGTTGCGGCCACGAAAACGGGACGTCCGCCGTCTCGGCCGGCCGCCATGGGCGCATATGGCCCAACCGGGGCGCAAGGCGGGCCGCAACAGCCTGAAAACTGTTTCCCCTCCCCGATGGCACGGGATTTGATGCGTCAGCCCCCGACGCGGCGGCGACCCGTTCGCCGTGTACCGCAACACGGAGGCTGATCATGGGCGGCTGGGAAGGGAAAATTGACATCAACCGGATTTTCGTCCTGCAACCGACCCGTCCGCTGACCTATTTCGGCGTGGGCGCCCTGGCCCGACTGGACGGCATCCTGGCCGGCATGGCCTCGGGCGGCCAGGACCGGGTCCTGGTGGTCACCGACGCCGTGGCCTACAAGGCAAGCCAGGCCTGGAACACCGTGGAGCCCATGCTGTCGCGCCACGTGGCCTGGGCCCACTACGACGGCGTGCGTCCCAACCCCACCTACGCCAACTGCGAGGCCGCCGCCCGCGTGGGCCGGGAATTCGGAGCGAGCGCGGTCCTGGCCATCGGCGGCGGCAGCGTCATCGACACGGCCAAGACCGCGGCCGTGCTCCTGGCCCACCCCCGGAAAAAGGCCGTGGACTTCTACGAAAAAGGCGCTCCCATCACCGGCGCCCTGCCCGTCGTGGCCGTCAACACCACCCACGGCACGGGCTCGGAATGCAACGCCTTTGCCGTGGCCCAGGCCGACGGCGAGGAAAAGCCGGCCATCACCTCGCCCCACCTCTACCCGGCCTTCACCATCGAGGACCCGGCCCTGACCGTCTCCCTGCCGGCCCGGCAGACCGGGTTCACGGCCGTGGACGCCCTGTGCCACGCCCTGGAGGCGGCGACCGCCGTAACGGCCTCGCCCTACTCCATCACCCTGGGCCGGGAGGCCGTGCGCCTGGTGGCGGCCTACCTGCCCACGGCCCTGGTCCAGCCCGGCAACCTGACGGCCCGCTACTGGCTCCTCTACGCCGCGGCCATCGCGGGCATGGGCTTCGACCTGGGGCTCCTGCACCTGGCCCACGCCCTGGAACACGCCATGAGCGCCCTCAATGCCGACGTCTCCCACGGCGAGGGCCTGGGCCTCCTGCTGCCGGCCGTGCTGCGCGAGGTCTACCCGGCCGTGCCCGAGGTCCTGGCCGACCTGCTGGCCCCCATCGTCCCGGGCCTGTGCGGCCGGCCGTGCGAGGCCGGGGACGTGGCGGACAAGGTCGGGGCCTGGCTTTCCGGCATGGGCCTGACGGCCGGCATGACCGCCTACTTCACCGGGGCCGACGTGCCGGCCCTGACCCGCATGGCGCTCAAGTCCTCGCTGGGCAAGACCCTCCTGCCCCTGGCCCCGGTCAGGGTGGACGCGGGCGTGGTGGAGCGGATCTTTCAGCGGTCCCTTTGAAACGGGACGCGGCCGGCCGTGGGCCGGCCGGAAGCCGTCAGGCATCCAGGCCCCGGGCCCGAGCCGAAAAAAGGCCTTTTCGTATCCCCGGCCTTTCCGACCTCGTACCAACGCTGGCGCCACGCCTGACGCGTCGGGTCCGGCCGCCGTTACTGGCGCCCGGCCCGGGCGGCGGCCCGTGACCGGGAACGCGGCCCTACTTCTTTCTGGCCTTGGCCTTGACGGCCGGAGCGGGGGCCTTTTTCGCGGCCAGCCCGGGGTGGCTGTCCTGGAGCATGGCGTAGCGGGTCATGATCCGGGCCACGTAGTTCTGGGTCTCGGGGATGTCCGGGATGCCGCCCGACCGGGCCACGGTCTCGGGGCCGGCGTTGTAGGCGGCCAGGGCAAGGCGGAGGTCGCCGAACCGGGTGATGAGCGCGCGCAAAAACTTCGCGCCCGTGGTGACGTTGTGCACGGGGTCGAAAGGGTTGGCCACGCCGTAGGTGGCCTGGGTGGCGGGCATGAGCTGCATGAGGCCGGCCGCGCCCTTGGGCGAGACCGCGCAGGCCGAGAACCGCGACTCCTGCTCGATGACCGCGTAGAGGAGCTCCGGGGCCAGGCCGAAGGCCTGGCTCTTGTCCCGCACCAGGTCGAGCAGCGGGCCGGACTCGATGACCGGCGGATAGCCCGACGGGCCGAGCGGGGCCGTGCCCATGCGGGTATAGGCCCGGGTCGCTTCCAGGATCCAGCCGTCCTTGCGGTCCTTGGACACCGCGCCCAGGTCGTGGATCTTCTTCTTGATGGCCGCGAACCCCAGGTGCGGGTCGCTCGGGCCTTCGTAGAGCAGGACGTACAGGTCGCTTTGCTTCTCTTCGCTCAGGTGCACCAGGCCGTAGTCGTCCTCGTAGCCGTACAGGGTGTAGGCCCGGGCGGGGAAGGATGCGGCAAGCGCGGCCCCGAACGCCAGGGCCGCCAGGAACAATCGGGACATCGCGCCTCCGGCGGGTTCGCCATCCTCCCCATAGGACGGCGACCCCCGCCGGTCAAGGGGCGGTTATTTTCCGAACGGGCACTTGGGGTAGGTGCAGGCCCGGCAGGTCAGGCACATGGCCCCCTCGGCCAGCCCGGCCAGGTCGCGGCGGCTGGGCGGGAGCCCGGCCAGGACCCGGGGCAGGAGCAGGTCGAAGCTCGTGGTCTTGTGGAACAGGGCGCAGGCCGGCACGCCGATGACGTCCGCCCCCTTGATCCGGCCGACCAGGGCCATGGCCCCGGGCAGGACCGGCATGCCCTGCACGGCCTCGGTCAGGCCGGCGTCGTCGAGGCCCAGGCGCGTCACGTCGTCCGGATCCACGGACAGGCCGGCCGTGGTCACGATCAGGTCCGCGCCGGCGTCAAGGAGCGCGGCCACGGCCGCGGCCACGGCCGCCCGGTCGTCCGGGACCTTGCGGCAGGCCACGACCCGGCCCCCCAGGGCCTCGACCTTGGACCGGACCACGGGCTCGAACTTGTCCTCGATCAACCCGGAATAGATCTCCGTGCCCGTGACCAGGACCCCGACCACGGCCCGGCGCAGGGGCCGGACCACGAAAAGCGGGCCGGCGGCCAGGACGTGCATGGCCGCCTCGAACACCCGCCTGGGCAGGTAGAGCGGGATGGCCCGGCACCCGGCCACGGCCTTGTCCGCCTCGACCACCAGGTGGGACTGGCGCGAGGCGCACATGACCCCCTCGATCATGTTGAACGCCGTCAGCCGCTCGCGGTCCACGGTCAGAAGGCCGCCGGATACGGCGACAACCTCGACCTTGCCCTCCCGGGGCGGGCCCGAAGGCGCAAGCCCCGGGCCGCACATGGCCCGGGCAAAGGCCTCGGCGGCCTCGTTTTCGTGGACAAAGTCGCCCGAGGGCTCGGACAGCCCCTCCACGTAGACGTTGTTGCGGCCCATGGTCTGGAGCCGGCAGACGTCGCCGGCCGTGATGTCCGCCCCGGCCGCGACGGCCACGCCCTTGGACGCGCCCGGCACGATCCGGGTCATGTCGTGGAGCGCCCGTCGCCCGGAGGCCGCGTCCAGGGGCACGGCCCGCAGCGTGGGGGAATCGTCTTCCCGCAGGTACGGGGCCTCGCCGGCGCAGCCCCGGCAGATGGCCCCGTCGGCCGACGGGTAGCCCTCGCCGCAGATCGGGCAGACGCCGATGGCCCCCATGTGGGGCTTGGCCACGAACTGCGGCCGCACCCGCACCGGGGCCACCCGGCAAAGGGCCCGGCCGCCCGCCTTGATCTCGGCGAAAAGCCTTGCCCGGTCCTGCTCCTTTTTGGGCTTGGTCTTGAGGTACCAGGCCAGGATCTCCGGCCAGGCCGCCAGATGCTTCGGATCGAGCCAGGCCCGGTAGCCCTCGCCCGTGAACTTGTCGTAGAGCGACAGCGCGTACCGGCCGAGGTTGACCACCCGCATCCAGCCGTTGCCGTAGCTCGGCGGCGTCAGGAGCTGCACCGCGTCGGGCAGACACTTTTTCGTCTCCACCACGGCGTCGAAGAGGGTCCCCTCGGGCAGGAAGGCCCGGGCCGCGTCCACCATGAAGCCGCCGAGGATGAGCCCCGGCGCGGGGTTGCCGTGAAAGGCGGCGGCCACGTCCAGGAACTCCTCGAAGGTGTAGGGGCCGATGGCGCTGTCGGCCGGATCGGCGGCCAGGGCTTCTTCGGTCAAATTTGACATGAAAAACCTCGCACGTCTGTCCCCGGGGCCGGACGCGGGCCCGTCCGGGCCGTCAGGACACGTTGGCGTAGACGCGGTTGAGCAGGTGCTTGAGGGTTGCGACTTCCTCGGCGGACAGGCCCTGGCAGGCCCGCTCCAGGCAGGCCAGGCCGAGGTCGAGCAGCCGGTCCTTGAGGGCGGCACCGGCTTCGGTCAGGTGGATGCGGTGGCTGCGCCGGTCCGACGGATCCGGGCGGCGCATGACCAGGCCCTTGTCCTCCAGGATCTTGAGCAGCCGCGTGACATTGGGCTTGTCCTTGTCCGCGCGCCGGGCCAGTTCCACGGGCGTCTGGCCGTCGGCCTCCCACAGGAGGTTCAGGATGCCCCACTGGTCCACGGTGATGTCCAGCCCGGCCTCCTGCAGGATCGTGTTCCCGAGCAGGCGCAGCCGCAGGGCCGTGCGCACCAGGAGGAACCCCAGGGATTGGCGCAGGGGGAAGGGACGCAGGTCCTCGGCTGTCGGCGGCGATGCAGGCATAGAGGTCATGTTCGTAACAACCGAACAACCGTCGGTCAACGTCCTTGGCCATTTTCCGTGATCCCGGGGCCGGACCGTGACCGTGGCGGCCCGGTCCCGGATCGGCGTCGCGGCCTCAGGCCGGCCGCACGGACACGAAGTGTTCCTGCATGCAGACCCCGCCGCCGCCCTTGTCCCAGTTGCCCATGCCCTGGGGCATCAGTTCGTTGTCGGCCACGCCCCGGCCCCGGGCCCGGCTCTCCACGGGCAGGGTGTGGCCGAAGCCGTGGACCATGAAAACCGTCTCGGGATGGATGCCTTCCGTCACCTTGGCCCGGAGCTTGCCGGCCTTGCTCCCGTTTCGGACCTCCACCATGGTCCCGTCGCCGATGCCGAGCCGGCCGGCCTCGGCCGCGTTGATCCACAGCTCGTTCTCCGGCATCTGGGCATGGAGCAGGGGATTGTTGACCGTGTGGCCCTGGGTGTGGAGCCCGACCCGGCCGAAGCTGATCCGGTAAGCCCCCTGGGGCGGGGCGGCCGGGGAGACGTAGGCCGGAAGCGAGGCCAGGCCGTCGGCCTCGAGCTTGGGGCTCAGGATCTCGATCTTGCCCGAGGGCGTCTTGAAGGTCGTCTCGTCCACCGGCCGGTAGAGGGGGCCGCCGAGCTTGACCATGCCCGTGGCCTCGAAGTCCGGGATGGTCACGCCCGTGCCCCCCAGCTGGAAGTCCCAGATGGCCTCGATGGAGTCGAAATCCAGCTCCCGGATGCCCATGTGGCGGGCCAGGTCGCGGTAGATCTCCCAGTCGGCCCGGGTGTCGAACCGGGGGGAAAGGGCCCGGCGGCGCACGAAAAACGACGGCGACACCCCGCTTTTGGACGCGATCATGGACTCGCGCTCGAGATACGGCGACATGGGCAGGACCACGTCGGCATGCCAGGCCGTGTCCGACCAGGAGAAGGTGACCGCCACCAGGAGGTCCAGGTTGGCCCAGCGCCGCTTCACGTCGGCGGAATCCGGAAAGGCCATGAGCGGGTCGTGGCGGTGGGCGATGTAGGCCTTGATGGGATACGGTTCGCCGGTCTCGATGGCGTCGTAGGCCAGGTTGACCAGGCCCGGGCCGGCCTCGAAGTGGGTGCGGCCCTCCATCCAGCCCACGCCGTCCACCCGCTTGTCCTCGGGCTTGGGAAACAGGTCGACCAGGTTTTTGAGGCCCTTTCTGCCGACATGGGCCGGCTTGTTGACCAGGGGCAGGCCGCCCTTGGCCCCGATGGCCCCGAGCAGGGCGTTGATGATGTAGGCCGTGCGGCTGACCATGAACGAGTCGCCGTAGCGGGCGGTCATCCAGCCGGGGTGCCAGATGACGGCCGGCGCGGCCGCGGCCAGCTGGGTGGCCAGGGCGGTGATCTTGACGGCCGGGACCCCGGTCTCGGCCGCGGCGAAGTCCGGACCGTAGGGCGCGACAAAGGCCTTGAGCGCCTCCAGGTCCTTGATCCAGGCGGCCGCGAAGTCCTTGTCGTAGAGGTCCTTGGACAAAAGCTCGTGGATGACGGCCAGGTTCAGGGCGTAGTCCGTGCCCGGCCGGACCATGAGAAACGTGTCGGCCTTGGCCGCCGTGACCGTGGTCCGGACGTCGATGCAGGTGATTTTCGCTCCGGCCTCCTTGGCGTCGAGCAGGTCGTTGACCTCCTTGACGTTGATGGCCTCGAAGATGTTGCGGGTCTGGAGCACCACGTGCCGGCTGTTCTTGTAGTCGTAGGCCACGTCCTTGCGGCCGAAGCCGAACAGCGAAAGCGCCGCGTGCTGCACGTTGCGGGCGCAGGCCGAGTCGTGGTTGCAGTAGTTGGGGCTGCCCAGGGCCTTGAGAAAGGCCCGGTGCATGTCGCGAAACGGTCCGCCCCGGTCCGACAGGAGGATCGAGCGCGCGCCGTGGGCCTCGCGGATGCGGGCCAGCTCCCCGGCCACGTAGGCCAGGGCCTCGTCCCAGGAGGCCCGCCGCCACTTGCCCTCGCCCCGCTCCCCGGCCCGGATCATGGGAAACTGCGGCCGCTCGTCGTCGGCTATGAGCGCCCCGCCGGCCGCGCCCCGGGCGCACAGCGCCCCCTTGATGCCGGCGGCGTGGGGGTTGCCTTGCAGATGCACCACCCTGTTGCCCTCGACCGTGGCCATCATGGGACACCGTACGGTGCACATGCCGCAGACGCTGTAGACGCTTTTCCGTTCCATGGCTCACTCCGATCGAGGCGGTGTTGCGTTGGCTGGACTGTTTCGAACGTCTCACGCAGTAGCAGGATTTCGTGATCCATGGCAAGGGAAAAGCGTTGTGAAATGAGGAACATGGCCGGTACAGAATCACGCCCGTCACAGTGGATCCTTGTGAACCCGGGAACGAGGCGGCCAAGCGTTGACAAGGGACGCGAAAAGACGTTTAGACTGGCCAAAAGCGACCCTGGCAGGCGGCCCCGGGCCGCGGGAGAACCGGCGTGACCCTCACCAAACTTTTCTCCGACGCGGCTGTCGGCCTCAAAAGCCTGTTCGTCGGGCTCGGCATCACCGGCCGGGCCATGGCCAGGCCCCCGGTCACGGTCATCTACCCCAAGACCGAAGTGACCAACCTCGACACCTACCGGGGCCACGTGGAACTCGTCCCGAAAGACGAGGATCCGACCATGCCCCGGTGCATCGCCTGCGGGGCCTGCGTCCGGGCCTGCCCGTCCCAGTGCCTGGCCGTGGCCTGCCCGGTCGGCGGCGGCCAGGGCGGCCACGAGAACCGGCAGGCCACGGAGATGGCCGGCGAACTCGTCGCCAGGGTCGAGACCATGGCCCCGGCCCCCCAGAAGGGGTGCAAGACCCCGGGAGCCTTTGTCTACGACTACTCCCTGTGCAGCCTGTGCGGCCAGTGCGTCAAAACCTGCCCCGTGGACTCGCTGCGCTTTTCCCGCCACGCCTATTTCACCGGCACCCGGCGCGAGGACTTCCACCTGGACCTGCTTGTGCGGCTGCGCCGCCAGGCCCGGGGCCAGGACCTGCCGATGGCCGACACGCCCGCCAAGGAGCCCGCATGAGCAAGTACATGATCCAACTCGACAAGAAGCGCTGCATCGCCTGCCACGCCTGCGAGGTGCACTGCCAGGTCAAAAACGCCACCCCGCCCTCGGCCAAGCCCGGCAAGCTCGTGACCGTCGGCCCGGACATGGTCAAGGCCAAGCCGCGCCTGCTCAACCTCTACATGTCCTGCTTCCACTGCGAACGGCCCTGGTGCGTGCCGGCCTGCCCCACCGGGGCCATGACCCGGCGCGAGGACGACGGCGTGGTCTTTGTCAAGGAAGAGCTGTGCGTCGGCTGCAAGGCCTGCATCCAGGCCTGCCCCTGGCGCATCCCCCAGTGGAACGAAGCCACCGGCAAGGTGGTCAAGTGCGACTACTGCCGCGACCGCATCGACGCCGGCCTCGACCCGGCCTGCGTCACCGGCTGCACGGCCCACGCCCTGCGCTTCCTCCGGCCCGGCAAGGCCACCCCGGACGAACGCGACGTCTACGGCAAACGCCTGCTGCTGCGGCAGATGTAAAGCGGAAGAGAAGAGGCGGGGGGAAACGCTTTTGAAAAGCGTTTCCCCCCGCGCCCCCCTTCGAAACGAG
>CAZIJE010000086.1:0-15568 GCA_964539435.1 uncultured Desulfovibrio sp.
TACGGCGCGTATTTCGAGGCCTTGGAAGCGTTCGTGACCGGCGACGGGCAGGCGGCGCTGGGACGGGCCATGGCGGCCCAGGGCCGGGCCGGCGGTCTGGCCGGGGCGCGGGAGATCGTGCTGCGGGCCGAGAAGCACGGGGCGCTGTACCATCCGGCCAGCGTCACGGTCCGGTTCGAGGACGCGGCGGCGAAGCTGTGCGTCAACGTGGCGGCCACGCCCGTGGCCGTGGCCTGCCTGGAGCAGGAGGCCGCTTTGCTGGACGGCCTGCGGCAGCGGTTCACGCCGGAGTTTCTGCCCTGTCCGTATGCCGGCGGCCATGTCCGGGGCATGGCCTTTCTGTTGGAGGAGTGGTTCGACGGCTACCACGAGTTCCACCAGGACGGTTCCGGCCGGGTGCGGTTGTGGGATTTCGACGCGGGCGAGCGGGTGCTGACGGCCGGGGAGGCCTGCGACCTCTACCGTGAGGCGGCCCGGATCCTGACCCGGTATTGCGACGCCGCGACCGGGGCGGCCATCGGGCCGTGGGGCCATGCGGCCGGGGATTTCGTGGCCAGGGTCACGGACGGCGCGGTGTCGGCCCGGCTGATCACGGTCCGGGGCTACGGCGCGTCCCGGAATTTCACCGAGGCCGGCCCCATGGCCGACCGTCTGGCCGGACTGGCCTTTTTCACCAACATGACCATGCGGATGCGCCTGGACCGGGTGGACGGGGTCGGAGAGCTAGTGCTGGCGGACGCGGACGCGGCCCGGGCGGCGGTGGCCGGTTTCGCCAAGGGCCTGGGCGAACGCGAGGACGTGGGCGACGGCGGCATGGGGCTTTTGGATTTTCTGGGCTCCTTCTCGGCCGAGGAACTGGCCGGGGCCGGCATGCAGCTCATGGACGCGGCCGCTCCGGAGGAACGCGACCTGTGCGCCAGGGCCTGGCCCGACCACGCCGCCCTCCTGGTCGCGGCCCTGGCCGCAGTCTGAGGAGGGGCGAATCGGGCGAACCCTGGCCAGGGTGCCAACGGCGGCCGTTGACGCCAGGAAAGGGTACGGTGGCGAGGCGCGGCAGGATGGATCAGCCGGCGGGCGGCGCGGCGGCCTCGGCCAGCTTCTTTTCCGCCAGGGCCAAGACCCGCCTGGCCTCGTCCAGGCCGGGCGCGGCCTCCACGGCCCGTTTGGCGGCGGACCGGGCCTCGTTCCAGCGGCCGAGCCGGGCCTCCACCATGGCCAGGGCCTGGTCGAACAGGGGTTGGGCTCCGGCCTTGGGCTGGGCGTCGTGCAGGATCTTCTCGGCCAGTCCCCACTCCTCGGTCTTGCCGGCGGCGGTCAGCAGGAAGTCGTAGGCCCGGGCGTTGTCCGGCGCTTCCTCGATGGCCCGCTTGGTGTATTCGAACGACGGCTTGAAGTGGCCGGCGTCGATCAGCCGGGAGGCGATGAGCGGAAAAAGCCCTTTCTCGTCGACGTAATCCTCCACCGCGGCCCGGAAGTTGCGCTGGGCCTCCAGCAGGTTGCCCTCGGCCAGGAGCTTGGCCCCTTTTATGACCGCGTGGTCGATGCGCAGCTTGCGTTCGCGCATGGCGTCGAGGTTCTCGCGGCCGAGGTCCTCCTCGATCTTCTGGGCCAGGGGGAGCAGGGCCGAAAAGAGCTTCTGCTCCTGCCCCTTGGCATAGGGAATGCCGTTTGGCGCGTACTTCTTGATATGCGGCAGCTTGCCCAGGTTGGCGAAACTCTCCCGCAAAAGCCCTTCCACCATCACGCGGTCGGAATTCGGCAGCTTCACGGACAAGAAGGCCTTGAGCGCCGCGACCACGAGCTGCAGGGTCCGCAGTTCGTCGTTTTTGGCGTAGGCGGCCTTGGCCCTGGCCAGATCCTCGCGAATCGATTTTCCGGTTGGAGGCATGCCCTGTTCCTTGCAAGAGGTTTCGCCAGACGCGCCGGACGCGCCGGCCGTGGCCCGGCCGGCCGGCCGGACGAAACCGAGGTGTCGCAGGCCGCGACGATACTGGACAATCGCTGGGATGGAAAGTCCTGGCCGGCCCTAGTGGGCCTGGCCCCAGGTGTGGCCCGCGCCCCAGTCCACGGCCAGGGGCACGGCCAGGGACATGACCCCGCACATGAGGCCGGCCAGGCGCTCGCCCGCGGCTGCGGCCGTCTTCTCGGGGGTTTCCAGGAGCAGTTCGTCGTGGACCTGCAGGACCATGACCGCGCCGAGGTCCTGGAGAACGGGATCGTTGTGGGCGGCCAGCATGGCCATCTTGATGATGTCGGCCGCGCCGCCCTGGACCACGGTGTTGATGGCCTGCCGCCGGGCCTGGGCGGCCAGCTGGGTGTTGGCCGAGTGGATCTCCGGGAGCAGGCGGCGGCGTCCGGCCAGGGTGGTGACGAATCCCTGGGCCTTGGCCGTGTCCACGATCCCCTGGTAAAAGGTCGACAGCCCGGACAGGCGCTCGAAATACTTTTCGATGAAGGCCTTGGCCGCGTCGAGCCTGATGCCGAGGTCCCGGGACAGCTTCTGCGGCCCCATGCCGTAGAGCAGGCCGAAGTTGATGGTCTTGGCCTGGCGGCGCTCGTCCGGAGAGATGGCGGCTTCTGGCCGGTCGAAGAGGATGGCGGCGGTGCGGGCGTGGATGTCGGCTCCTTCCTCGAAGGCGGACAGAAGCGCCGGCTCGCCGGACAGGTGGGCCAGGACCCGCAGTTCGATCTGGGAGTAGTCGGCCGCCACCAGCTTGCTGCCCGGCGCGGCCACGAAGCACTCGCGCATGCGCCGGCCGAAGGCCCCCCGAATGGGGATGTTTTGCAGGTTCGGGTTGGAGCTCGACAGCCGGCCCGTGGCCGTGGCCAGGTTGTTGAACGTGGTGTGGACCCGGCCGGCCGCGTCGGCCAGGCGGGGCAGGGGGTCGAGGTAGGTGGACCGGAGCTTCTCGAGTTTGCGGAACTCCAGGATCTTGTCCACCAGCGGACTCTCGCCGGCCAGCCGCTCCAGGGCCTCCTGGGAGGTCGAGGCCGCGCCGCCGGGTGTTTTGCCCTTGGGCTTGAGGCCCAGGCGGCCGTAGAGGATCTCGCCGAGCTGTCGGCTGGACCGGGGATTGAACGGCGCGCCGGCCAGGTCCTGGATGGCGGCCTCCAGCCGGGCCAGGTCCGTGGCGACTTCGGCCCCGAAGGCGGCCAGGGCCGCCCGGTCCACGCCGATGCCGTGGCGCTCCATGGAGAGCAGGACCGGCACCAGGGGCAGCTCCAGCCGGGCGACCAGGTCCGACAGGCCGGCCGCTTCCAGCCGGCCGGCCAGGACCGTGGCCAAAAGGGCGGCGGCCTTGGCCGTGTCAAAGGGGGCGAGGTCCGAGGCGTCCACCGAGGGATCGGAAAAAAGGCTGTCGCGCAGCCGCTCGAACCCGTAGTTGCGCTGCTCCGGATTGAGCAGGTAGGCGGCCAGGCCCAGGTCGAACCAGAGGGACCGGGGCAGGGTCGCGAAGGCCGGGTCCAGGGCGAGGAGCGCCTTGACCGAGGGCACGGCCACCCGGGCCGCCCGGGCCAGAAGCGGGACCAGCGCGGCCGGGGCGGCGTCGGTGGCGCACTCGGCCGGACCCAGCGACAGGGTGAAGCCGCCCTCCACCGGCACCAGGGCCAGGGCCTTGCCGGCCAGGTCCGGCAGGTCGGCCGCGCCGGCAAAGATCCGCTCCGGCGCGGGCTGGCCCGAGACCTGGCAGGGCGGGGCGTCGCCAAAGAGGGAAAGCTGGGTCGCGCCGGCGTCCTTTGCCGCGGCCGGGCGCGGGGCCTTGGCCGCGGGGTCCGCGGGGATGGCGGCCGCTTCCCGGGCCAGGGTGCGGAACTCATAGGTTTCCAGAAAGCCCCGCAGCCCGGCCGTGTCGGGTTTGCCCAGGCGGGCGTCGGCCAGCCCGACGTCCGGCAGGATGTCGGTGCGCAGCCGGGTCAGTTGCCGGTAGGTGAAGACCTCCTCCAGAAAGGGCTCGATCTTCTTGCGGGCCGCGGGGGGCAGGGCGTCCAGGTGGTCGCGCACGGCCTCCAGGGTCGGCAGCTCCCGCAGGATGGCCAGGGCGGTCTTGGGGCCCACGCCCGGCACGCCTGGGATGTTGTCGCTGGCGTCGCCGACCAGGGCCTGAAGGTCCGGCCAGGAAGCGGGCTCGATGCCGCATTCGGCCGTGAAGGCAGCCTTGGTGGTCAGCTTCTCGGCCTTGCCCGAAGGGTCGTACAGGACCACCCGGTCGTCCAGGCACTGCTTGAGGTCCTTGTCCGCGCCCACGATCACCACCGGCCGGGTCTGGCGGAACCTGGCGGCCAGGCTGGCGATGCCGTCGTCGGCCTCGCCGTCCTCGGGCACGATGACCGGCACGCCCAGAAGCTTCAGGCCCTCCTTGAGGGGCTCCAGCTGCCGGGCCAGGGGCTCGGGCATGGCGTCGCGGTTGGCCTTGTAGTTGGAATAGATGTTGCTGCGGAAGTTGGGGCCGCGCCCGTCCAGGAAGAAAACCAGGTGCGTCGGCTCCTGCTCTTTGAGCAATTTGAACAGGAGTCGAAAAATCATGAACAGGGCGCTGGTCGGGAAGCCGTCGGAACGGGAGACGTCGCCGAAGGCGTGGTAGCCCCGGTAGAAAAAGGCCGTGCCGTCGATGAGAAATACCGGGCTCTGGTCGAAGCCGAGGCGCTGGGCGAGGGTCATGGGGCTCCTTTGGGGAAGGCCTGGAAGGCCGTCCCGATGGCCGGTTTGTACGGTACGGCAGGGAGGGATGCAACCGCATGGCTCCGGCTCTCGACAAAACCCGGGATTGGGCCTACGATGGCAGAATCGGATGTCGTGTTGGCCAGCTTGGTGAATGCGTGTTCACAACGCTATACATTCCGGTTTAATTATATTATCGGGTGTTGCCCAAATCAGGCAAATCGCCCGGCATGGAGAATGACGGCATGATGGCACGATTGCAGCGCAAACTCTCCCTGGCTGTCGCAGCGGGTTTCCTCGTGGCCGGCCTGGCGGCGGTCCAGGCCCGGGCCCAGGACACGGACGCCCCGTCCTCCAAGGACCGCGTGGCCAGCCGCTATGCCGCCAAGCCCAAGGCCGACGCCGCGGCCACGGCCGCCAACGGCGACGGGCTCGACGCCAAGATCGAAAAGATTCCGCTGCCGGATTTCGTCAAGGAACGGCAGACCGACCCGGCCGTGACCCAGCACACCAAGACCGGCGCCGGCCTTCCCGCCGCCGAGGGCAATCCCGTCAACATGGAGCAGAGCGTCCAGCGCAGCCTGGACGCCAACCCGCAGATGCAGTCCGCCCGGGCCCTTCTGAGCGGGGCCGAGCAGAGCCGGCGTCAGGCCATGGCCAACTTCGGGGCCGTGGGCACGGTCAGCTACTCCTTCCAGCGCACCGACGCCCAGGTCATCTCCACCAGCACCGTGTCGGTCCCGACCAGCCAGATGATCAACAGCCTGACCGGCTCGTCGTTGTCCTCCACGTCCTATGCCCACTCCCGCGTCGGCTATTGGCAAAACCTGTACCAGCTGCAGCTGACGGCCACCCAGCCCATTTTCACGGGCTTCAGGCTCCTGAGCACCTACCAGAAGGCCGCGTTGCAACGGGACTACTACGACACGAACATCCGATACACCGAGCTGACCCTGGTCAAGGCCGTGCAGCAGGCCTTCCTGACCCTGCTCCAGGCCCGGGCCAACGTGCAGAGCAACCGGGACTCGGTGGCCCGGCTCGAATCCCAGTACAAGGTGGCCCAGGCCTACTACGACGTGGGCCTCAAGCCCCGCCTGGACGTGCTGCAGGCCGAATCCGACCTGGCCTCGGCCGAGCAGAGCCTGCTGTCCTCGGAAAACAGCGTGCTGGTCCAGACCGCCCAGCTCAACTCGCTGCTCAACCTGCCACTCAACCAGCAGACCAACTATGTCGGCGAACTGACCTACCTGCCGTTCACCATGACCATCGAGGAGTGCCTGGACACGGCCTACAAGATGCGTCCGGAACTCAACATGGGCGTCAAGAGCGTGGAGATGGCCGAGCGCGACGTCAAGATCGCGGCCAGCACCTTTTATCCCCAGGTGCAGGCCCAGGGCACTTACACCAAGCAGGGCAACCAGCCCGACCTGACCCTCAAGGACATGTCCGGCGCCACCACCCCGGACACCGCCACTATCGGCATCGCGGCCACCCTCCAGGCCTGGGACTGGGGCTCCACCTACTTCGGCGTCCAGGCCGCCCGGGAAAGCGTCAAAAAGCTCCAGGCCGACCTGGCCAAGCTGCGCCTCGACGTCGGCTACCAGGTCAAGACCTTCTACCTCAACATCCAGGACGCGGCCAAACGCATCTCCGTGGCCCGCACGGCCCTTGAGGCCTCGCGCGAAGGCTACCGCATGGCCGTGGCCCGCTACCAGGCCCAGGTCGGCACCAGCACGGACGTCCTCGACGCCCAGTCCCGGGTCAGCACGGCCGAAACCAACCTGACCCAGGCCCTGACCGACTACCAGAGCGCCCTGGCCGACATCTACGTGGCCATGGGCGTGAAGAACCTGAATCTCGCCTCCAATTAGGGCGCTGAGGGAATCGGGGCGCCGCCCCGAGCCCCGCCGGGGGGAATGATTCCCCCCGGTCCCCCCCGCCTGAAAAACGAAACCGGGCGGTCCCGCCAAGGGACCGCCCGGTTTCGTTTTCCAGGACAGGTGGGTCCGGGAGGGGGTGACCCCCTCCCGGCCGCCGGAGGCATCTTCCTCTTCTCTTTCCCTCTCTCCCTCGCTACCGTCCCTTGCGCTTGTCGATGGCGCGGCGGGTCAGCACCGCGAAAAAGCCGGCCACCAGTCCGAGGACGAGTCCCCGGCGGATGTCCATGAAAAACAGGCCGCCGATGACGCCGATCGCGCCGCCGATCAAAAGGCCCCGCTTGAGGGCTTCCATGAATTCCTGCCGTTTTTCCGGGTTCATGCCTTCCTTCCCTCCGGTTCGAGGACCTCGGTCCCTCCCATGTAGGGCACAAGGGCCGGCGGCACAACGACCGAGCCGTCTTTTTGCAAATAGTTTTCCAGGATGGCGGCCATGGTCCGGCCGATGGCCAGGCCCGAGCCGTTGAGGGTGTGGACCAGCGCCGTCTTCTTGCCGCCCTCGGGCTTGAACCGGATGTCCGCCCGCCGCGCCTGGAAGTCCTCGAAGTTGGAGCACGAGGAGATCTCGCGGTATTTGTTCTGCCCGGGCAGCCAGACCTCCAGGTCGTAGGTCTTGGCCGAGGAGAAGCCGAGGTCCCCGGCGCACAGGGCCAGGACCCGGTAGGGCAGGTCCAGGGCCTCCAGGATGGCGGCGGCCTGGCCGGTCAAGAGCTCCAGTTCCTGGTAGGACGTGTCCGGGTGGACCAGGCGCACGAGCTCCACCTTGCCGAACTGGTGGAGGCGGATCAGGCCCTTGGTGTCCTTGCCGTAGGACCCGGCCTCGGACCGGAAGCACTGGGTGTGGCAGACGTAGGCCAGGGGCAGGGCCGATTCGGGCAGGACCTCGCCCCGGTGCAGGTTGGTCACCGGCACCTCGGCCGTGGGGATCAGGTAGGAGGCCTGGCCGTCGAGCTTGAACAGGTCCTCGGCGAACTTGGGCAGCTGTCCCGTGCCGGTCAGGGACTCGGCATTGACGATGTAGGGCGTGGCCACCTCGAGGTAGCCGTGGCGGCCGGTGTGGGTATCGAGCATGAAGGCGGCCAGGGCGCGCTCCATCCGGGCCAGGCCGCCGCGCAGGACCACGAACCGCGCGCCCGAGAGCTTGGCCGCCCGTTCGAAGTCCAGGCCGCCGAGGCCGGTCCCCACGTCCTGGTGCTCCAGGATCGGAAAATCGAAGGTCCGGGGCGCGCCGTGGGTGCGCACGACCACGTTGTCGTCCTCGTTTGTCCCATCCGGAGTGGTGGCGTGGGGCAAATTGGGCACGCCGAGGAGCAGTTCGGACACGGCCGCGTCCACTTCCCGGGTCGTTTCGTCCAGGGCCTTGATTTCCTCGGAAAGCGCGCCGAGCCCGGACAGGACGTGGACGGCGTCGCCTCCCTGGCGCTTGATCCTGGCCACTTCGGCCGAGGCGGCGTTGCGCTGGCCCTTTTTTTGCTCGACCAGGGTGATGGTCTCGCGGCGGCGTTCCTCCAGGGCCAGGAACCCGTCGAGGTCGAAGGGAAAGCGCCGCCTGGCCAGGCCGTCGGCCACGGCCTGGGGGTTCTGGCGCACGAATTTCATGTCCAACATGGCTTGCTCCTTGGTCGTTTCCGTCGCCAAGCCATGTACGCGGGGCCTAATTGCCGCGTCAAGCCCGGCTCCCGGCGGGGGGGCGGGCTCGTTGTCGTGGCGTCCGGGGCTTGACTCCGGCCGTTGCCTGGGGGATGGAGGTAAGGCTCGGAATCCGTTGCCCAGGGCGGCGGACCGGCGAACGGTCCGGACAGCGGCCGGCCGGACAGGGCGCGAGAAAGGAGGATGACGGTGAAAGAGGATTTCGAGGCGTTGACGCACCGGCTGGGGACCGCCTTGACGGCCAGGGGATGGATGCTCGGCTGCGCCGAGTCGTGCACCGGCGGCCTGTTGGCCAGCATCCTGACCGACTCGTCCGGGGCTTCGCTCTGGTTCGCGGGCGCGGTGGTGGCCTACGCCAACGAGGTCAAGCGCGACGTGCTGGGCGTTTCCCAGCGGCTCCTCGACGCCAAGGGCGCGGTCAGCCGCGAGGCGGTGCTGGCCATGGTCCGGGGGGCGCGGGGGGTGTTGCGCGCCGACGTGGCGGTGGCGATCAGCGGCGTCGCCGGCCCGTCCGGCGGCACGCCGCAAAAGCCCGTGGGCACGGTCTGGATGGCCTGGGAGACGGCCCACCTCGTGGAAGTCAGGCGGTTTTCCTTCCAGGGCGACCGGCTGTCCATCAAGCGCCAGGCCGTGCGCGAAGCCATGGCCGGGGTCCTGGACATGGCCGCGCGGCCGGAAGGCGATTCCCGCCCGGACAAGGCCGGCCTGCGCGGCAGTCTGGACGCGCCATCGGACGGGGAGGGCTCCCGGCCCGACGAGGCGCGCCACGCCGCCTGGGCCTCGGACGGGGCCGCCGCCCGGGCCGTGCGGGCCGTGGCCCTCGATCCCGTGGAGCCGTGACCTGTCCGTTGCCTGCCGGCCATGGGGCGGCAACCGGGCAATTTCCTGGGCATGCGTTCCGGCGGCGGCCTGGTCGCCGCGCCCCGCCCCTGTCGGTCTGAGACCAGCCTTTCCCTGTCCAGAAAAGGGCGACCGTCCGCTGTGGTCACGCCGCCTCCCCGCGACACACCCCTTACACCCCTTGTCACGGCCCTTGGACCAAGGACCATGGGCTGGCTCGAAAAGTCGCGCCTGCCTCCGGCTCCGCCCGGGCGTCGCAAGGGGCGGGTTTTATTGACCCCTGAGCGGCCGCGCCGGCGGTTCCCTCGTGCCGGAGACGGAAACGGCGTGTTTTGTGGCTTGCCGGGCGGAATCAGGGCTTGACCGGCCCGAGAAAATGGGCATTTTGAGGGGACTCCGCACCGTCTCCTGCCTGGGGCAGGATCCGCCGACAGGGCCGGTTCCCGCGGCGGCGGCCGCCCGCCCGGGGGCAGATCCGCCGCGTCTGCCGTCTTCCTGACGGCGGTTTCGGGCGCGGCTTCTTTTTTCGTCAAATTTCGTCAAAAGAGGCAAACGCGCCCCATGTCGGCAAGGGGTGGGATTTCACGGGCTTGGGCGACCCGGCCGCCGGATTTCCCGCCTTTACAATTTGTGCTTTTCTGATAAGCAATCAGCCTGTTTACCGTTTGTGAAGAAAGGGACATTTCCATGCTCAAGCTGGTGGATTTCTTGGTCTTGGACCAGAAGGCCGTTCTGGACCGCTGGTTCGACCTGATCATGGACACGTACGCCGAAAATACGGCGGTGCTCTGGAAAAAAAAGGAAGATCCTTTTGCCAATCCGGTGCGCCACAAGTTCGAGAACGGCATGCGCGGCATTGTGGTGGCCTTGGCCACCAGCGGCCCGGTGCCCGACGCCGCGGTGTTCACGCCCCTGCTCGACGAGATCGTCCGGGTTCGGGCGGTGCAGGACTTCACGCCCTCCCAGGCCACTGCCTTCGTCTTCCTCCTCAAGAAAGCCGTCCGGGAAACGCTCTGGGAAAAGGTAAGCGAAAATAACCTTTTTGTGGAACTGCTGGCCCTGGAGTCGGCCATCGACATGCTGGCCCTGCTCGCCTTCGACATCTACACCCAGTGCCGCGAAAAGATCTCGGAAATCCGGATCACCCAGATCAGGAAACAGTATGACCGGCTCCTCAAGCGGGCCAACATCGTCTGCGACTTCTCCGCCGAGGGAGAGGAACCGTGAGGCGCGTTTCAGGCAAACCTTTAACGAGGTGAGGGTACATGGCAGCGTTTTATTCCTTTCTCGTGGTATTGGCGCTCATCGTCATCCCGTGGCTGGGCGCCGGGATGGGGATGGGTGCGCTGTTCGGGATTGTCCTCCCGTACATCGCGATCATCGTCTTCATGGTGGGATTCGTCATGCGGATCGTGGACTGGGCCAAGACGCCGGTTCCGTTTTGCATCCCCACCACGGCCGGTCAGCAGAAATCGCTGCCCTGGATCAAGTGGAACGCCTGGGACAACCCCTGCACCAAGGGCGGCGTGTTCATGCGCATGGTGTTCGAGGTGCTGACCTTCCGCACGCTGTTCCGCAACACCGAGGTCAAGCTGCAGCAGGAAGGCCCCAAGGTCGGCTACAGCTCGGAAAAGCTCCTGTGGCTCTTTTCCCTGATCTTCCACTACTGCTTCCTGGTCATCCTGCTCCGCCACCTGCGCTTTTTCATGACCCCGGTGCCGTACCTGGTCGGCGTCACCGAATTCTTCGACTCCATTCTCCAGATCGGCCTGCCCCGGATGTACCAGACCGACGCCCTGATCATGGTCGGCCTGCTCTATCTGCTGGCCCGGCGCGTCTATGACGGCAAGCACCGCTACATCTCCCTCATGCAGGACTACTTCCCGCTCCTGCTGCTCCTCGGCATCGTCCTGACCGGCATCTGGATGCGCTACGTGGTCAAGGTGGACGTCATCGCGGTCAAGGAGCTGGCCATGGGCCTGGTCACCCTGCACCCGGTCATGCCCACCAACCCCCTCGACCCCTCGGTCTATGCCCACCTGACCCTGGTGTGCGTCCTTTTCATCTACTTCCCGTTCTCCAAGCTCATGCACATGGGCGGCATCTTCCTGTCCCCGTCCCGCGTGCTGCCCAACATGAGCCGCCGGGCCATGTGGGTGAACCCGTGGAACGATCCGAGCATCAAGCCGCACTCCTACGAGGCCTACGAGGACGACTACCGCGAAAAGATGATCGAAGCCGGCCTCCCCGTGGAAAAAAAGGCCTAGCACGGGCCACAACCAATCATTCTGGAGAGAAGTGAGGAGCGATCATGGCCAAGTATCCGCCACCGGAAGAACTGATCAAGATCAACTACTCCACGCCGGTCAAGTCGTGGATGGACACGAAGACGCCGTTTCGTCCGGGCAACTATTCCTATCCGGCCAAGCCCGATATCCTGAAGTACCTGGGCATGCCCAACCCCAGGGAGTGGTCGCCCACCGACGACGACTGGAAGCTGCCGCCGGACTGGAAGCGCATCGTCATGGAGAAGTTCCGCGAGAAGATCAAGAAGTACCGTTCCTTCAAGGTCTTCATGGACATCTGCGTGCGCTGCGGCGCCTGCGCCGACAAGTGCCACTTCTTCATCGGCGGCGGCGATCCGAAAAACATGCCCGTGCTGCGCGCCGAACTGCTGCGCTCCATCTATCGCGGCGAGTTCGGGAGCGCGGCCAAGTGGCTCGGCAAGCTGGCCGGGGCCCGCAAGCTCGAAGAAGACGTCATCAAAGAATGGTTCATGTATTTCTACCAGTGCACGGAATGCCGCCGGTGCTCGCTTTTCTGCCCGTACGGCATCGACACTGCTGAAATCACCATGATGGCCCGCGAGCTGCTCCACGAAGTGGGCTGCAACATCAACTGGATTCTCGAGCCGGCCGCCAACTGCAACCGCACCGGCAACCACCTCGGCATCCAGCCCCACGCCTACAAGGACATGATGGACTTCCTCCTCGACGACATCGAGGAGATCACGGGCAAGCGCATCCGGCCCAACGTGAACAAGAAGGGCTGCGAGATCCTCTTTATCACCCCCTCGGGCGACATCTTCGCCGACCCGGGCATCTACACCTACATGGGGTACATGATCCTGTTCGAGCACATCGGACTGGACTACACCTGGAGCACCTACGCGTCCGAGGGCGGCAACTTCGGCCTTTTCACCTCGGACAAGATGATGAAGAAACTCAACGCCAAGATGTACGCCGAAGCCAAGCGCCTGGGCGTCAAGTGGATCCTCGGCGGCGAGTGCGGCCACATGTGGCGCGTCATCAACCAGTACATGCTGACCATGAACGGCCCGGCCGACTTCATGGAAACCCCGGTCTCGCCCATCACCGGCACCAAGTTCGATGCCGCGGCCGGCACCAAGATGCTCCACATCGCGGAGTTCACCGCCGACCTGATCAAGCACGGCAAGCTCAATCTCGACCCCTCGCGCAACGACAACTTCATCAGCACCTACCACGACTCCTGCAACCCGGCCCGCGGCATGGGCCTTTTCGAGGAGCCGCGCTACATCATGAAAAACGTCTGCCGCCAGTTCTACGAAATGCCGGAGAACACCATCCGCGAGCAGACCTTCTGCTGCGGCGGCGGCGCGGGCCTCAACAACGAGGAATTCACCGAGACGCGCCTGCGCGGCGGCCTGCCCCGGGGCAACGCGGTCAAGTATGTGCGCGATCGTCACGGCGTCAACAACCTGGCCTGCATCTGCGCCATCGACCGCGCCACCCTGCCGCCGCTGTGCGACTACTGGGCCCCGGGTGTCGGCGTCTCCGGCGTGCATGAGTTGGTGGGCAACGCGATCATCCTCGACGGCGAGAAGAAGCGCACCACCGATCTCAGGCAAAACCCCCTGCCGGGGATGGAGGACGAGGAGGAATAACCTATGTACAATGCCAAATACATCATTCCAGGCATTCTGTTCTTCCTGGCCCTCATCTTCACCCCGGTCATCTACAACCTGGGGAAGCACTACGAGGTCAAGCCGGAACTGCCCAAGGACCAGAAAGAGTGCGTCGAGAACGGACAGGTCATGCGCGACAAGCACATGCAGCTTCTCAACGACTGGCGCAACGAGGCCGTGCGCGACAACCAGCGCATCTACATCAACGCCAAGGGCGTCAAGTACGTCAAAAGCCTGACCAACACCTGCATGAGCTGTCACCCGGACAAGGAAAAGTTCTGTGACCGCTGCCACAATACGGTTGGCGTGAACCCCTATTGCTGGGATTGCCACAACCTGAAGCCGAACCAGAAAACGCCCATTCCCCCCGCCCCTCAAGGCGAAGCGGGCGGACACTAGGCCGGCGCGCCCGGTGACACCACCATTTAAGGGGATCAAACCATGAAGAGCAGCAGACGAGAGTTTCTGAAAATAGCCGCCGTCTCCGCCATGGGGATCGGCGCCGCTCGCCTCGGCTTCCTGGGGGACGTCTCGGCCCACGCCGAAACGCTGCCCACGGTGGCCAATTTCGAGGAGGGCCTGCAGGCCAAGCACTGGGGCATGGTCGTCCACACGGCCCAGTTCACCCCGGAGCTCATCGCCAAGTGCCGCAGGGCCTGCCACAGCGAACACAACGTGCCCGACATCCCGGGCAAGAAAGAGATCAAGTGGTTCTGGTCGGCCTCCTTCGACGAGGCCTTCCCGAACGAGCACCCGCACTACCAGGCCGAGAAGATCGAACACCTGCCGGTGCCGCTTCTGTGCAACCACTGCGAGCACCCCATGTGCGTGCAGGTCTGCCCGACCAAGGCGACCTTCCAGCGGCCCGACGGCCTGGTCATGATGGACTACCACCGCTGCATCGGCTGCCGGTACTGCATGGCCGGCTGCCCCTACGGCGCGCGCAGCTTCAACTTCGAGGACCCCAGGCCCTTCATCAACGACTTCAATCCCCTCTATCCCACCCGCACCAAGGGTGTGGTGGAAAAGTGCGACTTCTGCGCCGAGCTCCTGGCCATCGGGAAGCTGCCGCGGTGCGTCGAAGCGGCCGGTGGGGCGCTGGTCTTCGGGGATCTGTCCGACGAGAACTCCGACGTCCGCAAGACCCTGCGCGAGAACTTCACCATCCGCCGCAAACCCGACGCCGGCACCTCGCCGAGCGTGTATTACATCCTGTGAGGTAAGCCATGTTCGAAAAAGCACTCAAAGGAAGTCCCCGGTACTGGGGCACGCTGATCGGCCTGGGCTTGCTCGTGTTGCTGGGCGTCGGTTTCTGGCTCTACCAGCTGACCCACGGCCTGCGCATCACCGGCCTCAGCCGTGACGTCTCCTGGGGATTCTACATCGCCCAGTTCACGTACCTGGTCGGCGTAGCCGCCTCGGCCGTCATGCTGGTGCTGCCGTACTACTTCCACCACTACAAGGAATTCTCCAAGATGATCATTCTTGGCGAGTTCCTGGCCATCGCCGCCGTGGTCATGTGCCTCGGCTTCATCGTGGTGGACCTTGGCCAGCCGCAGCGCATGCTCAACGTCCTTATCAACGCCACACCCCATTCCATGCTGTTCTGGGACATGGTCGTTTTAAACGGCTACCTGTTCCTGAACATCGTGGTCGGCTGGACGAGCCTGCAGTACTTCAAAAACGACATGACCCCGCCCAAGTGGGTCAAGATCCTGGCCATCGTGTCGGTCATCTGGGCCTTCTCGATCCACACGGTCACGGCCTTCCTGTACGCCGGCCTGCCGGGCCGCCACTACTTCCTGACGGCCATCATGGCCGCCCGGTTCCTGGCCTCGGCCTTCTGCTCCGGTCCGGCCATCCTGCTGCTCCTGGTCCTGTTCCTGCGCCGCATGACCGGCTTCGATCCCGGCCAGAAGGCCATCAACCGCCTGGCCGTGATCATCACCTACGCCATGTGCGTGAACATCTTCTTCTTCCTGCTCGAAGTGTTCACCTCGTTCTACAGCAACATGCCCGGCCACATCGCGCCGTTCAAGTACCTGTTCACGGGCGTGGACGGCCACGACCTGATGGTGCCGTTCATGTGGACGGCCGTGGTTCTGGGACTGGGCTGCCTGGTCTTCCTGATCCCCACGCCGGTGCGCCAGAAGACCCCGGCCCTGGTGATCGGGCTGATCATGCTGGTCATCGCCTCCTGGATCGACAAGGGCCTGGGCTTACTCATCGGCGGCTTCACGCCCAACCCGTTCGAAACCATCACGGTCTACTCGCCCACCGTGCCGGAGATCATGATCTCGCTCATGGTCTTCTCCCTCGGCGGCATCGTGCTGACCGTGCTCTGGAAGATCGCCGTGGAAGTGCGGGCCGAAGTGGAAGGCGGCAACGTCTCCATGGTGCCCCCGGCCGCGGAATAGCCGCTCGGCCGACCTGACAAGGAAAGCCCGCCTCCGCAAGGAGGCGGGCTTTTTCAGTTGCAGGATGCCTCCGGCGGCCGGGAGGGGTGACCCCTCCCGGACCCACCCGTCCAGGGGG
>CAZIJE010000087.1:0-15447 GCA_964539435.1 uncultured Desulfovibrio sp.
TCGAGTTCGGCCAGAAGTCCGGCCATCCGGGCCTCCAGCCGTTTTTTCTCGGTCTTGGTCTTTTTGGTCCGATCGGTCAGCAGGTTCTGCATGGCGATCAGGTGGGCGGCCTCGGTGGAGGCCGCGAAAAACCCGGCCAGGACCGTGCCCGGCTGGTTGAGCAGAAAGACCGGCTCGCGCTGGTTGCCGATGTGGACATCCACCTCGTCCCCGCCCTCGATGGCCACGGGTCCGAGGCCCAGGGCGGCCATGACCTCGTCCGGCGGCGTGCGGCCGAACTTGGCGAAGACCTCGGGCTCGCTCGCGCCGGGCCGGGTCAGTTCGTAGAGGGCGTACTTCGGCCGGCGGACCCAGGCGACGGTCGTGCCGTCGGCCAGTTCGGCCGTCACCCGGGCCTCGGCCGCGCCGTGGCGGATGACGTGCCGTGGCGGCGGGTTGCGGGCCAGGCACCGCAGGGCCTCGACCACCGCCGACTTGCCGGTGTTGTTCGGACCGGTCAGGACGTTGAGGCCCGGGGACAGGTCGAAGACCGTATGGCCATGGGCCATGAAGTCAAGTAGCGTGAGCCGTGTGATCATGTCGTTCCAAAAAGACCAGATGCGGCCGGATTATTCAAGGCCAAAGGCGGCCACGGTCCGCCACGGCCTGGGCTTTACATTCCCGCCGCTGTTCTTAACAATGACGGAACCAGAAAACCCAGCCCAGGAGCAGCCATGCCCGCCGCGTCCGCGCAGACCTGTTTCGCCCCGGCCGAGCGCGCCTCGTTCGAAGAGATCGAACGCCAGTTCAACATCCTGACCGGCCACGAAATTCCCGTGGTCCTAAACGCCATTCCGGTCATCTCCATGGTGCTCAACCGCCAGCGCCAGGTGGTGTTCGGCAACCGCAAGTTCGTGGACGTGCTCGGCGTCAGCGACATCCGCGAGGCCCTGGGCAAGCGGCCGGGAGAGGCCTTTCGCTGCGTCCACGCGGCCCAAGCCCCGGGCGGCTGCGGCACCGGGGAATTCTGCGCCCACTGCGGGGCCGTGCGCTCCATCCTGCTCGGCCTGGCCGGCCGGGACAACGTCCAGGAATGCAACATCAACCGCGAGGAAGGCGACAGGGTCGAGGCCCTGGACCTGCGGGTCTCCTCCTCGCCCTTTTGCCTGGACGAGGAGTTTTTCGTCATCTTCTCCATCACCGACGTCAGCCACGAAAAGCGGCGGCGGACCCTGGAGCGGATCTTTTTCCACGACGTGCTCAACACCGTGGGCGGGCTGCAGGGACTGATGGAATTTTTGGCCGAGGAGGTCCACGACGAGTTGCGGCCCGACGCCGAGCTCATCCACCGGGCCGTGGTCCAGCTGACCGACGAGATCATGTACCAGAAGCAGCTCCTGGCCGCCGAGACCAACGAGCTGGAGACCAATTTTTCGCCCCTGCGGACCGGCGACGTCCTGTCCATGGTGGCCGCCACCTTTCAGAACGCCGAGCAGGCCCGGGGCAAGCGGATCGAGATCCTGGACCAAGGGGCCGAGGCCGCCTTCAGCTCCGATCCGGTGCTGTTGCGCCGGGTGCTCGGCAACATGGTCAAAAACGCCCTGGAGGCCACGGAGCCGGGCGGCGCGGTGCGCCTGGGCTGCGAGGCCGGCGAGGGCCATGTGGCGTTCTGGGTCCACAACGCCGCCGTCATCCCCAGGAGCGTGCGCATGCGCATCTTCAACCGCTCCTTTTCCACCAAGGGCATGGGCCGGGGCCTTGGCACCTACAGCATCAAGCTCCTGACCGAACGCTACCTCGGCGGCTCGGTCACCCTGGAATCCACCCCCGAGGCCGGCACGGTCTTCCGCGTCCGGCTGCCCCTGGAGGCGTAGGCATGGGTCGGCCTCGTGTCACGTCCGCGAAACACGCGCAGGCGTGCCCCATGGGCAACATGCTTTAGAAGCCATCTTTTTCTGAAAAAATACTCTCGCATTTTTTCAGGGACGTCTCACTAGTTGAGATCGAGCACCAGCCGGATGCACGAGAGCGGCGCGCCGATCCGGTCGGGCCGCGTTTCCAGGGCCTGGGCCAGGGCGTCGTAGGCCCGCTCCAGGAGAAAGGTCTTGAGCAGCAGCAGCTGCTCGCGCCGACCGGGCAGGATGGGCGCGTCGCCGACCTCGGCCCCGTAGGCCCCGTAAAAGGCCCGGGAGACCGCTTCGGCCCACGGCCAGGCCCAGCCGCCGGCCCGGCCGGCATCCTCCGGATGGGCCTCGCCGTGCCGGCTGACCCCCTCCTCGCCCGCCGCGTAGAACGAATAGAACATGGAGGCCACGTCGCGAAGGGCCGAGCGCTTGAGCCGCCGCTCCCCGAGGGGCCGCCTCGGGTCGCCCTCGAAGTCCACGATCACGAAGTCCTTGCCCGTGAAAAGCAGGTTCTCCAGGCGATAGTCGCCGTGGATGCGGATCTTGACGGTGTCGACCACGGTGGTCAGCAGTCCGGACACGGCCTGCAGGGACTGGGCTTCCCAGGCAGCGGCCCGGGCCCCCTCTTCCCGCAGGTCCTGGGGCAGGGCCGGCAGGGACCGGACGAGCAGGGCCGTGGCCCGCCGGATCCGGTTGCGGATGGCCTGGTAGACGGACCGCTGGTAGAGCTTGGTGAAGGGTTCCGGGGCAAAGGGGCCCGTGCCGCGCGACAGGGCCAGGTGCATCTGGGCCGTGCGCCGGCCGAGCAGCCGGGCCATCTCCAGGTAGAACTCGTCGGCCATGCCGGCCATGGACTTGGCCATGCCCGAGGCGGCTTCCTCCGTGGCCGGCCTGTCCGGCGGGGTGTCGGGCATGGCCCGGCGCTGCTCGAAATACCGCTCCAGGTGCTCCAGGGTGAATCCCATCCCCTCCCGGCCGCCAGTGATGTATTCCTGGACCGTGGCCACCACGACCGGGTCCCCGCCGTCCCGCGACCGGTACTCGAAGACCCCGGCCAGTTGCGGCGCCTGGGAGAATCCGGCTTCGGCCCAGAGGTAGCGGAGCATCTCGACCTCCGGGTGCGGCCCGCCGTCGAGGCTGCTGTAGTATTTGAGGAAAAGCTGGTCGTTGTAGTCCAGGCCCACGTTGCTCTGCCCGTCCCGGACCATCCGCGAGGGCGGGCAGACCCCCTCCAGGCACAGGGCGCGGTTGTAGTCGGGCTCGGGCATGGCCACCAGGACCCCTTCCCCGCCGCGCAGCCTGGCCTTGCGGTACACCGCCTCGGGCCACCAGGCCCGCAGGACCGGCAGGGCGAAGCCGCCAACCAGGGTTCCCTCCCGGCCGGCGTGGGAGATCCGGCCCACCACCTCCTGGGGACTGTCGCGCTCGATGGCCGCCGCCTCCTCGCCCGTGGCCAGGGCCAGGACAAAGGGCATCAGCCGCATCTCGCCGGTCAGGGCGTGGACCTCGAGCAGGAGCAGCCAGGCGGCCAGGCCCCGGGGCCCGACCGGCACGGCGTCGACGATCTCCAGCCGCTGGACCCCGGGCTGGGGCGCGCCGGCCAGGCCGACGCGCCGGGCGTACGGCGGCAGCAGCTCCTCGGCGATGGACTTGCGCTGGGCCTGGGTCAGAAGGCTTCTGAGCCCCTGGCTGAAATCCAGGCGCGGCACGGCGGCCGCGTCCGCGCCCTTGGCCGGCTCCTCCCGGGTCAGCCGCAGCCAGTAGTAGTCGTGCCGGGACAGGGGCAGGACGTAGGGCAGGTTGGTGACCACCGGAAACCGCGTGCCGGAAAAGGCGTCCACGGGCGTGGCCCCTATGTGGGCGGACAGGTCCAGGGAGGCGACCTGGGAAAACCGCGACAGGTTGACCACCACCAGGATGACCAGCCCGTCCAGGGACCGGGTGAAGGCCAGGACCTTGTTGTTTTCGGCCGATAAAAAGGCCAGCTCCCCCCGGCCCATGACCGGCAGCCGACGCCGCAGCGCTATCATCCGCCGCATCCACCACAGAAACGACGACAGGTTGGCCTCCTGGTTCTCCACGTTCACGGCCAGGTAGTGGTACTGGGGGTCGATGACCACGGGCAGGTAGAGGTTCTGGGGGTTGGCCCGGGAAAAGCCGGCGTTTTTGTCCGGGCTCCACTGCATGGGCGTGCGCACCCCGTCCCGGTCGCCGAGGTGGAAGTTGTCGCCCATGCCGATCTCGTCGCCGTAGTAGATGATGGGCGTGCCGGGAAAGGACAGGAGCAGGAAGTTGATGAGCTCCATGCGCCGCCGGCTGCCCTGCATGAGCGGGGCCAGGCGGCGGCGGATGCCGAGGTTGATGCGCGCTTTCCGGTCCTTGGCGTAGACCTGGTACATGTAGTCGCGCTCCTCGTCCGAGACCATTTCGAGGGTCAGCTCGTCGTGGTTGCGCAGGAACATGGCCCACTGGCTGTTGGCCGGAATGGGCGGGGTCTGCTCCATGATGTCGAGGATCGGGAACCGGTCCTCCATCATGAGGGCCATGAAGATCCGGGGCATGATCGGAAAGTGGTAGGCCATGTGGCACTCGTCGCCGTCGCCGAAATAGGCCACCGCGTCCTCGGGCCACTGGTTGGCCTCGGCCAGGAGCATCCGGTTCCTGAACCGCGAATCCACATGGGCCCGCAGTTTTTTGAGAAAGGCGTGGGTCTCGGGCAGGTTCTCGCAGTTGGTGCCTTGGCGCTCGTAGAGATAGGGCACGGCGTCCAGGCGCAGGCCGTCCACGCCGAGGGACAGCCAGAAGTCCATGACCCGGGTGATGTCCTTCCGGACCCTGGGGTTGTCGTAGTTGAGGTCCGGCTGGTGGGAATAGAACCGGTGCCAGTAGAAGGCCCCGGCCTCGCGGTCGAAGGTCCAGTTGGAGGCCTCGAAATCCTTGAAGATGATCCGGGCCTGGCGATATTTGTCCGGGGTGTCGCTCCAGACGTAGTAGTCGCGCCAGGGCGAGCCCTTGGCCGCCGCCCGGGACCGCTTGAACCACGGGTGCTCGTTGGAGGTGTGGTTAACCACGAGCTCGGTGATCACCCGGAGGTTGCGCTCGTGGGCCTCGCGCAGGAATTCCTTGAAGTCCCGAAGCGTGCCGTAGTGGGGATGGATGCCGTAGTAGTCGGCGATGTCGTAGCCGTCGTCCCGCAGCGGGGAGGGGTAAAAGGGCAGCAGCCACAGGGTGTCGACGCCGAGGCCGGCCAGGTAGTCCAGGCGGCTGGTCAGGCCCTGGAAATCGCCGATGCCGTCGCCGTTGCCGTCCATGAAGGCCTTGACGTGGACCTCGTAGATGACCGCGTCCTTGTACCACAGCGGGTCGTCGTCACCGGGGAAGCGCATGGGGGACATGGAGGGGGCTCCTTGCGGGTTTTGCCTCCCCTATACACGATTATCCCGTTTTATCCACTGCCGCCCGCCCGCTTGGACGGCTGTGCCGGTCCACGCCCGGGACAGCTCCCAGGACAGGGCGCGGGACCGCCCCCACGCCCTACCGGGCCACCACGGCCACGTCGACCCGGACCGCCCCGGCCGCGCGCAGGGCCCGAGCGGCCGTGTCCACGGTGGCCCCGGTGGTCATGACGTCGTCGACCAGAAGGACCCGCCGGCCCGCCGCCACGGCCGGATCGGCGGCAAAGGCCCCCCGGAGGTTGTCCAGGCGCCTGGGGCCGGGCAGGAGGCTTTGGGGCGTGGTGTCCCGGATGCGGGCCAGGCCTTCGGCCGCCACGGGCCGGCCGAGGACCCGGCCGAGCCCCCGGGCCAGCGCCAGGCTCTGGTTGAATCCCCGCCAGCCCAGGCGGCGGGGAAAAAGCGGCACCGGCACGATGACCTCGGGCCCGGGCGGCTCCATGGCCCCGGGTCCGGTCCGGGAGGCGGCCCGCAGGCAGGCCTCGGCCAGGAGTCCGGCCAGCAGCCGGCCCTGGTCCAGGCGGCCGTGGAACTTGAATCCCAGGACCAGGTCCCGCAGCGTCCCTTCGTAGCGGCCGTGGAAGGCGAACCCGTCCCAGGGACGGCCGGACGTCCGGCAGGCAAGGCAGACCAGGGGCGGCGCCTCCGGATCGGCGGCCGGGTCGCCGCACCAGGGGCAGAAGCCGCCCAGGCGTGGGGCCAGGCGGGCGGCGCAGTCCGGACAGAGAAGCCGATCGGAGCCGCCGGCCGGCAACAGGCCCCGGCAGGCCAGGCACCGGTCGCACAGGGCGAGGAGCCCCCGGGCCAGGCCGGCCAGGAAGCGGCGCACGGGACCCTCAGGCCCCCGAGCCGGCGGCCCGGCCCAGGGCCGTGATCCGGTCCAGGGCCCGGGCGTCGGCCGCCAGGTCGCCCGGGGCGTCGAAGCCGCGCAGCAGGCACGGCTCCTCCAGGCGCAGGTGAAACGGCCAGAAAAAGTACTTGAGCGTCAAAAGCGCGCCCTCGAACAGCCGCTCGCCCCTGGGCCGGCCGGACACCAGCAGGACGTGGGCCGGACGCTCCGGCAGGGTCGCGCCGGCCAGCCGGGCCTCGTAGTGGCGCTGGGCCCGGTCGATGAAGGCCTTGAACAGGGCCGGCACGTGGTAGAAATAGATGGGCGCGGCGAAAACGGCCAGGGGCGCGGCCTTGACGGCCTCGAAAAGGGCCTCGGCCGCGTCGCCCTTCCGGTCCAGGGGACAGCGGTTGCCGGGCTTGGCGCAAGCCCCGCAACCCCGGCAGGGGGCCAGGCCGTGCTCGCGGAGCCGGACGACCCGGGCCTCGCGCCCGGCCGCGGCCAGGCCGGCGGCAAAGGCCAGGCCGGCGGCGTCGGAGTTGCCGCCCGGCCTCGGGCCGCACAGGAACACCACCGCCGGCCCGGCCGGCGGCGTCACCGGGCGAACTCCGAGAAAAACGGATTGTGGCGCTTTTCGTCGCCCACGGTGGTGGCCGGGCCGTGGCCGGAATAGACGATGGTGGCCGGCGGCAGGGCGAAGATCTCCGTGGCCACGGACCGGATCAGGACGTCGTAGTCCCCGCCCGCGAAGTCCGTGCGGCCGATGGAGCGGTAGAAAAGCAGGTCCCCCACGAAGACCGCCCCGGCCTCGGGGAAGAAGTAGGACAGGCTGCCCGGGGAATGGCCGGGCGTGGCCAGGACGTGGCAGGGCTGGCCGAGCAGGGTGATCCGGCCCGGGGCCAGCGGCTCCCAGGCAAAGGGCGGCACCAGGGGCAGGCCCATGAGCCCTCCCCCGCCGAGTTCGGTGTCGAGCAGAAAGCCGTCCTCGCTCCCGGCGTAGGCCTTGGCCCCGAACTCCCGGGTCAGGCCGGCCACGCCGTAGAGGTGGTCGCAGTGGAGGTGCGTGAGCAGCACCGCTTCGAGGGAAAGGCCTTTTTCCTTGAGAAAGGCCGCAACCGGAGCCGGATCGCCGCCGACGTCCACGGCAACGGCCGCGTCGCCGGCCACGGCCAGGTAACAGTTGGTCTCCAGGGGGCCGATGGGGAAGGTCCTGATGTCCATGCCGTTTGTCACTCCCGCGCGCTGTGGGCTGCGGTCCGCCCGGCTCCGGGCGGACCCGGGACGCGGTTCCCGCGCCCTGCCCCGGGATGTGCCGCGTCTTCGTCCGTTTCGTCAAGCGCCCCGGCCCGAACCGGCCGGTTCCCCTTGTTTTCCGGGCCGCTCGGCGCTAGAGGAAAGCCCCATACGGCCACCATGCGGGGTAGCGGCAATGCCTTCGGCGTCTCTTTCGCAGCGCGATCTCATCTTGCACGAACAGTTTCTCAGGGACGTCTTTTCCCGGTTCCTGTCCTTCAAGACCTACAGCCTGTTTTTTCCGCGAACCGCCGACGACCCCATGGCCGCCGGGTTCGGCCCGGACTACGGCCTGGCCGTCCACCTGCCGGCCGAGCGCAAGGTCCTGGCGCCGCTCGCGGCCGACGGCCGCCTGCTCGGCGTGTTCGTGGCCCGGGGGGCGAGCCTGGCCGCGCCCAAGGCCCTGCTGCCGCTTTTGCCGCGCGTGGGGGCCATGGCCCTGGCCCAATTGGCGTTGATGCAGGCGGCGGCCACGGACGGTCTGACCGGCCTGGCCACGGGCGAGACCCTGACCGCCGCCCTGACCCGCGAAATCGGGCTGGTCCAGGACCGGATCCTGCCCGGCTCGGCCAGCCTGGTGGACCCGGGCCTGACCGGCCTTCGCGGCGGCTTCGGCCTCATCGCCCTGGACCTCGACCGGTTCAGCCGGATCGCGGCCCGGCACGGCTTTGTGGCGGCCGAGGCGGCCCTTTCCAGGGTCGGCGAGCTGCTCGGCCGGGCCTGTCCCGAGGGCGGCATGGCGGCCCGGCTCCACGACGACCTGTTCGGCCTGTTCCTGCCCGGCGCGTCCGCGGCCCGGTGCCGGGAGACGGCCGAGACGCTTCTGGGCGAACTCTCCCGCCTGACTTTTCCCACCCCGGCCACGGGCGAGAGCTTCGGCCTCTCGGCCAGCGCCGGCTGCGCCCTGTACCCCCAGGACATGCGCGGCGGCCAGTTCGTGGCCCCGCCGGCCGAGCAGGCCCGATTGGCCCTGTACAAGGCCAAAAAGGCCCTGGCCGTGGCCAAGGACCTGGGCCGGGGCCAGGTCATGGCCTACCACCGGATCCTGGCCGAGGGCGGCGTGGTCCTCGAAGCCCTGCCCCTGTCGCGGATCGCGGTCAGCCACGGCCGGGGCGTGGACGCCGAGCCGGGCCAGCGGTTCCTGATCTGGTCGCCGCGCCACGAACGGACCCTGGACGGCCGCAAGCCCGAAGGCGAGCGCCTGGGCGACCACGCCCCGGCCACGGTCAAGGGCGAGGCCGTGCTGACCGAGGTCGGCGAGGACCGGTCCTATGCCGAAGTGCTCCAGCTGGCCGACCCCCACTGCCCGGTGGAGCCGGGCGACCGGCTGCTCCTGGCCCCTGAGGCCGACGCGCCGGACCAAAACGCGGACAGCGGGCCGCCGCGCAAGGACATCGTGTCCGGGCTCTACGGCCACCACGACTTTCTGCGGGTCACGGCCCCGGACCGGGAGAAGCGGCCGGTTTTCTCCATGGTCCTGGTGCTGTTGTCCCAGGTCCCGTCCCAGCGGCGGGCGGACCGGCCGGCCGAGGCGGACATGGCCGAGGCCGCGTCCGCGTGCCGGATGTTTTTCGGTCCCGAGGCGGTCGGCGGCCGGTTCAGCTCCAGCAAGCTGGTCTTTTTCCTGCCCGGCCGCGACCCGGCCAGCCTGGCCGAGGCGGCCGTGGCGGCCATCGGGGCCCTGGCCGACCGGCTCGGCACCACCGCCGCCGTGGGCATCGCCGGCTACCCCTTTCTCCACTTTTCCCGGGCCGACGTGCCGGAAAACTGCCGCAAGGCCCTGGACCACGCCCTGCTCCTGCCCAAGGGCCCACGCTTGGCGGTCTTCGACTCCCTGTCGCTGACGGTCAGCGGCGACCGGCTTTTCGCCATGGGCGACATCTACGCGGCCATGGAGGAATACAAGCAGGCGCTTCTGGCCGACGAGAACAACTCCCTGGCCCGCAATTCCCTCGGCATCTGCCTGGCCAAGCTCGGCCGCCTGCCCCAGGCCCGGGCCGAATTCACCCGGGTCATCGGCCACGACCCCAAAAACACCATGGCCCTGTACAACCTCGGCTGCGTCTGCCGCCGGCTCGGGGAGAACGCGGCCGCCCGGAGCGCCTTCCAGAAGTGCCTGCGGGCCAATCCCGGCCACGTCTACAGTCTGCTGCGGCTCGGGCGCATGGCCGAGGAGAGCCGCCGGTTCGAGGCGGCGCTCAAGTACTACAAGCGGGCGGCCGCGGCCGACAACGGCCCGGCCCTGACCCTGCGCCACCTGGCCCGGCTGGCCTTCAAGCGGGGCCGGCTGGAGGAGGCCCGGGAGCACCTGCACCAGGCCCTCTTGCACGACCCCAAGGACGCCTTTTCCCTGCACCTGATGGCCCGGCTCTACCTGCAGGAGGGCCAGGACCCGGCCATTGCCGAGGCCATGGCCCGGCAGGCCGTGGCCCTTAGGCCCGACCACGGGGAATTCTGGAAGGAGCTGGCCAAGGCCCTTTCCGTGCAGGGCCGCACCGGCGAGGCCCGGGAGGCCCTGGCCAGGGCCGAAGGGGTCTGACGCCCCGCAAACGATTCCACTCGGTTTTCGATCCGGACTCCAGTGGGTCATCGACGCCTGGCTGGCCCCCTGACCCGCCAAGGGCGCAAAAAAACGCGGCCGGGAGCGATCCCGACCGCGTGTCGCGCATGGCGTCCGAATCCCGGTCCCGGCCTACCGGAAGCGCGGCGGCAGGGGCGCGGGAGCGACCGGACGGGGACCGTAAACCACCGGACGGGGCGGCGGGCCCCAGGGGCGGGGTCCCACCCAGACCGGCGCGGGCGCGTAGGCCGGACCGACATAGACCGGCGGCGGCGCGTAGTAAGCGGGCGGCGGCGGGTAGTAGACCGGCGGCGGCACGTAGCCCGGGCCGACGTAGACCGGCACGCTGACCGCGAATCCCGGGCCGGCCACGGTGATGGCCTTGGCCGGAGTGGCCAGGGCGAGGGCGGCGACGGCCAGGATGGCGACGCAAAACAGACGTTTCATACAAACCTCCCTGTGGTGTGCCTGACGGCAGGACCTATTGCCAGAACCGTGCCACGGTCGCCGCTTCCGGCCGTCCCGGGCAATGGGTTCATTTGGCATGACAAAACGGAAAGCCGGCGCGACGGGACCGGCGCGACGACCGGTCCGAGTTCCATTTTTGCACACGCGATGACGTTTTTTGCCCACACCGCCGACATGTCGGCAAATCCCTTGCCTCTGGTTGGCGGCTGCGCTAGCCTTGGAACCGAACCGCAACCCCGGAAGCGCCATGGTGTTCTCCGACAAGACTTGGGAGCGGGCGGCCTTGCTGACCCGCTTCGACGGCACGCCCCAGGCCGATTTCACGGCCGGGCTCGCCGCGGCCCATTTCGGCCGGGAGCGGGTCATGGCCTCCATGGGCTCCAACGTGCCCGACGACACGCCCCAGCCCTTTTCCACCCACTTCCTGGACACCGGCCTCGGCGCCCTTCTCCGCGCCCGGGTCTGAATGTTTTTCCCCTCCCCATGAAAAAGGCGGCCCCAAGGACCGCCCGCAAAGCATATGGCCGACCGGCGCCCTTCCCTGGCCGCAGCACCAGCCGGGGGGGCCGGGGAATCATTCCCCCCGGCAGGGTCCGGGGCGACGCCCCGGTCGCCTTTCTCCGCGCCCCGGTTCCTACTGCCCGTCCACGTCCTCGTCCGCGACCACGGGCTCGCACTTCTTGAACACGATCAGCGGGCAGTTCTTGCAGATGTCCGCGCCCGGAAACGGGTGGCCGGAGCGGGTGAGGGACGCGCCGCCGGTCCCTTCCTTGCGTTCGAGGAGCCGGGCCACCACCAGGCCGATGTCCTTGCCCGGGATGGCCACGTTGATCTCGCCGCGCTCGGTCTTGCCCGCGTTGTAGCTGCCGCTGCAGGCCAGAAACACGTTGGCCTCGCCGGTATTGTAGGCGTGGACGTTGCCGCCGCAGGCCGCCGAGTTGATGGTCAGGTTGGGGTTCAGGGGATGGTGGTCCGTGGCGGCCATCCAGTCCACGGCCAGGTGGTAGGCCTGCATGTTGTCGCAGTAGAAGTGGACCACGTCCGGATCGAAGGCCGTGTCGGCCAGGGGCGAGACCGCCACGGCCAGCAGGTCCTTTTTCAGGCGCGGCTTGCTCCTCACGAACCGCTCGGCCTGCTCCAGGTCGCGCACGTACTTGAGGTGGCCCTTGATCTCGGCCGCGTCGATCTCCTTCCAGCCGAACACGCACTTGGCGTTGGAGCAGCCGAGCTGTTCCTTGCCCACGAGCACGGTCAGGCCCTCCATGCGGGCCCCGAGCTCGGCCTGGCAGAAGGTCAGGGCCTTGGCCGGCAGGTAGTGGGGCACCCGGGCCTTGAACTCGTCGAGTTCGGCCTGGTCGAAAAAGTATTTGATGGCGATCGGGTAGTGCATGAGCCGCAGCTCATCCATCAACACCCGCTGCATCTCCTGGTACGACAGCTTTTCCATGACAACTCCTCGTTGGCCGCGACGGCAAAAGGACAACAACGGCCGCACACGAACGCCGCGACAGGGCGTTTTCGTGCGGCCGCCTTCCCCCCTTCCTACGCGGCGTTTGTCATTGTCTATAGATTCCCACGGATAAAAGTCAACTCGCCGCGCCGAACCGCCTCATTCTGCAGACGATTCGCCAGGCGCAACAGTCACGAACACGGGGTGGAGCCGTGTCTGGGACGGCGCGCCGGGACGTGTCCCATACCGCCGAGAACCGAAGCGGGCAACCGTCAACAATGTCGGTCTCTTGCGGGAGGTATCAAAAAACGCCATACTGGCCGAACATGCGCCCCAACCCGCAACCCGGCGATTCCGACACCATGCCAGACCCGACCGCCGCCCCACCCTCCCCCTTTCCTATCGCCCCAGGGACCATGGCCGACGCCCTCTGGGAAGCGGCCGGGGATATCGTGGCGGTCCTCAACCCGGACGGGCGGCTGGCGGCCATCAGCGACCACGGCCTGGCCTTTCTGGGCCGGACCCGGGAGGAGGTCCTGGGCCGCGACTGGTTCGTTCCGGCCGTGTCGGACGCGGACCGGGACCGGGGCCGGGCCCTCCTGGCCGAGGCCTTCTCCGGCCGGGGCGGACGGGCCGCCCTGGACACGGTCACGGCCCGGGGCCGCCGCCGCGTCGCCTGGAACGTGGTCCCCCTCCCCGGCCCGGACGGACGTCCGGCGGCGCTTCTGGCCTGCGGTCGCGACGCTTCCGGGGAGGTGCCGGGCGGCAGGGAAACCGCTGGGGAAAGCGAGGCCGAGTACCGCGGCATCTTCAACGCCGTCAGCGACGCCGTCTTCATCCAGGACCCGGCCACGGGCGCGTTTCTGGACGCCAACGCCCGGGCCCTGGACCTCTACGGCCTGTCCCCGGTCGCACTCTCCCGGCATTCCCCCGCGACCCTGAGCGCCGGCTACCCCCCCTACTCCGAAGCCGAGGCCCGGGCCAAGCTCCAACTGGCCGTCGCCGGCCAGCCCCAGCTGTTCGAGTGGCTGGCCAGGGACACGAGCGGCCGCCTCTTCTGGACGGAAATCAATCTCCGGGCCAGCGCCTACCGGGGGCAGTCCCGGGTGGTGGCCGTGGTCCGCGACATCTCGGAGCGAAAGTCGGCCGAGCGGACGCTTCGGGACAGCGAAAAAAAATTCCGCCAACTGGCCGAGGCCATCGGCGAAGTCTTCTGGCTCGGCTCGACGGACTGGAAACGGACCTTCTACATCAGCCCGGCCTATGAACGGCTCTGGGGCCGCACCACCAAGAGCCTGTACGAGTCCCCCATGTCCTGGCTGGACGGGGTCCATGCCGACGACCGGGACAAGGTCCTGACCCATCTGACTGCCGTGGCCGGCAGGCCCGTCCAACGGGGCACGTTCCCGGAATACCGCGTGCAGCGGCCGGACGGCTCGATCCGCTGGGTCCAGGCCCGCTACTTTCCCGTGCGCGACGACTCCGGCGTGGTCACCCGGGTGGCCGGCATCGTGGAGGACATCACCGACCGGGTGCTGGCCCGCCAGGAGCTCGAAGGCGTCAACGAACGGCTCGAGGTCATGGTCCGCGAACGGACCCGGACGCTTATTCGCATGAACCAGGAACTGATCCGGGAAGTGACCGAGCGGCGGGAGGCCGAGGCGGCCATGGCCGTGGCCAAGGAGGCGGCCGAGGCGGCCAGCCAGGCCAAGTCCGAATTCCTGGCCAACATGAGCCACGAGATCCGCACGCCCATGAACGGCATCCTGGGCATGGCCCAGATCCTCGGGGCGACCGACCTCGACGCGGACCAGCAGGGGTATCTCAAGGACATCGAGGACTCGGCCGCCTCGCTTTTGACGCTCATCAACAACATCCTGGACTTTTCCAAGATCGAGGCCGACCGGCTGGAACTGGCCCACGATCCCTTCGGGCTGCGCGGCGTGCTGGCCTCGGTCGAGGCGACCCTTGGCGTGCTGGCCCGGGAAAACGGGCTGCGCCTGGAAGTGGACGTGGACCCGGACGTGCCGGACCTGCTCCTTGGCGACGCCGACCGGCTGCGCCAGGTGCTGGTCAACCTGGTCGGCAACGCCGTCAAGTTCACCCGGCGCGGCGGCGTGGTCATCGGCGTCCACTGCCTGGAGACCTGCCTGGCGCCGGAGTCCGCCGGGCCGCAGGCGCGGCAGACCCTGCTTTTCTCCGTCAGCGACACCGGCATCGGCATCCGCCCCGAGGACGCGGCCCGCATCTTCGACGCCTTCACCCAGGCCGACGGCTCCTACACCCGCCGCTTCGGCGGCACGGGCCTGGGCCTGGCCATCACCCGGCGGCTGGTCGGCCTCATGGGCGGCGAAATCGCCCTGGAAAGCGAACCCGGCCAGGGCTCGGTCTTTTCCTTCACCGCCGTCTTCGGCCTCGAATCCTACCCCGAGGACCTCCAGCCGGAGCCCCGCCAGGAAGCGGTTCCGGCCCTGCCGCCCCTGCGGGTCCTGCTGGCCGACGACAACCGCGTCAACCGCGACATCGTGGAAAAGCTGCTCCTGGCCCGAGGCCACGCCGTCACCACCGCGGCCAACGGCCGGGAAGCCGTGGACGCCGCCGCCGCATCGCCCTTCGACCTCGTGCTCATGGACATCCAGATGCCCGGCCTGAACGGCATCGACGCGACCCGGGCCATCCGGGCCCTGCCCGATCCGGCCCGGTCCGGCGTGTTCATCGCGGCCGTCACGGCCCACGCCATGCCCGGCGACCGCGAACGGTTCCTGGCCGCCGGCCTCAACGACTACCTGTCCAAGCCGCTTGCGCAAAAGGAACTGGACCGCGTCCTGGCCGCTGCGGCCGCCTGTCTTTCCTAGCCGCCCCCCTCCCCGGCCTTTCCCGCCCGCTGTTTGTGAGCGCCCGGCCGCCATGCCGTGGTGCCCCGATTTTTGCATAGCCCAGGCAGGCCGTGGTGATGCGCGGCCGAGGAACCGGCATGGACTCCGAGCACCCCTTCAAGAAAGCGGCCGCCTTCCTGGCCGGCGGCCTGCTCGTCACCTGGATCGGCGGCACCTGCGGCGCGACCGCCTACAAGGCCGTCTACAGCCTGGCCTTCGGCGCCTGGCCCGAAACCGGCCTCTACCGCCTCGCGCCGGCCGTGTGCGTCCGCTACGTCTTGAGCCTTCCCAAGGACACCCTCCTCTCCGACGTTCTCCTTTTTCTCCTCACGCGCGACATCCTCACCTACCTGGCCGTGCTGCCGCCGCTGCTGCTCCTGCCCTGCCTGGCGATCCTCCTCCACGGCCAGCGGCCGCACCAAGCCTGGCGCATGGCCGTGCGGCCCTTTGCCGCCGGCAGCGCCCTGCCCGTCCCCGGGCGCGTGGCGCCCACCTTCCGGCGCGACCGTGGAATGAACGTGTGCGGCGGTGCGACGAAATCTATTATTCGTGGAACGGTGCGGACGGCGGGAGGAAGAGGGAAGATGCCTCCGGCGGCCGGGAGGGGCTAAGCCCCTCCCGGACCCTTATATGGAC